>CALYAQ010000001.1 GCA_944393615.1 uncultured Clostridia bacterium
AAGGAACAGACAAAGAAATAATAGGAGATATAACAAGACCAACAGTCAATATAACAGCAGATACAACAGATATAACAAATGTGGATAGTATAAAATATACAATAGAATTTAGTGAGGCAGTAATAGGTTTTACAATAGAAGATATAACAGTAAATAACGGAACAAAAGGCGAATTTACAAAAATAAATGAAACAACATATACAATAGTAGTAACAAATGATACAGACTGTATACAAACAATAACAGTAGCAGAAGGAGTATGTACAGATAGTGCAGGAAATACAAATATAGTATCTAATACAACATCAATTGCAATAGATAGAGTGGCTCCAACGTGTAGTATAACAGCTTATGTATCAGGAGCAAATGTAGTAAATACAATAAGGTTTAGCGAGTCAGTAACAGGTTTTACAGCAAGCGATATAACAGTATCAAATGGAACAAAAGGAAGTTTTAGTGGAGGTGGAACAACATATTATTTAACAGTAACGGGTGGTAGTGTAGGAACACAAAGTGTAAGAGTAGTAGCAAATGTATGTACAGATAGTGTAGGATTTGGAAATACAGCGTCGAATACGAAAAGCGTAACAATTAGTAGTTATAATCATGAATATGAGGTGTGTGAACATACAGGTACATGTACTATCAGTACCAAATACACGTGTCCATACTGTAATGCTGTGGTGTCCTCGTACTACAACGGGGCCGGATCTTCGCGATGTGACGTGTGCGGCGAGTACGAGCGTAATTATCAGATACGACATTACTGTGGTCCGTACACGATTAAAACTGTAAATTAGTCCAATAGCAGTAAAATATGATACAAAGACCTATTCTTTCTGTGAGTTCGCCTAGTAATATCTGAACTCTGAAAATTTAGTATTCGAAGAGGCTTTATATTAGTATTAACATTTTTTAGTCAGTGATTTATCACTGGCTATATTTTTTTCTTTTTTCTCTAATATTTACTTTCTCCTAATATTATGATAAAGTATAGTAAAAGTAGGTGGGATAATATGCAATGGACAAAAGAACAAGAAAATGCAATAAAAACAAAAAATTGTAATTTGTTAGTATCAGCAGGAGCAGGAAGTGGAAAAACAGCTGTACTAGTAGAGCGAATTATAAACAAAGTAATAAATGAAAAAGTAGACATTACAAGTATTTTAGTAGTTACATTTACAAATGCAGCGGCTACAGAAATGAAAGAAAGAATACTAAACAAATTATATGAAAAACTAGATTGTTTTCCAGAGGATACATGGATACAACAACAAATAATTAATATAAATAGTGCAAGTATTACAACGATACACTCCTTTTGCCTTGGGGTTATAAAGCAATACTATTACGAAATAGGCATAGAACCTAATATGAAAATAGCAAATGAAATAGATAATCAATTGATGAAATATGAAATATTACAAGAGATATTCGACGAGCAATACGAATTAGAAAATGCAGATGAACAATTTCTTAATCTGTTGGAAATATTCAATGAAAAAAGTGAAACTGATAATTTAAAAGATGTTATATTAAGAATATATGAATATATTGCAAATCAGCCATTTAAACGAAAAGTATATGAACAGTTGCTTAATTGTATAAATACATCGAATTTAAGTGATTTTGAAAGTACGGTATGGGGTAAAGAGTATATTAACCAATGTATTAGAAATATAAATCAAATAGTGTCTGAACACGAAATAATATTAGATATACTATCAGATGATCAAAAACAAGTTGATTTCTATAATTCAAGCAAATTAAGAGCATTAGAACTTTTGAATATACGAAACTTGAAGTGGGATGAGTGTATAAGAAATATTAATTCATATACATTAGACAGACGTGTACAAATGAGAGGCTATGACGAAGAAAGTAAAATGTTAGTATCTACACATTGGGATAATATAAAAAAGTTGGTAAAAGAATTAAGCTGTAATATGTATGAGCAAGATATATTAAAGCAAAATGAAATAAATAAAAAAGAGTTAGAGTACTTAATAAGTATGGTAAAAGATTTTGATAATAGATTTAAGTCTAAAAAGCATAAAAACAAGATTATTGATTTTAACGATTTTGAGCATTATGCTTTGGATATTTTGTTGTCGTATGATGATGAGGGTAATATTATACCTAGTAGTGTTGCAAAAGAATATAGGAACAAATTTGTGGAAATATTAATTGACGAATACCAAGATAGTAACTATATACAAGACTATATATTAAACCTGATATCAAAATGTGATGAGGGACGTCCTAATATATTTATGGTTGGAGATGTGAAGCAAAGTATATATAGGTTTAGAGGTGCAAAACCTGAAATATTTTTGGAAAAATATAACACATATAGTTTGGATGATGACAGTAAATATATGAAAATAAATCTATATAAAAATTTTAGAAGTAGATCTCAAATTTTGGAATATATAAACTACATTTTTAGTAATATTATGACTAAAAGTTTTGGACAAATAGATTATACAAAAGATGAATTTTTAAATTATGGTGCAGAGTATGAAGATATACAAGAGAATAATTCTAAAATTGAAATTGATATAATAGATATAAGCCAAGGACAAACACAAGAGGGCAATGACAGTAGAGAAATTGAAGAAAATGTAGATGCTGAAGAAAGTGTAGAAGAAATAAAAGGGGAAAATATTGAATATGAGGCTCAGTTTATAGCAAATAGAATAAAAGAATTGGTAGCACAAAAATATAAGGTGCTTGATAAGAAAACAAAAGAGTATAGGGATATAAAATATAGTGATGTGGTGATTTTACTTAGAAGTACAAAGGGAATTGCTCCTATATTTAATGAGGTTTTCAAAGAAAACAATATACCAATATATATAGACAATAAAGTGGGGTATTTAGATGAGCTAGAGATTAGTGAGGTTATTTCATACTTACAAATAATAGACAACCCTTATCAAGATATCCCCCTTATATCTGTATTGAAGTCACCATTTGGTAATTTTGATGATAATGAATTAGCTAATATTAGACAGTATGATAAAGTTGGATATTTTTATACAGCTATGCAAAAGGCTAGTGTTACAAATCAAAAAGTAAATAGCTTTTTGATTAAGTTAAATGAATATATTGCACAATCTAAAATTTTAAGTGTTAGTAAATTAATATGGAATATATATGAGGACTATAAATATATTGCGTATATGAAAAGGTATAAAGATTACGAGGGGAAGAAAGCTAATTTGATATTACTATTTGAGAGAGCAAAACAGTTTGAACAATCTTCATATAAAGGTTTGTTCAACTTCATTAACTTTATACTAAAAGTTAAAAGTAATAATCAAGATATGGGAAGTGCAACAATATTAAGTGAAAGTGATGATGTTGTGCGTTTAATGAGTATTCACAAATCAAAGGGGTTAGAGTTCCCAGTTGTATTTTTGGGTAATACAGATAGAAAATTTAATTTTAAAGAATTAAATAGCAAATTATTATTACATCAACAACTTTTAATTGGAAATGAAATTGTTGATTTAGATAAACGTATAACTTATCCTAGTATATTTAAAAAGGTAATTGCTAAAAACATGAGAAATGAAATAATTGCAGAAGAGATGCGTATGCTATATGTTGCTCTTACTAGAGCAAAAGAAAAGCTTATCATTACAGGCGTTACAAAAGATTATGAAAAAAGTATTTTTAAAGCACAAACTAGTATTAAGGATAATCTTATTTCATATTTAAGCATGATTAATTATGTAATGTATAATAATTTATTTAGTAAAGATTTAATACAATATAATTGTATTAAATATACTGACATAGCTAAAAAGTCTAGTGTAAATATTGAACAAGAAGAACAAATAGATTTAAGAAAGGTATTTGAAAATAACATATCACAATTGGAAAGTGGTAGTATTAATCAAGAAAAATATAACATAATAGATAAAGAAATGAATTTTGAATATAGCAATAAATATTTAACTAAAATACCTCATAAGATATCTGTGAGTGAAATAAAAAGAAGATATCAAGAAAGTTATGATAATAGTTTAAATATATATGAAGGTATTACTCCTAAGTTTTTAGATAATGAAAAAATACAATCTGATATTTCTGCATTAGAAAAAGGAAATATATATCACTATATTTTTCAGCACCTAGATTTTACAAAGAGTTATACAAAAGAAGATTTAGAAATAGAAATTAAGAATATGAATAAAATTAATGATAGAGAATATGAAGTGGTTAATATAGATAAAATATATAGTTTTACACAATCAAAGCTATATAAGCAAATTCAAGAAGCGGATAGAGTATATACAGAACAGACTTTCATGTTAGAGGAAAATATTGATGATGTAAAAAAAATATTTAATTTGAGTAATGTAGGAAAAAATCAAGATACAATACTTGTTCAAGGTACGGTTGATATGTTCTACATAAAAGATAATGAAATAACAATAGTAGATTATAAAACAGATAAAGTATCTGATGTAAAACAAATAATTAAAAGATATAGAATACAGCTTAATTACTATAAAAAAGCATTAGAAAAATTACTCAATATAAAAGTGAAAAAACAATATATATATTTAATTGATTTGTGTAAAGTTATAGAAGTGGAGTAGTTATGAATTATGTTATAGAAGATGTTGATTTTTTAAGTAGTAATAGTATTAATACAATAAAAGGTAAGATATACATTCCTAATAATACAGATGATATAAGGGGAATTATACAAATTGTTCATGGAATGTGTGAGTATTTTGACAGATATAAAAATTTTGTGGAATTTCTTTTGGAAAATAAATATATAGTATGCGGACATGATAATTTGGGACATGGTTATTCTGTAAATAGCAAAGATGATTACGGATATTTTGCGGATAGATTAGGATATAAATGTTTAATAAAAGATACATATAAATTAACTAAAATAGTAAAGGATAAGTTTCCTGAATATAAGTATATAATATTGGGTCATTCCATGGGTTCCTTTATAGTCAGATGCTATATGTATGATTACCAAAATGAGCTAGACGGAGTTATTCTTTCTGGAACAATTGGGCCTGTGAAATTAATTAAAACTATTACGAAGTTAACTGATTTAATAATTGAGAAAAAAGGTTTGCGCTATAGAAGTAAAAATATTATGAAGTTAGCCTTTCGATTATCAAGGATAAATATTAAACATTCAATAAACAAATATGATTGGGTTTCTAGAGATGTGGAAGTGACTAAAAAATACAACAAGGATAAAATGGGTAATTTTTTGTTTACAGCAAGTGGGTATAAAGATTTATTTAAGCTAATTGAATATTCAAATAATATGTCATATATAAAGAATGTTAGAAAAGATTTGCCAATATATATTTTTTCGGGAGAAAAAGATCCTGTTGGAGGTAATACAAAAGGTGTAGAGAAAGTCTATGAAAGTTTTAAAAGATATAATTGTAATGTAGTATTAAAAATATATCCTAATGGTAGACATGAGATGTTAAATGAAATAAATTGTAATAGGGTATATGTAGATATATTAGAATGGCTAAATAAATTATAAAATATATAAAGATGTTAATGAGAATAAAAAATTCAAAGTGCTAAAACAATTGTAAAAAATATTTGGGAGAGAATAAAAATGAACCTAATATATAAAGAAGGAATAAAATAGCTTTAGTAATAACAAGGGGCTACTTCTAACTACAATTTAAAAATTTTCACATAAAAGAGATGGAATATGGAAGAAAATCAGATGTTAGAAAAAGATTTTAAAGAAGTATTTAAAAATATAAAAAATGAAATATTAAATGCACAATATGATATTTATAAAAGTGCAAATATAAGGACATTAGCATTATATAGTTATTTAGGGAAAATAATAGATGAAAATGCAAAATACGGAAATAATTTTATAAATAATTTATCAATAGAACTAAAAATAAATTTTCCTAATATGAAAGGGTTTTCAGAAAGAAATCTTCTTAATATGAAGAAATATTATTTGGAATGCAAAAACAACGTTAATTTACGAAAAACTTCTGAAAAGATACCTTGGTCGCATAATATATTGATTTTTAGTAAAATAAAAGATGAAGAACAAAGAGAATGATATATAGAGCAAACCTCAATAAATGGATGGAGTTATGATGATTTAGCTTTTCAAATAAAAAGTGATTTATATACGAGACAAATTTTAGGAGATAAACCTAATAATTTCGAGAATACATTACAAGCACCACAAAGCAGATTGGCGAAGGATATGATGAAGGATCCATATATTTTAAATTTATCAAATTTAAAAGAAAGTTTTATAGAAACAGAATTAGAAAAAGCAATGGTTGAACCAATCAAAATAGTACTACTAGAGCTAGGAAATAGTTTTAGCTTTATTGGAAACCAATATAAAATTTCAGTAGATGATAAAGAATACTTTATAGATATGCTATTTTATCATACTAAATTACACTGTTATATAGTAGTGGAACTAAAAAACACAGAATATAGACCAGAATATGCTGGAAAATTAAATTTTTACTTATCAGCAGTTGATGATTTAATAAAAACAGAAAGTGATAATCCAACAATTGGAATTATATTATGTAGAGAAAAAACAAAATTTTCAGTTGAATATTCGTTAAGAGATATTAACAAACCAATAGGAGTCAATTCATATGAAATATCAAAAATATTACCAAAAGATATTTTAGAAGTGTTACCAACAGAAGAAGATTTGAATTTACACATTGATATTATTGAAGAAGAAAATGAATAATATAAAAATTAGGCAACTATGGTTGCATAAT
>CALYAQ010000002.1 GCA_944393615.1 uncultured Clostridia bacterium
CCACTACCACTAAATGTTCTATTATTTGTATTTGTAACAGTTGTATTAGCCTCTGTACCACCAACCGAACCAGTAACTGAACTACTTAAGCCATAACAATATGATAATGTACCGCCTTGTATCCAACCTACCCCATAGCCACGATATGCTGAACAACTTATTGCACCTGAATTATATCCATTTATTATTGTAGCAGAAACATTACTCCAACCTTGTGAACCTGTAAAACCTCCCGTTCTACAGCCCCCAACTACGGTTCCTGCATTATAGCAGTTTGCTATCTTTCCTGAATTAAACCCTACAATTCCACCAATAGCAGAAGAACCACAATAAACATTGGTACATTTATAGCTTAATTCTATAGTAGCTGAATTATATGAATTAACAACAGTAGCATTAATACTGCTTCCAATTCCACCAGCATATTTATATCCGCAAATATATCCATTAGTTGTAGAACAACTATCTATTATTCCTCCTGTTCCGCCTCCTGCAATTCCAGAAGCTCCTGCTGATGTTGCTTGTGCATATACATTAGTAACATGTACATTTTTTATAGTTCCTGTTAATGTAGTTATAAGTGTTGCTACTTCACTTGTTGTTTTTACATACATTCCAGATATATTATGTCCATTACCATTTAGTGTTCCTGCAAATGTTCCAGCTGGAGTCCAAGCTTGTATATTTGTAGCTGTTAAACTAGATACTGCAATTGCACTTCCACCTTTTGGTGTATAATACCAAGTTCCACTAGTTTGACTAAATGTTCCTTTATTTAATTGTATATCATCAGTTATGTTTATTGTTTTTCCTGTAAAATCTAACCCTGTTGTTGTATAAGCACCACTTGTAGTATTTGCATAATACTTGCTATCATAATATACTGTACTATCAACATTTGCTGTAAGTAATGCTAGTCCTGCTAACTCTCTTGCTTTACTTATACTATATGTTGTAGCATTAGGATTTTTAACATACCACCCTATATCACATTCGCCTTCCCAATCTGTAGATATTGTTACCGCTACCATACTGCTACTTAAATATTCATTTCCAACACTATCTATTGCTTTTACTTTTATTCCACTATATGTTGTTCCGTCCAATAGATTAGTAAAAATATTACTATCTTGCCATGTTGTACCATTATCTATACTATATTTATATGTTACTGCCTGTCCATTATTATCACTTGTATTCGCATTTATTTGTATAGAGGTTTCCGTTACTTCTCCTATTGTTGGTGTAAAACTATATGGTGCTGTATTATCAAATGTATAGCTTTCAGATACCACATCTCCACTACTATTTCCTTCTTTATCATATACTCCTTTTACGTGTAAATAATATGTTCCTGTCAAATTTGTTCCTATTGTAAATGCTGTTCCATTTGTAAAACTAACCCAACTGCCGCCTGTTTGTGCATTTTGACTTGTTGATAAATAGTATTCATACGTATTGTTGTTTGCTAATTCGTTATTGTCTGTTACTGTTATTGTTACTTGTGTGTTTTTTGCTAACCCTATTCCATTTGGTTGTATTGTTATTACTGGGTTCGTATTATCAATTTCACCTATTACTCCACCTGTTATTCTTAATGTGTTGCTTACTACTTCTCCGTCTTGATTTAATAATCGTACTTGTATTCCACTTTCATCACTTATTGTTACTGCTTGAGTATACAAACTCCAACTATTACCTGCATCTGTTGTATATTGTACTCTATACCCATTATTCGTTAACTCTGTTTGTACTGTTAATATGTTATTTTCATACGTTATTGTTGCATATTCTTGTAATGGTATTTCCATTATTTCATATAGCCATATTTCTATTCCTTTTTCAGTTGTTAACTTTAATATGTTATTATTAAAAGTTCCTTGTTGTTCTATTATTGGTATTATTTCTGTCATGTTTATTTCGTATATTCCTTGCATTTCATTTTTTATTTTCTTTTGCTGTATTTTTATACTTATATCCTCTATTATTGCATTTTTATCATAATTATCTATTGTACTTTGAGTATTGTCAAATATATTTGTATTCTTAATTGATAACATTATCGTTCCTGTTAATATTATTAACACTACTATTGTTATTACTAACACTAATAGGCTTATTCCTTTTTTATATAGTTGATTCATATTACTTTTTCTCCTTTTCAATTAAATTTATATATACTCCTCTATACATAATATATCATGTATTCATTAGTTTGTCTATAGCTTTTTTATCATTTTCATTATTTTATATTTTTGTTATTTTTTTACAAAAAATAAACTAAAGCACATACATTTTTAGTATGTTACTCTAGTTTACAATATCTTATTATTACATATTTTTTAAAACCTATTTGTAAATTATATCCAACTGTGTGTGTGTGTGTGTGTGTAGAGCCCCAAGGCTTATAGCGTTTTTACTCATTTTTATTTTCTCCTTTTATAGCAAAGTAGATATTAATTCTTCATAAGATTTATCACTTAAATAGCTTAATGGTACATCCAAAACTGTTTTTACACCTACGTGTCCTTCTTTATTTAGTCTAAAACACGCTCTAGCATAAGCAACCATTACACTACCAGTAAATTCAGGATTACTATCTAATTTCAACGAATATTCTATAATATGTTTGTTATTTCCTGTAGTACCAGTTCTTAAAACAAAACCTCCATGCATCATTTTTGAATGATTTTCTTTTAATTCCTCTTCTGTTACAAAATAAATGTTTGTATCGTAATCCGCAAAATAATTTGGCATAGTTTTTATATCATGTTCCACTTGTTTTTTATCAGCATCTTGTTCTAATACAACAAAACATTCTCTCAAGTGTTTATCTCTAGTTGATAATTGTGGTTGTTCTCCATTTCTCACTTTTTGTATAGCACTTTGAATAGGTATTGTATATTGAATACCATTTTTTACTCCTTTAACCCTTCTAATTGCATCAGAATGACCTTGACTTACACCTTTTCCCCAAAATGTATAATCTTTTCCATTTGGTAAAATTGCTTGTGATATCATTCTAATTATTGAAAACATTCCAGGATCCCAACCTACAGACATTATACTTAATTTATTATTTTGTTTTGTACTTGCTTCAACAGTTTTAAAATATTCAGGTATTTTTGCATGTGTATCAAATGTATCAACAATATTGAATTTCTTTCCAACATACGGACATTGCTCTATTAAATCAGTAGCAGAACCTCCGCACATTAGCATTACATCTATTTTATCCTCATAATCATAAATATTATCATAATGTATAAATGTAGGCTTTCCTATTTTACTATTTAATGTAGAAATATCTCGTCTTGAAAATATTCCTACAAGTTCCATATCATTAGTATTGGATAAAGCCAGTTCTACTCCTTTACCAACATTGCCATAACCAACAATACCAACTCTTATTTTTTGATTCATAAGCTATTACCTCCTATATGGCTGTTCTTTTTCTCCTTATTATTATCCCAGGCTTAACATCAATTGGTAATCTCATTTTAACCTTTTGTTCCTCTTTACCAGGGTTAATATACTCTATACTTACATTTGTATCATAATCTAACATATTATCAATCTTAAAATTATATGGCTCTATACAATTAGGTAATATTATTTCTAATATATCTCCTAATTGTAATCTGTTTTTTATTTCCAAAGTAGTAATTCTCTCTTCATTTGTATCAATAACTACTGCTCCATGCTCCCACTCAATATTTTTTTGCATTCCTGAATAGTCTTGTATATCTTGATTATTTTTATCATTAAAATAGAAATCTGTCAAACCTCTAGTTTTAACTTTTAACAACTCATTAAGATATTTTTCAGGTTTCCAACTTTGTGGATTTAAGTAGTAGTCATCAATTGCATGTCTATATGCATTTATAACTGTGGCTAAATAATATGTAGTTTTAAGACGCCCTTCTATCTTTAAACTGCAAACTCCCATATTTAATATTTCTGGTAAATCTTTAAGTAGGCACATATCTTTTGACGAAAAAATATATGTACCTTTTTCGTCATGCTCAACAGGCATTAATGCACCTTGTTTTTTTGCCTCTTCCACATACACGTTATATTCCCATCTACAACTTTGTGCACAATCTCCTAAATTAGAATTTCTATTTGCTAAATATGTACTCAAATAACATCTGCCTGAATATCCAAAACAAATAGCACCATGAATAAACATTTCCACTTCAAAATCTTTTGGCGTATTATCTACAATTCCTTTTATTTCACTTTTATGTAATTCACGTGCAAGTATTACTCTTTTAGCTCCATTTTTTCTCCAAAAGTTTGCACCATGGCTACTTACAGTATTAGCTTGTGTACTAATATGTATAGGAATATTGGGTGCATATTCTTTTGCAATTTCAACAATACCACCATCTGCGATTATAAGGCCGTCTGGGTTTAGTTTTGACAATCTTTTTACTTCCTCAATCACTTCAGGATACTCGTTATCTCTTGCATATATATTTATTGCAACATAAACTTTTTTATTAATACTATGAGCATATTCTATAGTTTCTTTCAAACTATCCGATTCCATTTCAGCTCTTGTACGTAACGATAATTTTGATGTTCCTGCATATACCGCATCCGCTCCATACAAAAATGCTATTTTTGCTTTTTCTAAACTTCCTGCTGGTGCTAATAATTCTACTTTTTTATCCATTTATATCACATCTCTTTCATTCAATAGTATATTACAAAATTCAATAAAATTCAATAAGAATATTACTAATTTTGTCGAATTATCTTACATAATATGATATGATACTTATTTTATAAAAAAGTAATAAAGACGTCTATATTATATAAGTGTCCTTATTTTACCACTTCCTTTACATCACGTTGTTGAGTTTTTTTATCATTAGAGTTTTTATCTCCTTTTCTAAAACATAAGTACCAATCAACACAAGTCAAATTATCATTTTGTATATTTTTATTTATATCACAATACACCTTTGGTGGAGGAATAACAACAGGATTACCTGGAACCCAATTCGCAGGAGTTACTACATTATCCTTATCTGTCAATTGTAAAGCATCAATCATTCTAATTATTTCAGGTATATATCTACCATTAGTTAAAGGATATATAAGTATGGTTCTTATTATTTGTTTATCATCAATTATATATACATTTCTTACGGTTTCTGTAGCCGAAACATTTGGAGCCAACATTCCATATTTTCTAGCAATACTCATATCCTTATCTGCAATTAAAGGAAATGTTATTTCAACACCAGTATTATCCTTAATATTTTTTAACCAAGCTAAATGTGAAGAATTTGAATCTACACTCAAACCAATCAAACTTGTATTTCTCTCGTCAAAATATTTTATCATTTTTTGAAAAGCCAAAAATTCTGTTGTACACACAGGTGTAAAATCTGCAGGATGACTAAAAAAAACAACCCACTTACCTTTATAATCGCTCAACTTTATATTTCCACATGTTGTTATAGCCTCAAAATCTGGTGCTTGCATTCCTAACCTTAACGTGGAATTTATTACCACTTCATAATCCATAAAAAATCACCTCTTTACAATATATGCAAAGAAGTAATTTATTAGTATTTTTGTTCAATAAAATGTTTTATCAATAATAGTATTGGCTATATTTACCTTTTAGTCCCTTCACTTTTTTATTAATATAGTCTTCTAATTTAATCATAAACTCTTCTGCTTTTATCTCATCTTGAGCCACCATTGTAAGACCCTTCTCCCAACTAGCTGTCAATTGTGGATTTAACATATCAGGCATAGAACAAGCAACTATATCATATATTTTTTCTCCCTTAACACTAGGAGTCAAAATTTGAGTTTTTTGGTTTAATTCAATATATCCTATCTTTGTTAATTTTTTAATAATCTCTGCTCTAGTAGCACTAGTACCTATCCCACTTCCCTTTATTTGTTGTCTTAACTCTTCATTTTCAATTAATTTACCTGCATTTTCCATAGCAAGAATTATAGAACCTGATGAAAATCTTGTAGGTGGAGAAGTTTGTCCTTCTTTTGTAATAATATCAATAATTTGAAGTTCTTGACCCTTTTTTAAATTAATTAATATATCTAAATTTTGAGATTCATTTTCATTTTCCTTATTCTCATCACTGTTTTCATTTTTATCATTCTTAATCACTTCTAAATAGCCTAGCACTGTACAAACCTTACCACTAACTGTAAATTGCTCTTTTCCTATACATACAACAACATTTACTTTCATAAATTCTGCACTCGGATAAAATATAGATAAAAAACGTTTTACAATCAAATGATATACATCTTTTTGTAATTTATCAATTCTATTATAGCTCTCTGCACCTTGACCAGTAGGAATAATTGCATAATGGTCTGTTATCTTTGAATCATCTACATACTTTGTCTTAATCAAATCAATACTATACTTTTCGCTTACCATTTTATCAATATATTTTCTAACATCTTCATCTAGTCCTATTTTAGTTAAACCATTCAAATTTTTTGCAATTTCCTTTGCAACAGCTGTACTCAAAACCCTCGCATCAGTTCTTGGATATGTAACCATCTTTTTTTCATATAAAGTTTGAACAATTTGCAATGTTTCATCAGGAGTAATCTTGAATTTTTTTGAACACTCATTTTGCAATTCTGCCAAATTATATAATAGTAATGGATTTTCCTTTTGCTTTTTCTTTGTTACTTCTTTAACTATTGCACTATGATTGCTTTGCTTTAATTGATTTATAAGGTCTAAAGCATCTTCTTCCTTTATAAACCCTGTTTCATTATATAGTTTAGTTGATTCAAAATATTTAGATTTTTCGCTAACTTTCCACTCTACTTCAAGTTTTTGTTTTTCTTCATTCATTAATTGTGCTTGCAATTTATAAAAAGATGTTTTAACAAAATTGCGAATTTTTCTTTCTCTATCAACTATAATTCCAAGAACACAAGTCATTACCCTACCTACAGATATTACAACTTTATCTTGATTTAACAATTTTGCTAAATTTTTAGAGTAAACTAACGATAACAATCTTGAAAAATTTATACCTATCAAGTAATCTTCTTTTGCTCTTAAATATGCGCTGTCTGCTAGTGAGTCATACTCATTTAGCATCTTTGCGTTTTTTATTCCTTCCAATATAGCCTCTTTAGTTTGAGAATCAATCCATACTCTTTTCTTTTCCTTATTTGGACATCCTGCCATTTTATCGACCAATCTATATATATATTCCCCTTCTCGCCCAGAGTCAGTACATACATAAATACAGTCTACATCTTCTCTATTTAATATTTGACTTACAATTTCAAATTGTTGTTTAACATTATCTATTACCTCATACTTAAATTCTTTAGGTATAAATGGTAATGTAGATAACTTCCAAAATCTTAATTTCTCATCATATACCTCCGGATAACTCATTGTTACAAGGTGACCTACGCACCAAGTAACAATTACATCTTTTCCCTCAATATATCCATTTTTATTTACACCCTCAACATTTAATACTTTTGCAAATTCTCTTGCTACACTTGGTTTTTCTGCTATAATTACTTTCTTGCCCATATTTTCTCCTTATTTATACTTATATTATATAATTAAAATTAATATTTGCCAAGGCTTTGTAGAAAAAAAACACTAAAATTACTCAATATTTCACAATATTGCCCTACATATTAAATAATCAAAATCTTGATATATATAAAAAAATATATTATAATATTGTCATGAACATTATCACAAGATTATTAATTAAATGTTTCTTTAAATTAGAAACTGTACAAAACATTTTAGAACAAATTCAAGCAGGAGACCATGTTAGATACCTTAATGGTAAAGATGATATAAAATTTATCATTACACATATTAACAAAGAAAGAAATGAAATTGTAGCTAAAACAAATTTTAGGAAGGGTTATTCTTCTAGTAAATCATTTGTGATTAATAGTATTGAAGATGTACATACATACATTGAAAATATGCATATTTTCAAGAATGTTGTTGTAGAAGAAGAAATTTGTAGTTGTAATGAAGATTATAAATATAGCAACTTTAAAACTACCGCAACAGTTTGTAATAGTGCAAAAGGATACTTTAGAAAAGTATCAGCAGTTGAAAATACGTTATTCATATTTTGTGAACGCAAATAAAGAATTAGTTATTTTTTATAACCAATTCTTTTTTGCTATATTAACTATACGTTTTTAGTCAACTTTTATTTCTATACATATATTTGTGCATTCTTTATCATGCTTTTTGTCATTATCATACTTTTCATCTTCTCTATCTTTATCTTCAAAATCATACTTCTCGTCATTCCAATTTTCTTTACAACATTTACATTCATGTTCCCAATCATTTCTACAACATTCAAATTTTTTCTCACATTCATGTTCACATTTACATTCACATTTACATTCGCATTTACAGCATTTGCAACATTTACAGCATTTACAACATTTAAACATATCTAATTCACCTCTCTTATACACATTAGCTTGTCCTTTTATTGATAATTCCTTATCACTCAAGTACATTATATTATATGTATACAATTTAAAATGTGTTACATATTTGTTCAAAAGAAAAACATTAAGATTTATATATCCTAATGTTTATTGGTTAATTTTAGCTACTTGTTTTTCGATTTCAATTGTAACTTCATCAATAGTTAACTCTCCTTTAACAACAAAAAGTTTTTTCTGCTGTTCATAATAATTAACAATTGGTTTAGTTTGACTACTATATACCTTTAGTCTTTCTTTAATTATTTCTTCGGTATCGTCATTTCTCTTTACAAGTTTTGCTCCACACTTATCACATACCCCATTACGTTTAGGTGGCTTTTCAAGCAAATTATATATCTGCCCACAATTTTCGTTCGAACAAGTTGTTCTTGCAACAGTTCTTTCGATAATCACACAATCGTCTACATCTAAATTTATAGCCAAATTAACAGCTAATTTTTTTGACTTTAAATATTTATCTAAACATTGTGCTTGATAAATAGTCCGCGGATAACCATCTAAAAGTAATTTTTCTTTTTTTAAATCTATACTCTCTAACGCATCTTCTACTAAATCAACAATAAGTTCATCTGGTACAAGATGTCCATTATCAATATATCCTTTTGAGATAATACCAAGCCGCGTTTTATTAGCAATGTTTTTTCTAATAATATCTCCTGTTGAAATATGTTTCATTCCATATTTACTTAACAATACATTACATTGAGTTCCTTTGCCACTTCCAGGTGGACCCATAATTACAATAATCATTGTTCTTCCTTGAATTGCTTTAATAATACAGCATTTCTATAATAATTTTTTTGATATTATATACTATTAATATTCATTTGTCAAATCGAGTAGAGAATAAATAATTATTTTATTTATTCCCTCTCACACCACCGTACGTGCCGTTCGGCATACGGCGGTTCAATTTATAAGTTCATTTCAAGCTAAATAATAATCTAGGGCAAAGACTA
>CALYAQ010000003.1 GCA_944393615.1 uncultured Clostridia bacterium
AGTAAAAAAGTTGGAGAAGATGAATTTGGAACTAAAATACAACAAAATTATAAAAGTGTACAAATAGCGTGGAATACAATATCGGAATTCATACAATTTATTAATGCTGAACTTCAGATATTAAACAGCAATAAAAAGAAATTAATGACATTAGATAAATTAGGACAACATTTTTATGATAATTTAGGAAAACAAATTGGAGATATCGGATTAATAGAAAGTTCTAACGAAAAACAAATTTCATTTGCAATAAATGGAGATAATTCTGGTAATAGTATGGTATGGGGAGTTAAGAAAACAAGTAGTGGGTCAACAACCTTTTTTCCAATCTTTAGATATGGGGATTATAATACCGAAATTGGCACCGAGTATGGAGGATTATTTACATTGGAAGCACCTATATTAATGCAAAAAAATACAATATTTTTAGGAACAAACACTAGTACAAATTCTCCACAAATATTTGCAACAGAAGTATCAGGAAATACAGGTTATGTAACTATAAAGACTGAAAAAGGTTTTGAGATAAGAAATTCAAGTAACTATGTAATTTTTTCAGTTGATAGAGGTTATTTTAAATTAGGAGAATTAATTGAAAGTTATCTTAATGTAAGTGGAGAATATGTTTCGCATTTTTTAGGAACAGTTAATATAGAGAATGACTTAGTATGTAATGGTAATGCGTATTTAAAAAATGTTCCTGTTTCTGACGATATATATAGTATATCAGGTATGCCAGATTCGTTTTTTAGTGCTTATTTTAATCAAGGTGGTTCTGTATTTTTATATACAACATCTTCTGATAAAAATTTAAAATATAATATAAAAGATAGTGAAGAGTATGCCATAGATAAAATAAAGAAAATCAAACATAGACAATTTGATTGGAAATCAAATAACGAACATCAAGGAATTGGATATATAGCACAAGAGATGGAAGAAATAGATAAAAAATTTGTTCATCATAATATAATAAAAGATAAAGAAGGAAAAACAAAAGAAGATTGGCAAATTAATGTATTAAATGTGTTATCAACTGCAACAAAAGCTATACAAGAAATAGAAGAAGATAGAATTCAAGATAAAAAAATAATTAAAGAACAACAAAAGACAATAGAAGAATTACAAGAAAAAATAAAAGAAATGGAGGAAAAAATAAATGGAAAAAATTAATTTTATTAATAATTCAGAACCTGATATCTCGGCTGAAAATTTAAATTTAATGCAAACTAATGTAGATGAAGCAAAAATAGATAGAACACCGTCTACAGCTTTTTCGGGAAATTTAAATGATATAAAAACAACAAGTTTTATTTATGCATCAGGAAGTACAATAAACATACCACGTAAAGGTTATTCTTTTTATATAACTACAATAGCTTTAAGAAATGACTTTATATATCAAGAAGCGAAAAGAGTAACGAATTCAATGGCAGCAATGGAAACATTTGAAAGACAATGTTTTAATGGTACATGGACAGATTGGAAGCAAACGAATATTCCAATAGTTACAACAACAGAATTTAAAACAGGTAAAATTATTGATGGAAAAGTAGAATATGGAAAATTAATTAATTTAGGAAATCTTCCAAATGCTTCAACAAAGAATGTACCACATGGAATAAATAATTTTACAACTGCATGTAATATAACTAAAATTGAAGGATTTGCACAAGGAGATAATACATCATGTTTTCCATTACCATATTCTAGTCCATCAGGACTTACATCGTGCATAGGTATTATAATTACTAATTCCAATATATCAGTTGTTACAGGAAATGACCGTTCAAGTTTAACAGGACATGTAACATTATATTACACAAAAAATAACTAGTGAGGTGTAAAAATGGAAATAATAGGCGAAACAATATTAAAATGGAGTATAACTTTTTTGTTAGGTACTATAATAGGATATATAAGCACAAGATTGAAAAAAGAAAAAGAAAATAATTTTAAAAAAGAAGAAAAAGATAAAATTATAATAAAAGCATTACAAGATGTTTTGCGAAATATACTAATAGAAAAATATAGAAATTTTAAAATAAAAAAAGAAATGACTATATTGGACAAAGAAAATTTAGACCATCTTTATAATAGCTATCAAGCTTTAGAAGGAAATGGTACAATAAAAGAGCTATATGAAAATATGGAAGATATTAAAATTAAAATAATAAAAGAATAGAAAGGAAGTGAAAATATGGATATTTCAATATTACAAAATTATATTAAACCAGAACTATTGGTAGTAGCAATTGTATTATATTTTATTGGTATGGGCTTAAAAAATACAGAAAAAATAAATGATAAATATATACCAGTAATATTAGGCTTAATAGGAACAGTAATATCAGCAGTATATGTAGTAGCAACAAGTACATTCAGCGGATATCAATCAATTTTAATGGCAATATTTACAACAATAGTACAAGGAATATTAGTAGCAGGTTTATCCGTTTATGCCAATCAGCTTATTAAACAAGCTAAAAAAACAGAATAATAATTAAGGAGTGAAAATTAAATGAGGAGTAAAATA
>CALYAQ010000004.1 GCA_944393615.1 uncultured Clostridia bacterium
CATATCATTCCAATTATCTGCCTTTACCTCTTTTAAAGATAAAAATATTACTGGATATGCATTTTGATACTCTTTATATTCTTCTACACTATCTATGTATAGTCCTTTAAATAGGTCTTTATTTTCTTCTTTTTTCGTTATATCGAAATATTCTTTTAACATTTGCATATTGGTTGTCTTTCCAAATCTACGTGGACGTAAATATAAGTTTGT
The DNA here is from genome assembly GCA_944393615.1 of uncultured Clostridia bacterium. Taxonomy (GTDB): domain Bacteria; phylum Bacillota; class Clostridia; order TANB77; family SIG350; genus CALYAQ01. Next base: position 214 of record CALYAQ010000004.1, read on the forward strand.
TCCCATAAAATTATTTAATATTTCTTCTATAAATTTTGTTTCATCTATATACAAATATCCAGCTTCTACTATTGCCTTAAAATCACTTGTGCCTATTGGTATACTTCTCAATTTTTCCTACACTTCCTTTCATTTTAATTTTCTTTTATTTCCCCATGAATATATTATATACTATCAATCATTTTTTAGCAAGTTATATTGTATAACTAAATCAAATAGGAAAACACAATATTTAATATTTCTTTTACTTGTGCAAATTATATTAATTAACAGTTTTTTTATTAAACTTTATAAAACGATAAACATATATCGATATAGCTATTAAAAATATGAATAATGATAAAACTTGTGATACTTTAAAAGTTCCTATCATTAAGCTATCAGCTCTAAAATCTTCTACAATAAATCTACCAAGACCATATATAATTAAATATATTAAAACTGGTTGACCTTTAAATTGTCTTTTCTTGCGCAATAAATATATTATAGTAAATATGCTTAATGTAATTATCATTTCATATATGAAAGTTGGATGCACATCCATAAATGCATCTTGCATAAATATTCTCATTTTCCAAAACACATCAGTTGTATACCCATACGCTTCTACATTAAAAAAATTGCCTAACCTGCCTATACATTGAGCAAGCGCAACATAAGGCACGATAAAATCTAACATATTGATAAAATCATATTTTAATATTTTAGACATTATATATATTCCTAGTACACCAAAAATCAGTCCGCCATATATAGCAAGACCTCCACTTCTTATATTAAATATTTGTAATATATTATTTGAATAATATTCTAAATTGAACAATACATAATATATTCTAGCACCTATTATTCCTATAAATATTGATATAGCCGAAGTTAAAAAAGCATCTTCCCATTTAATGCTATATAGCCCTGAGTTAATTCTAAAAAGTATTAAGGCTATTATATACGCAAATACAAACAAAACGCCATACCAATACACACTTATACCAAAAATTTCAAAAGCTATATTATCTATATTAAAAAATATATTTAAGTTTGGAAAACCAATTTGCATACGTTACCTCTTTTATTCTTTTCTTTTAACAATAGATATTGCCATATTATCTTGTTTAATCAACTCGTCAAATACTTTTTTTACATCCTCTATAGTTACTTTTTTATATGCCTCCATATAATCTAATGAATTAATTCCTTTTATATAGTCAGCAAAAAACATTCTTGCTAGTCTTGGCACATTATTAAATTCTAAAATATATGAACCATGAAGTGTTTTTCTAATCCTTTGAAAATCTTCTTCCTTAACCACAAAATTTTCCATTTCTTTTTCAAATTCTGCAACAAACTTTTCTGGATTAGGTGTAGAACATTCAGTAATTATATGTCCATAATCTTTTTCATATATGTATGATAAATCTAATGAACTTGACAATAAATTTGTCGTATATATTTTTTGATATAGTTTACTACTTTTTCCAATTAACATATCTAATGCTATTTGTGTAGCAATATCAAATATGATTTTTTCTTCATTACTTCTAGAAGATACATTATTATCTTTAAATCCTATTGCAAGCAATGGAGTACTTATATCTAAATATCTAATGCTACTTTTATTATGTATCTTTTTTGATTCTACTGGAAAAAATTCTTTTACTTTATCTTTGCTACCTGTTTTAGGAACTAAAGTTTCTATAAATTTAATAGTTTCCTCAACATCAATATCTCCACATACACATACCAACATATTAGAAACATTATAAAAGGTATTATAGCATTGATATAATAGCTCTTTATTTATTTGTGATATAGTTTCTATAGTTCCTGCTGTATCAATTCTTATAGGGTGTGTTTCATACATATTTTGTAATAAATTTATATAAACTTGAAAGCTAGCATCATCATCGTACATTTGTATTTCCTGTCCTATTATACCTTGTTCCTTTTTTACATTTTCATCAGTAAAATATGGGCTTTGTACAAAATCAAATAACACCTTTGTACATTGTTCATAATTATCAATTGTATCAAAATAGTATACAGTATGATTAGATGTAGTATATGCATTTGGGTTTGCACCTAAGCTAGATAAAGTCATTAATGCATCTTCTTTGCTTTCTTGTTCAAAAACTTTATGCTCTAAAAAATGTGCTATACCATCAGGTACATCAATTCTTTTATCGTTTATAACAAATCGGTTATTTATAGACCCAAATTTTGTACCAAACATTACTGTTTTTTGTTTAAAGTCTTTTTTAGGTATAAGTATTATCTCAAGTCCATTTCCATATTTGTGAAAATACACCTTTTCATTTATATCGTTATTTTCAAAACTTCTCATCTTACCCTCCATTTTTCAAATAGTATATTACATTCAAATTCATTCTTTTAGCAACTTCAATTACATTATTTAATTTCACATTCTCAATTTGCTTTATATTATCTTCTATTGTGCTATTATCATTAGACAGACTCCTATCAAAATAGAAATTCACAACATTATACGGACTATCAGATAATGTATTATATGAATATATAATTATACTTTTAGCATCTTGAAATTCTCTTTTAGATATATTTCCTTTTTTCAAATCTATAAGTTCTTTTTTAATTAAGCTAACCGTTTTATCGTAATTTGACAACTCAATACCTGCATATACATATATTAAATTTGTATTTCTAATATATGAAGATGATGCATGATAAGCTAAATGCTCCTTTTCTCGTATATTTCTAAACATTTTAGAATTAGCACCTACGCCCAATAACGCATTTAAAATAGTAATATTATTTTTATCTACTTGGTCTATTTTAGGAATTGTTATACCTAAAAACAAATTTCCTTGCGTAACTTCCATACTTTCCGTTATTACTCTTTCTTTTTCAATAACTGGTACATACGATTGTTTTGGAATATATATATTTTGTCTTTGTGATAGTATATCATATTTAAAATACTTCGAAATAGTTTGCTTTACTTCCTCTTCACTTTTATTACTGCAAACAAATATATCAATTTTGGCAGTTTTTAAGATTTCTATATATTGGTTATATATTGATGCCGAATTTATATTGTTTAAATCTTGGCTATACCCATAGGAATACAAACCATATCCTTCATTATTACACAATTCTTCAACACATCTACTACGAGCATAAGCAAATTTATCATTTACCCTATTTTTTATAATTGTATCTAAAATTTCTTTTTCTTGATTAACATATTCATTAGAAAATACACCATTTTCCAAGTAAGGTGAAAAAATTAATTGTGATATAGTTTCAATACTTTTTTCAAATAAGTTTTCGCCTACAATTTCATCTTTTATAGTTTCTGTATAAAATTTTAGTATATGATTATCTCCTGATTTGTCAATTGAACCACTCAGCATCGCTCCATACATTTCTTGTAAATGTATTTCCAATTGTTGCATATTGGGATACTTGCTTGTACCTCTTTTTAATACTGCTGGTATTAAAGCATTTAAAGTAACAGTTTGTCTAAGTAGTGGAACTGTTAAAAATACTGCTATTAAATTTGATTTATTTTTTTGTTCATGGATATAGTGTAATACTAATTTATTATCCATTTCAAATACTTTTTGTTGCATAATCTCCTCCATTTCTTTTCCATTATATACCAAACATTTTATATTGTCAATGGAGAAAAAAGAAAAGATTTAATCAAAGAGAAAAAAGAAAAAATTGATATCCATTATTTATAGATATCAATAATATTTTATGATAATTGTTTTTTAACAATTTCATTTATTGTTCTTCCATCGGCTCTACCCAAAGTTTTAGCCTTTACACCTTGCATTACCTTTCCCATATCTTTCATGTCTTTAGCTTCAACTTCAACAATAGTATCTTGTACTATTTGTGTAAGTTCTTCTATTGTTAATGGTTCTGGTAAATATTCTTTTACTACTTCTATTTCTTCTTTTAACGCATCTATTAAATCTGCTCTACCACTCTTTTCATATTCAATTAAAGAATCGTTTCTTTTCTTTAATTCCTTTGATATAATTTCAATAATACCATTTTCATCTAATTCGGTTTTATTGTCCTTTTCATATTGTAGTATTGCTGACCTAATTAATGTTATTGTATTCTTCTTAATAACATCCTTATTTTTCATAGCAACTTTAAGGTCTTCCATCAATTTTTCTTTCATATTCATGCAATTCACCCTCTTTTAATATTTTCTTTTCCTCGCTGCTTCTGATTTCTTTTTTCTTTTTATACTAGGTTTTTCATAATGTTCTCTTTTTCTTACTTCTGCCATAACTCCATTTTTTGCACATTGTCTTTTAAATCTTTTTAATACATTATCAAAATTTTCATTTTCTCTAACTCTTATTTCGGACATGCTATTCCCCTCCTCTCGGATTGTTAATCATTTATATATTAAATACTTGCAATATATTAAATATTACAAAATATTTCATACAATCTTTTATTTGATAGCAATATTATATCTCATTTAGTATATATATGTCAATTGAAATTTTAGGTTTTTTGCTATTTTTTTGATTTTTTTTAATATATGACTTGAAAAAGAGTATATAACATGATAAAATAATGTTTGCAAATTTATTAAATGAAGTATAAGGAGGTGCATTATAGATGCCAAATATTAAATCAGCAAAAAAAAGAGTTAAAATAATTGAAACTAAAACATTACAAAACAGTATGATTAGAACAGCTTACAAAACAGCTGTTAAAAAATTCGAGTCAGCTGTAGAAAATAACGAAAACGTTGAACAAAGCTACAAAGATGCTGTTAAAGCTATCGATAAAGCATGTGCAAAAGGAATAATTAAGAAAAATACAGCAAGTAGAAAAAAATCTACTTTATCAAAAAAGTTAATCGCTGTAAAATAAGGAAATAATTACTTTTGAAAAACGCCTCTAAATATGTTATTATTAATATATAACATAGATAAAGAGGTGTTTTTAATGTTTAATTTAGTTATATCTGAACTTGCAAGTTTGAATAAAACAAATAAGCTAATTACATTTTCTATATTATCAATATCACTAATTTTTTCATTAATAGCAGGTACAATATTTGCAATTAAAGAACTGCAAACAGTATATACATATTATATTGCATTTGATATGTTCCAAGCTAGTATATTGCTATTTATTGAAGGAATTGCAATTGGTGTATTATTAAATTTAATTAGTAAAAGAAAGGCAATGCAAAAATAAAAGCATATTCGGCTTTTATTTTTCTTTTTTCTTAAAATAATACAAAAAGAGTAAGTGCAAAACTCACTCTTTTTTTGTATTACATAATTTTTTCACATATTGGTTAATTGTTGAAAATAATCACTCTCAATTTTATTCGATATATCTGTACCCCGAATATCTAGTTATTTTTGCATAACCATCGCCAGTATTACCTGTCATTGTTGATGTATTGTCATGAGTTGGCATATCCACATACGATTGTACTGTATTAGTCCATTCATACCCTTTTCCGTCTATCATACTAGTATTAAAAAATTGATAACCGCTATAATGTACTGACTGTCCTGTATGAACTATACTACTACTAGTAGATGTTGAAGTTATTGCATCACACCCTAAGTGACCTGATATATATGACGAACCTCCTGCTGATATATCACAAGGTTGGCTAGTTGAAGATTTACCTCCATAATATCCTCCACCTGATGCTGAATACGCTTGACTACTTAGTCCTGGACCACCATACCCAAATGCATACCCACTTGTTTGTGTCGCTATTGCTCCTGTTGTTGCTGTTCCATTGCCTTTATATGAAGACAAGCCACCTCCTGCTCCTCCTGTTGATGTTGAAGTACTATGTCCTGAACCCCCACCTCCTGCTACCATTATTCTTGATTTTAAACTATCAAATTCGTTCCATATATTTTGTGAAGAAGTTGGTTCAAGTCTTACATCTGTTGCTCCTCCACCTCGTCCATAG
>CALYAQ010000005.1 GCA_944393615.1 uncultured Clostridia bacterium
ATATAACCATATTTGTATACCTTGTGTTGTTGTTAGCTTTAATACATTGTTATCAAATGTTCCATGTTCTTGTATTATTGGTATTATTTCTTCCATTGTTAACGTATATATTCCTTGATTTGCTTTCATTAATTTTTCCACTTGTATTTTTGTTTGTATATCTTGTATTATCACTTTTTTGTTATATTCATTTACTGCACTATTTGTATTATCAAACATATTATTATTCATTGTTGTTATTACTACTGCTCCTGTTAATATTACAAGCACCACTATTGTTATTACTAACGCTATTAAGCTTATTCCTTTTTTATATAATTGGTTCATTTTCGTTCTCTCCTTCTAAAATATATTTTTTTACAATAAAAAAACTAAAGTACATACTTTTTATTGTATGTTACTCTAGTTTTATTTTCTCTTTCCTATTTATTTTTTTACATACTAAATCAAGTTCGAATTTATCTTCAAACTTTAATTGTAAATTGTATCCAATTGTGTGTGTGTGTGTGTGTGTAGAGCCTCAAGGGTTGTATCGTTTATTACCATTTTTTACTACTCCTTTATATTTTTTATATAACTATTGTATAATAATTGGGGCAAACTGTATGCATTGCATTTGTATTACATTGTTGTATAAAATCAAAAGGCATATTACTTATTCTTTTATTTGCGGTTTCGATAAAACAGATGCTATATATCCAAATATAATGGCGGCGGCTACTCCTGCTGCTGTTGCCTTTAAGCCTCCTGTAAATATACCTAACAAACCTATATTATCTATTTCACTAGTTACTCCTTTAGCTAGCAAGTATCCAAACCCGGTAAGTGGAACTGTTGCACCTGCACCTGCAAAATTAACTAAAGGTTCATATAGCCCTATTGCTGTTAGCACAACGCCTAATACAACGAATAATACTAGTATTCTTGCAGATGTTAACTTTGTCTTATCTATTAAAATCTGACCAATTCCACATATAAGTCCACCTATTAAAAATGCATATAAAAATTGCATATAAAAATCACCTCTTAATAGTATATTATTTCAAATATTTTGAGTTTTATACTACATATTAGTGATTTGATTTATATCTTATTTTCTCTACCCCAATAAAACATATAGTGGTTTATTATTCCTTTATATTCTCCAAACTCCTTATCAATAAGTTCTTGTATTTGTTTTTTGGTTAAATTTTCATTATTAAAGTATTTTTTCATAACCTTTTCAATCCATGTATCTATAGGGAATACATCTTTTTTCTTCATTGAAAAAAGCAATATACAATCAGCTACTTTAGGCCCTACACCTTGTAAATTTAATAATTTATTTCTTGCCAAATTAGTGTCCATTTTTGATATATCCTCTAAATCATAATTGCCACTTAATATATCTTTAACTGTATTTTCTACGTATGGAGCTCTATAACCAATTCTAATTTTTTGTTTATACTCATCACTAGAAACACTTTTTAATTGTTGCTTTGTAGGAAAAGAATAGTATATATTATTTTCAAACTCTAATTTATTTCCATATAATTGGCTTAATCTTTCAATACTATTTTCAATTCTAGGTATATTATTACTAGCTGAAAAAATATATGATATTAATATTTCAAACATAGATTGATTTAATATTCGTGTTCCTTTTGAATATTTAATTATCTCATTTAACAGTTCATTATTACTATTTTTCTTTATACCTTGTACTATTTTTTTATAGTTTGTACCCATGTCGAAATATTCATGTATAAATTCTTCTATATTTTTGTTATCCATTGCATAAAAATATACAAAATTACCTTCTTGCCATATTTTTATAACATTATTATTTATAACTCCAATATATTTTCCGTCTTCTCGCATTTTCCAACGAAAACATTGTCCATATAATATTTTTCCTAATTTAAAATATTCATCTACCACCATTTTATATTTCTTCATACTTTACCTCTTCATTTATATACATTCTACCACCTTTAATTTATTTTGTCTAGCATTGAAGAAAAAAACATCATATTAAATATATAATTTAATATGATAAAAAACTTATATTGTATATGGGCTATCCGACGTCCCTTGTCCACCTATTACTTGTATGTTAGGTTTTAGGTATACAACGGGTCGGATACCGCTTTCGTGTCCAGCCAGTATTATTATATCCGACCATTATAACTAATATAATACATGTTATTATAACCATTCGTAGTACCTAAAGCATACCTCTCAAAAGTCCAATAATCAACTCCAATTGTTGTTACATTTTGAATTACAGTAGCTCCATTAATGCTTGTTGCATGATAAATATCATATGTTGCTTTATCAAATATTGTTGCGTCATTAGCATAAGTTGAATTTACAAAATTGCTTTGTGCAAATGTTATTGCATCAGTTTTATATGTTGCCACATAGCCAGGACAATACATTACAGCAGGTACACCTGCATGTATCAATGCAATTATATCATCTGTATAATTATCTGGCGTTTCATTTCTGTTTATTGATAATACTCTCCAACCGCTATATTGACATTTCTTGCTCTCGACTTCTATACTAGTTGACTTGCTTATGCCTTCTGTATATCCTCCAAAAGCTCCATTTGCTGTTGGCATATCAGCTGTACCTGTCCAATTACCACAATCATATGCTATAAAGTCTCCTATATCTATTACACTTGCTAATGTTCCATTTCCTATTGTACTACCACCTTGGCTTGTATCGCCTCCACCAGACGTTCCACCTTCGCCTGGTGTTTCTATTGTTGTATCTCTGTTATAGTACGTTACTCCATTTATTATTGCTCCTTCTATATAGTATACTTTTCCTTGCTCATCTACGCCATATTTTTCTACCTCTTCTGCACTTATTGATAATTGATTTGACAAATTAGCTCCGTCTAATACTGCTACTTCTATTCCATTTACTGTATGGGTTGACGCAAACCCTGTTGTTCCATCATTTTCCTTTATTATTCCTTTCCATCGTGCTTTCCTTAGCTCTTGGCTATTTATTATTCCTTCATTTGTTGCATTTGTCATATTATTCATTATTGCTATATCTACTACTTCTTGTACCATACTTACATCATTTAAAAACACTGCTAAATCTACTGTACTTGGTAGCTGTTTTTTATTCAATACCACTACTGTTGTTAGTATTATCATTATTATTACTGTTATTATCAATATTACTAAACTAATTCCTTTTTTCATTTTTTCTTTCTCCCCCTTTTAGACAATAAAAAACTAAAGTAATCTTTTTTACTCTAGTTTCTCTATTATTTTTTTGTATATTAAATATAATTTAAAGTTCCCTTTAAATCTTATTTGTAAATTATATCCAATTGTGTGTGTACAGTCTCAAGGCTTGTATCGTTTTTCATTCTTTTTCTCCTTTGTTTTTTATACTTTATCACATATTTCTCCGGTTGTCTCCATTTAACTGTGTGATTTTATTTTTCTTTATAATACAATAATATATATCAATCTATAAATATAATAACCTATCTTTTCCAAATGTTCAATATCTTTTTCTAATTTTTTTCATATCTCTTAATTATTTTTCCATTCATTTCATATAACTCAACTATCATCTTCTTGAATTCTTCGTCATAACTCTTATTTTTCCCATTTTGAACACTCCTTTCTAAAGCATATAAACATTATATTACATTTACACGCTTTCGTGTCCAACTTCTATCTTAACACTTGATCCATATCCCCAAAAGTTAACTTGGTTTCTGTTGCAAAAATTGCCATTTGCATTAATTCAACAACTTAACTTTCCAAAAAACTTAAAATTTCCATTTATTACTCTCCTATTAAATGTATTTACCATAATATGTTTAAAATTCAAACCTTTTATCAAGATATTTAAACTTCCATTTACATTTGCATTTATCTTCTTTTGTTATTTGTTAAGCTCGTTTCATGTATAATACTATACACCGCGGACTTCTGTTTGTCAATATGTTTTTTTGGCTTTTTTACAAAACACTGCAATTATTTTATGCAAATGCTTTCAAGTAAGACATTCTTATTATATAAAAAATAACTTTCGACAAAATCAGACAAGCCTAAATTTAATCTTTTTTCTAAAATCAATTGATGTATTTAATAATTTATGATATATTATCTTTGAGGTGTTTATATAATGTTACAAGAAAGGTTTGAAACAACTAAAAAAGTGGGAATATTAGGTATGTTCGCCAATCTATTTTTATTATCCATTAAAGCAGTAATAGGGTTTATATCAGGCAGTTATGCAATGATTGCAGATGCTTTTAACAGTGCTACTGATATTATTTCGTCATTTATGACTTATGTAGGTAGTAAAATATCTAGTGTACCATCAGATAACGATCATAACTATGGGCACGGAAAAGCAGAATATATTTTTTCTTTACTTATAGGGGTTATAATGATAATACTTTGTATAAATATATTCTATCAATCTCTTATGTCTATAATTCATCAAGAAACTTTTGTATTCTCTTGGTGGTTAGTAATAGTCTGTATAATAACTATAATAACCAAACTAGCATTGTATTTTTATGTTAATAAAAAAGGAAAAGATATTGATAGCTTACTGGTAATTGCAAATGCACAAGACCATATCAATGACGTATTTTTAACATTCGGTACTTTAATTGGTGTTTTAGGAGCATTATTTAACATGTATTGGTTAGACGGCACTATCGGTTGCCTAATTTCAATTTGGATATTTTTCGTTGGAACAAAAATATCTTTAAAAAGTTGTGAAATACTTATGGATAAATCTATTGATGAAAATATGAAAAAATCAATTATACAAAAAGTTAAAAATTACTCTGAAATAGATAATATTGATAAAATAACATCAAAGCCTATAGGAAACAACTATATTATAATTATTGAAGTATCAATAAATGGTGAAATGACAGTTAACCATAGTCATGATATTATAACCAAACTTCAATATGATATATTAACAATCAATCATATTTCTGATGTAATTATACATATAAATCCATCAAAATAAATAGTAAAATTTTTCTTTCTACTTAGCACCCATCTGGGTGTTTTTTTATAAAGACGTTGTATTTCAGTTTCCACATAATAAAAGATATATTAGTTAATCCTTTTATCTATTGATTAGGTTTGTATCTTTTTCTTTTTGTATTTTTTGCCTACTTTTATTACATTTTGTATATTATTAATATATTGGTTAATAATTAATTTATGGAGGTGGAAATATGGCTAACTTAACCAGTAAAGAATTATCTGCTTTAGAAGATCAGTTGAATGCAGAATTAGTTTTAATTGCCAAATATAAATCAATGGCAAATCAATGCCAAGACCCAAAATTATCATCAACATTTGACGACGTTGCTTTAAAACATCAAGCACATTACAATACATTATTTCAATTTTTAAATTAAGGAGGTTAAAAAATGAATGAAAAAGAACATTTAGATGATGCTCTATCTAGCCAAAAATTCATATCTTCTACTTACAATACCTATGCTGGAGAATGTGTATTAAAAAATTTAAGAGATACTATGCTAAACATATTAGAAGATGAACATTGTATACAAACAAAGTTATTTAACGAAATGTCAGCTAGAGGCTGGTATGATCCTCAAATGGCTACAGAACAAGAAATCAATTTATTAAAAAACAAATTACAGTCAAAATAGAAAAAAAGAGAATTTATATATATTTATCTAAATTCTCTTTTACTATTTATTTTTTTGTTGCTTTCTTTTTATCAGTTTTTGATGTTTTTTTATTCTCAGTTTCTTTTTCGTTTGCCTTTTTAGTTGTCTTTTCTTTTTTTTCTTCTTTTTCTTCTTTTTTAGTCGATTTCTTAGTTTTTTCCTCTTTAATAGGTTCTTCAACAACTTGCTCTGGCACTTCTTGTTCAACTTGAGCTACATCTTCAACTTTTTGTTCTTCGTTGTTATCTTTTGTTTTAGTTTGTACCTCAGTTGCTAACACATCTGCCTCTTCTAATTCATGAACATTCTTGGCAATCTCTTCATCATCAACATCAGGTGCATTCTTAACAATAGAAATATTTCTATATCTTCTCATACCAGAACCGGCTGGTATTAACTTACCAATAATAACATTTTCTTTTAAACCAACCAAGTGATCTACTTTACCTTTAATAGCAGCATCAGTTAAAACTTTTGTTGTTTCTTGGAATGATGCAGCCGATAAGAATGATTCTGTTGCTAATGAAGCTTTTGTTATACCTAGTAGCAATCTCTCTCCTTCTGCTGGTACTTTACCTTCAGCTTTTGCAATTTCATTAGCTTGTATAAAATCTGCTATATCAACCAATGTTCCTGATGCCAATTCAGTATCTCCTGATTCAGTAACCTTAACTTTCCTTAGCATTTGTTTAACTATTATTTCTATATGTCTATCGTTAATATCAACACCTTGGTCTCTATAAACTCTTTGTACTTCTGAAGTTAAGTAATCTTGTACTCCTTGGTAACCCTTTATTCTCATTACATCTTGTGGATTTAATGAACCTGATGTTAAAGGATCCCCAGCCTCAATCATATCGCCTTCATTTACAATAAGTTCTTTATCTAGTGGTATCAAATATGTTTTTGACTCAGTTTTATTTGTAACCGCAACTTCTCTTTTTGATTTATTATCTATAATTGTAACTTTACCTGATATTTCTGTTATAACCGCAAGTCCCTTTGGCTTTCTAGCTTCGAATAATTCTTCAACCCTTGGAAGACCTTGTGTAATATCTCCTCCAGCAACACCACCAGTATGGAATGTTCTCATAGTAAGCTGTGTACCAGGTTCACCAATTGATTGTGCTGCAATTATACCAACAGCTTCACCAATGTCAACTTTATCTCCTGTAGCCAAACTCTTACCATAACATTTTGAACATACACCATGTTTTGCTTTACATGTTAATGTTGAGCGTATATATGCACTCTTAATACCTGCATTTACAACTTCTTTTGCTTTATCATCAGTTATTAATTCATTTTTTGCTACAATAATTTCTTTTGTTTTAGGATTTACAATATTTTCAAATGCATATCTTCCTGAAATTCTTTCTTCAAACTTTTCAATAGTTCTATCATCAACTACTATTTCTTTTACAAGAACACCTTCGTCAGTCTTACAATCTTCTTCACGAATAATTATATCTTGCGCAACATCAACTAACCTTCTAGTCAAATAACCCGCATCGGCTGTTCTTAACGCAGTATCTGCTAAACCTTTTCTAGCACCATGTGATGATACGAAATACTCTAATACATCTAGCCCTTCTCTAAAACAAGATTTAACCGGTATTTCAACTGCATTTCCTAATGTATCAGCCATCAAACCTCTAATACCTGCTAACTGTCTTACCTGATTCATATTACCTCTCGCACCAGATTGAGCCATCATATATATAGGATTTAACTCATCAAAATTTTCTATCATAGCTTCCGTAATTTTCTTAATTGCACCTTCCCATACTTTAATTACTTGACCATATCTATCATGGTCAGTTAATTCTCCACGTCTAAATCTTTTAGCAATTTCCTCTACTTGTTCTTCTGCTTGCGCAATTAATTGTGGTTTGCTTTCAGGAACAACAACATCAGATATACTTACTGTAACAGCACCTTTTGTAGAATATTTAAAACCTAATGCTTTTATTGTATCTAGAACTTCAGCAGCCTTTGGTATACCATGTATTTTTATTGTTCTATCAATTATATCTCCCAAATTCTTTTTAACAATTGGGAATTCTATTTCTAGCTTAAACAAATTATCAGGATTAGTTCTATCAACATAGCCCAAATCTTGAGGAATATTTTCATTAAATATAACTCTTCCAATTGTTGTTTGAATTATTCTAGAAACTTTTTGTCCTTCAACTTCTCTTGTTATTCTTATTTTTATTAAAGCATGTAAGCCAATTATACCTTCATTGTATGCCATCATAGCTTCATCTACATCTTTAAATACTTTTCCTTCACCTTTTTCACCATCTAATTGAATAGTTAAATAATAGCTACCCAAAATCATATCTTGTGAAGGTACTGCAACTGGTTTACCATCTTGCAACTTTAATAAGTTATTAGATGATAGCATTAAATATCTGGCTTCAGCTTGTGCCTCTGGAGATAATGGTACGTGTACTGGCATTTGGTCTCCGTCGAAGTCAGCATTAAACGCAGAACATACTAATGGATGTAGCTTTATAGCTCTACCACTAACTAATACTGGTTCAAATGCTTGAATACT
>CALYAQ010000006.1 GCA_944393615.1 uncultured Clostridia bacterium
ACTTTATTTCACTTGATTTTAATATTTCTTTTACATAATCATGTTGATTATATAATTTTACAATTAAAGATTTTATACTACTATACATCTTTTCCCAATTGTCTTGCTTTATTTCTTTTAATGATATGAATATTACTGGATATGCATTTTGATGCTTTTTACATTCTTCCACACTATCTATATATAGCCCTTTAAACAAATCTTTATTTTCTTCTTTTTTCGTTATATCAAAATATTCTGATAACATTTGCATATTGGTTGTCTTTCCAAATCTTCGTGGACGTAAATATAGCTTTGTTCCCATAAAATTATTTACTATTTCTTCTATAAATTTTGTTTTATCTATATACAAATATCCTGCTTCTACTATTGCCTTAAAATCACTTGTGCCTATTGGTATACTTCTCAATTTCTCCTCCACTTCCTTTCCTTAAAAGATTATCTTAATCTATAGTTTATTATATATTATATTTAAGTTTTTATCAAGTATATTTACACCTTTTATGAATTTACCTTCATACATTTTGCCTCCAATCATATCCATAATTTGGATACTTGGATATATTATCATATTTTTAAAATACCTACTATACTTTCGACAAAACTAGACAAGGGAAATTTAACAATATATGAAAAAAATATAAAACTGTTGTATACAATTTTATATTTATACAATTACTTTTTTAATATTGTCATACAAAAAACCTTTATTTCTAAGCGCCTTAATAAATTCTTGCTTTCCTTCTTCTGTAGAGTCAGGATATTTAATGTTATATTTTCCATATAGATTTTTTATAGATTGCAATTCATATTTATTCAAATCTTTGTCAGGAATAGTACATTCACAACCTCTATTATATAAATCTTGTTTTACATGTTTTGCAGACCAATTCTTTACTGACTTTAATTCTTCAAAATATTTTTTAACATATCTTTCATCATTTATATAATCCGTTTCTTTCAAATAGTCTATGATTTTGTCAATTATATTAGGACTATAATTTAATAATTCTAATTTATTGACAACTTCTTTCTCTGTTCTTTTCTTAAACATAATATATTTTATTGCTACATCTTTTCCTATTTCAAATTTATTATTCATAACTTACTCCTTTTAAAAACTTTCTATTATTTCTTTAAATTTGTTTCCTCTTTCTTGATAATTTTTAAATTCATCAAAACTTGCACAGCCTGGGGATAATACTACTACATCTCCACTGTTAGCAATTTGTATTGCATTTTTTACTGCCCCTTCAAAATTATTACACATTATTATCTTTATATCACTAGGTTGCTGTAACCCTTCTAACTTTTGTGCTATTGCATCTCTTATTTTTTCTTTAGTTTCTCCAAATAACAACACAGTCTTTACTTTATTTATAATTGTAGTAGCAAATTCTTCAAAGCCCACATGTTTATCATATCCACCTGCTAGTAAAATAATTTTTTCTTCTATATCTTCTATACTAGTAATAGCTTTAATTGGAGAAGACGCAATCGAATTATTAATATACTTAACTCCATTTTTTTGTGCTACAAATTCCATCCTATGATGAACACCTGCAAAAGACTCTGCTACTTTAATTACATTTTCTATTGATACAATTCCTTCTGTTGCTAGTATTGCAGCGCATAAATTCATAACATTATATTTTCCTACCATACGTATTTGTGATGTATCTATAACATGTCTTCTTACTTTATTACTTGCAATCTTAACTTTACCGTCATCTAAAATTATTCCATTATCTAATTTTGTGTTTTTGCTATATAACTTAACTTTACCTTTTGCTTGTTGTATATATTCTTTTAATATATCATTATCATAATTTAATACTAAAATATCATTTTCATTTTGATACTTAAAAATATTGGTTTTCGCCTCATAATATTCTTCTAATGATGTATGTACATCTAAATGGTCAGGCGCTAATGAAGTAATAACAGCTATATGTGGACTTTTTTTCATAGTTAGTAGTTGAAAACTACTTAATTCAAGTACAACAATGCTATTTTCCTCCATTTCGTCAATTTTATCAAATAGCGGTGTTCCTATATTTCCACCCAAATAGCAATTTACGCCTTGTTCTTTTAGCATGTTATATATTAGAGTTGAAGTTGTAGTTTTTCCACCACTTCCAGTAATGCCTATTATCTTTCCTGGACACATCTGCATTACCATTTCTATTTCAGATGTTAAAACTGCACCCATATTTAATTCTCTTTGAATTTGTATAATATCTGGTCTAACTGTTGGTGATCTAAATATTACATCAAAACCAACAAGTCCATCTAAATACTTTTCTCCTAAAGACAATTGTATGCCCATCGATTCTAATTCTAAACATATATCGCCTAATTGTTGATATGTTTTTTTATCAAAACCAGTTACATTTGCACCTAATTTTGATAAATATTTCATAGCAGGTATATTACTTATACCAATACCAATAAAGGCTACTTTTCTATTCCTTATATACCTTTTAAACTCCTCTAATTTACTATTGTACATTTTCCCTCCCATTTGTATATTATATTTATATCACAAAAACTCGAATAAATCAATAAAATTTTCTTAAAAGTATATTTAATTACTCTTTATAGTAAATTTTATACATATCAAAATCATCAACGTATTGATAATTTTCTTTAATATATTTACTTATTTCTTTTGGCTCTTGCCAAAATAGTTTACTGTCATCTGCATATATCATAACCGCAAAATTGTTCATGCTATCTAATTTGTCAATTATTTTCATATAATCATCTTTGCCAAGATTACCATATTGAGGTAAATCAAATATTCCATTATTCCTATCCATTGCCATTGAATACATTACCCCATTACTAGTTATTACATAAAGTGGTCTATCATATTTTTCTTCATATTCTTGTATATATGTACAAACATTTTTAATTAACTGTTCTGTCTTAACTGATATATACATATTCTCATACTTATCAATTTGTGACTTGTATGTAAATAATGAATAGATAGCTATATATCCAATTCCTATAATCAACGGAATTACAATAATTATATAATATGATAAAGTTGATATATTTTTATTAAGCCAATTTTGTATAGGTAATATTTGTACAAAATTTATCAAGAATAGGAATTCGATAAATGTTGCAGTTAATATTAAATGGTATTGATTTGCAAGTGGTACACTTATAATTACACCAACAGCCATAAAACATAAACATAATACCATTATATTCATATCTAGCTTATTATGTATCTTTATTTTTCCACTACATTTTATTACTATCATTACAATTAAAAACACAAATGAAAAAATCATTCCTAAATTTCGTATCCAACTTTGTATAAATTGTGATTTTATAATAGTGTCTGGGAACAAAATAGCTGTTATAAAGCTTGAATTTACCTTTTGTCCAAAACTTGATAGTCCTAATATCGTATAATCAATAAAATAATATAGAGCGCCTGAAAAATATAAGTATAGTAACTCTATTGCTATAGGTATTATACAAAATATCGCCTTAATTGATAACTGTACAAAAGCCTCTTTAAACTTTAAATCTTTGTATATACATTTTGAAAAATAGTAAATCGTTATTGCTAATACTGCAATCCCACCTATATTTTGCTTTGTTAATAATATTAGCCCTAATAATACCCCCGTAATAATATTATATATCAAACCACAATCTATTCTTAAATATTTCTTCTTATTTCCACTTAATTTAACATATTTATCATAACGAATTTTACAAATTTCAATAAATAGTAATATATGCACTAATGCAATTGCAAGTATATTATATGAATCTACTATAGTAGTAAAAATCAACATAAAGGATATTAATACAATAAAAGCTGATACCTTTTTACTTACATTTAACTTTCTTAAAATCAAATACTGCATTAAAAATATTATAACTCCATACATAACACCTACAAAAGCTGATACTACCATTGTATTGCCAAATATACTTAAAAATAAAGCGGTTAATTGACTACTTAATGGAGTTACCACCATATTAAAATCTAAATATGGCACATCACCATTAGCAATCTTACTTGCAAATGAAAACACCCACATAGTATCTAAATTATCTATATTTTGTATAAATATTACACCTGTCATTGTAACAAACATAATTAATATAAAAATTACAATCTCTTTAAATGATATTTTTTTTAATTTTTTCACATTAAACTCCTATTTCAAATATTTTTTTAAGAATTGTCCTGTATATGATTTTTTGTTTTTTGTTATTTCTTCAGGAGTACCCGTCGCAATAACTTGACCACCATTGACGCCACCTTCTGGTCCTAAATCGACAATATAGTCAGCAGTTTTAATTATATCTAAATTATGTTCAATTACAACAACTGTGTTTCCTGCGTCAACCAATCTTTGTATAATCTCGACTAATTTATGAACATCTGCAACATGTAAACCTGTAGAAGGTTCGTCTAATATATACAACGTTTTACCAGTAGCTTTTCTACTTAATTCTGTAGCAAGTTTTACTCTTTGTGCTTCGCCACCTGATAGCGTAGTAGAAGACTGTCCTAATTTAATATATCCTAATCCAACATCATAAAGTGTTTGTATCTTGTTTTTTATTTTAGGAATATTAGAAAAAAATTCTAAAGCCTCTTCTATTGTCATATCTAGCACATCAGCTATGCTTTTACCTTTATATTTTACCTCTAATGTCTCTTTATTATATCTTTTTCCTTTACAAACATCACAAGGTATATACACATCTGATAAAAAATGCATCTCTATTTTTATTATTCCATCACCCTTACAGGCTTCACATCTACCACCTGATACATTAAAGCTAAACCTACCTTTACTATATCCACGTATTTTTGCTTCATTTGTCGTTGCAAATATATCACGTATCAAGTCAAATGCTCCTGTATATGTAGCAGGGTTAGACCTTGGCGTTCTTCCAATTGGAGATTGGTCAATATTTATAACCTTATCCAAATATTCCATTCCCTTTATTTGCTTATATTCTCCTGGTTTTTCATTTGCACCATTCAACTCTTTAGCCAATGCTTTGTATAGTATTTCATTGATTAAAGAAGATTTACCTGAGCCCGAAACACCTGTAATACAAGTTAATACTCCAATAGGTATATCAACATTTACATTTTTTAAATTATTTTGTTTAGCTCCTACAATCTTTATATATTTATCTGATTGTATTCTTCTTTTTTCAGGAACTACTATCTTTTTTACACCGCTTAAATATTGACCAGTTATAGATTTTTCATTTTTCTTTATATCATCAACTGTACCTTCAGCAATTATATACCCACCATGTACGCCCGCTCCTGGTCCCAAATCAACTATATGGTCTGCTGCATACATTGTATCTTCGTCATGTTCTACAACTATTAGTGTATTACCCAAATCACGTAATTTTTTTAAAGTCTCCAAAAGCTTATCATTATCTCTTTGATGCAAACCAATACTTGGTTCATCTAGTATATATAGTACACCTGTTAGGCCTGTACCAATTTGTGTAGCTAATCTTATTCTTTGTGACTCTCCACCTGATAAAGTTCCTGAACTTCTTGATAAGGTTAAATAGTCTAGTCCTACATTCATTAAAAAATCTAACCTATAATTTAATTCCTTCAGTATTTGCTCTGCAATCATTATATCCTTTTTACTAAGCTTTAGATTATTTAAAAACTCTTTAACATCATTTATTGGCATTCTAGTTATTTCATCAATATTTTTATTTCCCACTTTAACACATAAACTTTCCTTTTTTAACCTTGTGCCATTACACTCTGGACATAAAGAAACCGTCATATATGATTCATAATATTCTCTTGAAGATTGCGATGTTGTTTCATTGCACCTCCTTTGCAAAATATTTGCAACACCTTCAAAAGGCCCTTCAAAAGTCTGTTTTCCTCTTTTAGATTCATATTCATACGTAATATTTTCATTAGTACCATACATTACAATATCCATAAATTCTTTTGGCACTTTTTTTATAGGAGTATTAATATCAATTCCAAAATGCTTACACAAACCTTTTATATACATTTTTGGTATACCATTTAAGTTAGCTGTACTCCATCCCATTGCACTTATACCATTTTCTAAAGTTGCATTTTTATCAGGCATAATTAAATCTGGATCTATTTTTAACAAAGTACCAATACCAGTACATGTAGGGCATGCACCAAACGGGTTATTAAACGAAAACATTCTAGGAGTTAATTCGCCTAAACTAATGTTACAATCTGGACATGCATAGTTTTGACTAAATAGTTTTTCTTCCTTAGCAACCTTTTCATCTCCTAATATATCTACAATTACTAAATTATTGGCATATTTAAAAGAAACCTCTATACTATCTACTAATCTATTACGTATATTTTCCTTTATAACCAATCTATCAACTATTACTTCAATATTATGCTTTTTATTTTTTTCTAACTTAATATCCTCTGATAAATCATAAACTTGACCATCTACCCTTACCCTTACAAAACCGTCTTTTTGAATTTGCTCAAACAG
The DNA here is from genome assembly GCA_944393615.1 of uncultured Clostridia bacterium. Lineage (GTDB taxonomy): Bacteria > Bacillota > Clostridia > TANB77 > SIG350 > CALYAQ01. The sequence goes on from CALYAQ010000006.1 coordinate 6,531, forward strand.
CTTAGAATTTTCTCCTTTTCTTCCCCTTACAACTGGAGATAATATTTGTATTTTAGTACCTTGGGGTAATTCCATTATACTATCAGTTATTTGGTCTATTGTTTGCTTTTCTATTTTTTTACCGCATTTAGGACAGTACGGTATACCAACACGTGCAAAAAGTAAACGCAAATAATCATATATTTCCGTTACTGTTCCTACTGTTGAACGTGGATTTTTTGAAGTTGTTTTTTGGTCAATAGAAATAGCAGGACTTAAACCTTCTATATACTCTACATCTGGTTTTTCCATTATTCCTAAGAATTGCCTTGCGTATGCTGATAAAGATTCCACATATCTTCTTTGCCCTTCTGCATATATCGTATCAAATGCTAGTGAAGATTTGCCTGAACCACTAAGTCCAGTGACAACTACAAGTTTATTCCTCGGAATTTTTACATCTATATTTTTTAAATTGTGCTCCTTTGCACCCTTTATATTTATATATTCTTGTTCCATTTTTCTCACCTTTATATATTATATATTTTGAACATTAGTTTGTCAATGGAAATTTAAGTATTATACTTAAAAATTTATGTATATTGACTTTATAATTTGCGAATGATATAATTTTTTTGAAAATAGAAATGAAGAGGAATAACATATGAATATAAAGCAAATAAGTACAATATGTTTATGTGTAATAATTAGCATAATCGTAGTTTTTAGTGTACAAGCAATGGTAAATGAAAAAAATTTAGCACTTAAAACTCCACAAACAATACCAATACTAATGTATCATCATATAACATTAAACGAAGAAGAATGTAGTAATGAAACTATTACATTAAATAAATTTAAACAAGATATGGTAGCATTAAAAGAAAATGGGTATAATACTATATCTTTTAAACAATTATATGACTTTGTTGAAAACAAAAAACTTTTACCTAAAAACCCCATAATTATAACTTTTGATGATGGTTATTCAAGCAACTTTACTCTAGCATACCCTGTTTTAAAAGATTTAAAAATGAAAGCCACAATACATATTATAGGTCAAATGGTAGATAAAAAATATGTAAATGGAATTGCTACTCTACCACATTTTAGTTATAACGAAGCTAAAAATATGTTTGATAGTGGTCTAATTGATATACAAAGCCATACATATAATTTGCACAATTATTCTATTCGTCCAGGCATTTTGAAACTTGAAAAAGAAACTGTTGAACAATATACCACTATGCTAACAAATGACTTTTTAAAATCTAAAAATGAAATAGAAAAAAATGTAGGCAATAGTGTTTTTGTGTTTGCATATCCTTATGGCTTGCATGATAATTTATCAGAAGAAATACTAAAAAATTTAGGTATAAAAATAACTGTTACAACTAATGAAGGTGTAAGCAAGGTAATTCCTAATGTAACAGATAGTTTATATAATTTAGATAGGATAAATGTAGGGTGTAATTTGACTACAAATGAACTAATGAAAAAAATTAAAGAATATTCTAATATTTAGGAAAGGTGATGTATTATGAAAATCGAGTTATTAGGTGGATGTTCTAATGAAGAATTAGAAAAAAAAATTAAGCAAATTGCTACAGCAGGAAAATTATCAAGATTTAAAGGAAATGTTTTTGAAGCTTATGACAGCTGTGAAGATTATGAAAAAAGTTTAGGCCTAATTAAACGAATTATTGGTATGGGACACAAATCAATCATTGAACACGACTATTTTGTACTGGCCTTATCTGATGTAACTCCTATTGCTGAACAAGTTATAATTGGTAGTAGATTAGCATCTTTTACTGTAAAGTCTAGACGTGAAGTTGATTTTAGTACCGTAGGTTTTTATACTCCTGACTTTAGAGATACTACTGGACAATTACATAATAAAAATGAGGAATTAAAAGAAAAATATAACAAAAATATGCAATCTTTATTTGATACATATTCTAAATTAGTTAACCTTGGAATTGATGTTGAAGAAGCCAGATTTATATTACCCTACTGTTTCCATAGTAATATGATAATGGGAATAGATGCTAGAGGACTTGAAAAATTAGCACTTTCACTAACCAAAGGTAATTTAAGTAAATATAGCGAATTAAAACAAATTGGAAACATATTGGTAAATATTATAAAGAAAAATGTACCATATTTGGCTGATTTAATTGATAATGAACAATATTTAAACGATACATTATTTGAAGAATTTGATAAACAATTACCTAAAAATACTATTGAAATTTTAGATAATGTTAAAATGATTAACTATACTCCTAATCCTGATAGCATAATTATACTTTCATATATCATGTATCATTACCAATGTTCTATGCAAAAAGCTCAAGAAATATTAGACAAATTAAAGTTAAGCTATAATAAAGATGTTGAACAAATAATTATGGATAAAATTTTACATAGTGATGAACAACGAGAATTAGAACAAGTGTCTTTTACATTTCAAATACCAATTTCTTTATCAATACTTACACATATTACTAGGCATCGTATGCACTCTATGTTAATACCCGAATTTACACCAATGTGGGATTTGAACAACTATATGACCCCTACTTCATTAAAAAATGAAAGCTTAAATTTATTTAATGAAGCTGTAAAGAAAAATATTGAAATATTTAATGAATTCAAAAATGAAGATATTTCAGAAAATGATTTAATATATTTCTATTTAGGTTGTCAAATGTTAAATATATTAACTACTATAAATGGCAGAAGTGCACAATGGATATGTAGAATGCGTACTTGCACTAAAGCACAATTGGAAATACGAAATATATTTAAACAAGTTGCTAAAAATATTAAAGGTGTTGCACCTTTATTGGGAAAAGGGTTAGGACCAACTTGTATAACAGATAAAGTTTGCCATGAAGGTAGAGAATCATGTGGACTGATAGATAATATATTAAAAAATGAGAATATATAAAGAAAGAAAAATACAATCATAAAATTATGGTTGTATTTTCTATATATTAATCTTTAATTTTAATTTTAAATGTAGGTATACCACTAGAATATGGTGCAATATCATATTGTTGATAGTATATTACTATATGGTTTGGTAATATATAATAATTATTCAAATTAAAATTTTCTATTACTAGCTGACAATAATTATCAAAATATTGCCCCATATTATTTTTTATTTGTACTTCTATTTGTCTATTTATTTCTTTTAATATATCAATTACATAATACTGATTATTATAAAAGAAGTATTGTAATGGTATTTGAGTACCAGTTCTTAATTCCCAATTTTGTGATGTTCTTATTGTATTTCCATGTGCACCACCTGTAAATGTATATTGGTCAGAGTATAAACTAACAATACTTTTAAAGTTATATGTTACAGTATATTTTTCAACCACTTCATATACCATAACAGGATAACCATTTTCCACATTAAAATCAAATGTTTTTTTAGCTTGCTCAAACAATTCTCCTTGTGCATATTTTTCTAATTCAAGCGCCCTATTTTTATTATACGTATTAAATTTTTCTTTCCCCTGAAAATATTGTGTTAAACCTATTTGTGGGTAATCTATCTCATACTTAAGTACAACCGTTCCTTTGTACTTCAATTCATTTTTCAACCTATAATTTATAATCTCATTCACATTTAGCACCTCCTACAATATTATATGATAACTAAATTTGTATTGATTAACACTAATAAAAATATGCTAATTCTCATATAATATTTTTGAGATAAAATTCATGAATTATGAACAAGCAAAATGCATATTAGATAAATTAGGCTCTATTTCGCTTTTCTATTCTAAAACTATATTTTTAACTTGTAAGTGTTCTTTAATTGCATTTGCAATTATTTCATGGCCTTTTTCATTAGGGTGTATGCCGTCTTCACACAAAAACTGTCTATAATTCCTAGATTCTAAAAACCTTGATGTTATATCTATTATGGGAATTTTATTGTTTATAGCTAATTTAAAAGTCTCTAGGTTATATCTTTCATGCCAATTAGATATAAAGTTTCTATCATTATCCATCCATTTTAAGATATTTTCTTTGTTTAAATTAGAAGAAACTTTTTTAAAATATTTTTCAGAATCTATTGGTGGTAATGATAATAAAACTGGAGCTACATTTAATTGCTTAACTTTATTTATTAAATTAGTATATATTTTTTTAAAATCTTCTATTGTATTATTAGGTTTATGTTCTATCCCAGGATTTTCGGATATCTCCTTCCAATTAAAATCACAATCGTTTCCACCAAATTCAAATATAACATAATCATAATTTTTCAAATTTTGAATATTTTTTTCTAAGCTTTTTTGACCATTAGTAATTGTACTTCCAAATTTCGCTTTATTTTCAATTGATACCCCTAATGTGTTTTTACATATATTAGAAAAGTTATTCTTAGATATAACATACTTATCATTTTCCAATATAACTCCCCTTAATATTGAATCACCAAATGCATATACAGATTTCATTTTTTCCTTCCTTTCATTTAGAAATTATAAAGAAAAAGCAACAATAGACACCTCTATTACTGCTTTTTAAATTACGGTAATTGTAACCCCTCACATAAATGCTAAAAACGAGTTACTACCAAATGGCTCCTCAAGTAAGACTCGAACTTACGACCCTGCGGTTAACAGCCGCATGCTCTACCGACTGAGCTATTGAGGAATATATAAAAACTGGCGAAGACCTATTTTCCCAAGAATTCACTTCTAA
>CALYAQ010000007.1 GCA_944393615.1 uncultured Clostridia bacterium
GACGGAAGTTATTGGGTATGGATACCAAGATATGCATATAGTATAACAAGTGGATATCATACAAGTACAGCAGGAACAATAGAAGTAGAGTTTTTAAAAGATAAAACAAATGTAAGTACGACAGGAAGAACAACATATCAAAATGCAAGTGGGCAAGGGAATTGGAATATCCACCCCGCATTCTATTATGACGGAGATAGTACAACGGGAACACAGTTATCAGGTTTTTGGGTAGCAAAATATGAAATGAGTATGGAAACAAATGGAGTAGCGACCACAACAAGTAGTGCAAGTATAGGAAATGTAGCAACAAGTAGCACAATAAAAGCAGTATCCAAACCAAGAGTAACAGCTTGGAGATATATTAACAGGAGTAACTGTTTTACCAATGCACTAAATTATGGTACAAATTCATTAAGTAATGCGGGTTTAGAAAGTCATTTAATGAAAAATAGTGAGTGGGGAGCAGTAGCATATTTGACACATAGTAAATATGGAAGGAACAAAACAGAAATAACGATAAATAGTAACAGTAGTTATTGCACTGGAGGTAGTAGTGGAGCAACAGCCTATACAAATGTATTACAAAGCACAACAGGAAATTGTTATGGAATATATGATATATCAGGTTCTTCTTTAGAACAAGTGGCAGCATACTGGAATGGGGCAAGCACAAGTAATACTTACGGAGCAACACTTGTAAATGCATTAAGTAAATATAAGGACGTATACGACGATGCATCTACAACAGATTATGGAAAAATAGGGGGAGAACGTTCTTATGGAGATGCACTATACGAAACATCAGCAAGTTGCTATATAACAAGTGGAACTAATAATGTAAGTTGGAATAGTGATTTTTCAGAATTTGTATATTCAGATTGTATATTTTTATATAGAGGAGGACATTATTCATATAATGAGAAGGCAGGGATTTTTAACTTTAATAGATATACCGGAGAACCAGGTGGGTATGATGCTTTTCGTATAACTTTATGGAATAATTAATATAATAACAATACTAAGAATGTGAAAAATAACCATTTTATTTTTAAAATATATAGGTTGTTTTTTCTTTTTTTCCCTTCTATTTTATATAAATATGTGATATAATATGTCATGTGAAAGAAGGTGGAAATTGTGAAAAGGGGTACATATTTAGAGGTAGACCTAAACAATTTTGAATATAATTTGAATAATATAAAAAAATACGTTGAGCCAAAACAATTATTGCCGATTATTAAAGCTAATGCGTATGGTATGGGTGCAAAGGCTGTAATTGATATATTGAACAAAAATAATATACAAACAGTTTGTGTGGCGATTGTACCAGAAGCAATTGAATTAAAGGATAATGGGTATAAGGGAGATGTACTTGTACTAGATACTTGTACAAGTGAAGAATTAGATGATGCTGTAAAATATAACTTAATATTAGGGTCTTGTTCTGAAAAAGAAATAACTAAATTAAATCAAAAAGCACAACAAAATAATACAACAGCAAGAATACATTTAGAAATTGAGGCAGGTTCATATAGAGCGGGTATTGAAATTAATAAATTACAAGAATATATAGATTTGTGTAAAACACTAAAAAATATTAACATTGAAGGTGTGTATACATATTTTGCTGGAAGTGAAAAGGATAAGCAATATGTTCAGTATCAATTTGATACAATAAAAAATGCAGTAGATTTATTAAATAAAAATAATATATTTCCTAAATGTGTACACATGGCAAATATAGGGTTAATACATGAATTGCAAGAAGATAAATATGTTACGGCTGTAAGGTCTGGCTTAGTGCTATATGGGCACAATGAAAATGATAATTTAGCAAGCAATGTTGATATAAAGCCTGTTTCTAAACTTGTTTCTAGTATTTCTTTTTTGAAAGATGTACAAAAAGATGAAAGTATTAGCTATGGTAGAAATTATATAGCAAAGCAAAAAGAAAAAATTGCTACAATACCAATCGGTTATGCTGACGGTTTTCCACGTTCGTTATCTAATAAAGGTAGAGTAGTTATTAATGATAAAATATGCAATATAGTTGGCAATATTTGTATGGATAGTATATTGGTTGATGTAAGTGGTATTGATAATGTGAAAACAGGAGATAAGGTGTATTTGTGGGATAATAATAATATAACTGTAGAAGATTTGGCCAAAGACTCCAACACTATAAATTACGAAATTATATCACGTATTGCACCAAGGGTTGAAAGAAAATATATATAAAACTTTTGGCATAAGCATATTTTTTCAACACTCAAAATACAAAATAGATATATTCTGTATTTGAGTGTTTTTCTTTTTCTTTTTTGTTCCAAAGTATAGATTTTTATATAAAAATATAATATAATTATGTGGTAGAAGGGTAGGGTTGAATATGAAAAAAATATATAAAATAAATGAATTAATTAAAATATTGCAACCTATATTTGAGGCGAATAACATATACAAAGCTATATTATTTGGGTCCTATGCTAGAGGAGAAGCCAATGCAAATAGCGATATAGATATTGTTATAGATAGTAAAGGAGAGCTTTTAAATATAAAGTTTTATGGCGTATTGCAAGATATTATTGATAATGTCAAGAAAAAAGTTGATTTAATAGAGATGACGGAAATAAAAGAAAATAGTTCAATATATAATAAAATAAAAGAGGAGGGAATACTTATTTATGAAAGGTAAAGATAGAATTATAATTCAAAAGATAATTGGTTATATAAATGATGTGCAAACTTATATAAAAGATTTTACAGCAGAACAATTTATAAATGATAAAAAACAATAACAGCTTGTGCATTTACTGTTTCACAAATAGGAGAATTGGCAAAAGAAGTAACTGATAATACTATGAAAAATATTCCCATATACCATGGAAGAGCATAAAGGGAATGCGAAATAAAATTGTGCATGATTATGAAAATGTTGATTTAGCAGTATTATGGGGAACTGTTGAAAAAGTTTACCTGAATTAAAAAAGAATTAGAAAAAATATTAATGGAAGAAATTATATAATTTTTTTACCCATATTACAAGAAAAATATATTTTTGTAATATGGGTTTTTCTTTTTCTTTTTTGTTCCAAAGTATAGATTTTTATATAAAAATATAATATAATTATGTGGTAGAAATGGAAGAGTGAAAATGAAATTAAGTGAATTTACGTACGAATTACCAGAAGAACTAATAGCGCAAACTCCAATTGAAAAAAGGGATAACTCAAGACTAATGGTATTAGATAAAAAAACAGGTAAAATAGAACATAAGATTTTTTCAGATATAATTAAATATTTAACTTCAAATGATTGTTTAGTATTGAACGATACAAAGGTAATACCAGCAAGGATATACGGAAAAAAAGAATTCACAGGTGGGCAAGTGGAATTTGTATTGTTAAAGAATAAAGGTAATGACATTTGGGAAGTATTAACTAAACCAGGTAGAAAAGCAATACCAGGTGCTAGATTTATGTTTGGAGAAGGCAGGCTAAAAGCTGAAGTTTTAGAAGTCATAGAGGACGGAAATAGATTAGTTAGATTTGAATATGATGGTATTTTCGAAAATATACTAGATGAAATAGGTTTAATGCCACTACCACCATATATTAAAGAAAAACTACAAGATAAAGATAGATATCAAACAGTTTATGCTCGCGAAAAAGGTTCAGCAGCAGCTCCAACAGCAGGGCTACACTTTACAAATGAACTTTTAGGAAAAATTGAGCAACAGGGAGTCAAAATAGCACGTGTTACTCTTCACGTTGGGTTAGGAACTTTTAGACCTGTAAAGGTGGAAAATATTTTAGAACATAAAATGCACAGCGAATATTTCCATATAGAACAAGATGCATGTGATAAAATAAACGAAACCAAGAAAAATGGCGGAAGAGTTATTTGCGTAGGTACAACTTCGTGTAGAGTGCTAGAAAGTTTAAGACTAAATGAAAACAATGAAATTAAACCTACAAAAGCAGATACGGATATATTTATATATCCAGGATATAAGTTTAAATTAGTTGATAATTTAATAACTAATTTTCATTTACCAGAGTCCACTTTGCTTATGTTAGTATCTGCTTTAGCGGGTAGGGATAACGTATTAAATGCATATCAACAAGCTGTAAAAGAAAAATATAGATTTTTTAGCTTTGGGGATGCAATGTATATAAAATAAAGTTAATGAAATAGGAGAAATTTATATGTCAGCAATAAGTTATGAATTATTACATAAATGTAAACAAACTGGTGCTAGAAGAGGTGTAATACATACGCCACATGGAGATATACAAACTCCAACATTTATGCCAGTTGGTACACAAGCAACGGTAAAATCTATGTCCCAAGATGAATTAAAGGACATGCTAGATGCAAAAATTATACTTGGCAATACATATCATTTGTATTTAAGACCAGGGCATAAATTGATACAAAAAGCCGGAGGGCTACACAAGTTTATGAACTGGGATAGAGCGATTTTGACGGATAGTGGAGGTTTTCAAGTATTTAGTTTGGGGGATTTAAGAAATATAACAGAAGAAGGTGTAGAGTTTAAATCGCATTTAGACGGTTCTAGACATTTTTTGTCACCTGAATTATCTATGGAAATACAAAATTGCCTAGGTTCAGATATAATGATGGTGTTTGATGAATGTGTAGAGTACGGAGCAAATTATGAATATAACAAAAAATCTATGGAGATGACTACTAGATGGGCTAAAAGATGTAAGGAGTATCACAAAAATATAGAAAAGCAAGCTCTTTTTGGAATTGTACAAGGTGGAATGTTTAAAGATTTAAGAGAGCAAAGTGCAAAAGATTTAATTGATTTAGATTTTCCAGGATATGCAATAGGTGGGTTGAGTATAGGAGAAAGTCCAGAAGAAATGTACGACATTTTAGATTTTACAGCACCTTTACTACCTGAAAATAAACCTAGGTATTTAATGGGAGTGGGTACTCCAGATTACTTGATTGAATCTGCAATTCGTGGAATAGATATGTGTGATTGTGTTATACAAACTAGAATTGCAAGAAATGGAACAGCGTTAACTTCATTAGGAAAGGTTACAGTGAGAAATGCTAGTTATGCAGAAGACTTCACAACCCTAGATCCTAATTGCGATTGCTATACATGTAAGAATTACACAAAAGCATATATTAGACATTTGATAAAATGCAATGAAATATTAGGGGCAAGATTGCTGACAATACATAATTTAAAATTCACAATGAATTTAATGGAAAATGTTAGAAAAGCAATAGAACAAGATAGATTGTTAGATTTTAGAAATGAATTTTATAAAAATTATGGTTATGATAAATAAAGGATTAAAGAAATATATATCGAATTATATGATAGGAGTTGATTTGTTATGAGACACAAGATATTTAATTTAAGTTTTATAATAGTATTAGTTTTAGCTATTAGTTGCGTTGTTGTTAGTGCAGCAGAGCTTAAATTTTCTGATATTGATAACCATTGGGCACAAAACGAAATATATAATATGGCAAATAAATGGGTTATATTAGGGTATCCTGACGGAACGTTTAAACCAAATGATAATATTATTAAAACACATGCATTTTTAATGTTTGCAAGATTAAATGGATACTTTGATACTGAAAATGAACTTTTAATTGAAAAAGGTATTAACCGTTATGCAGGTAATTTAGAGAGAAATGGAATAACTGAAGGTGTAGCAGAAATAGCATTTCTAATACAAAATGGTGTTATTTCGTATGAAGAAGTGATTGAATTACTTGGCAATGGAAAGCAAAATGAAAACTTAACAAGAGAAGAAGCTGCATATATATATGTAAAATTATTAGATGATGAGGAAAACTTAAATAGATTTCCATTAGTAACATTTGATGATGCTGAAGAAATACAAGAACAATACCTAGCGTATGTTGAATATGTTAATAAAATAGGTTTAATGATAGGTTATGACAATAAGTTTGACCCTCAAGAGCATGTGACAAGGGCACAAGTAGCTACAATTTTGTCAAGAATTGATAAAATAATATATGAAAGAACTGCAACAAAGGTTCAAGGCTTAATTACAAATGTTGATATTAGCGGTAATTTTATAGAGATTGATGTTGAGGGAGATAAGCAAATATATATATTATCTAGAGATTTTAGTGTATATGAGAATGATAAAAAAGTATCAAAGACTACTCTAAAAGAAAATGATTTAGTTACATTATATATAGATTCTGGAATTGTTGGTAAGGTTACTGTAGATAATGTGGAAAAAGTAATATATGCAAATTATTTATCTTACACTACGACTACTGATAAGACTATAATTAATGTGGAAGTAAATGGACAACAATATTCATATCCGTTATTAAATAATGTACAAATAGTAAAAAATGAGAATAATATTGAAATAGAAAGTATAGTATCTGGAGAAAAAATAGAGATTATAGTTATTAATAACAGTGTTAGTAATATATTGGTAGGAGCTTTTAGTAATACGGAAGTTGGAATGATAAAGGAAATTGTTATAGGCGATGTATCATATATATCAATTAAAGATTTGAAAGGCGAAACACATAAATATTTAATAGCCGAAAATGTAGAATATGATTTTGACGGTGCACAAGGCACAATATATGATTTGAGATTAGATATGGATGTAAAGCTAACTGTTACACATAATGGTATAACGAAAGTAAAAGTTGAAACATTAACAGATGTAGAGGTAATATCAGGTTTAGTTGAGCAAATATTGCCAAAACTGTATGTGTTTACAATTAGATTAGATAATGGACAGATACAAATGATGTTTTTAGACAAAGAAGAAACAGTTATCAAAACTAAAAATGGACTTGCTAAAACTATTGATGATGTAATGAAAAACGATTTGGTTAGTGTGTATGGCAGATATGAAGGGGATGTATTCTATCCAATACAAGTTATTATTTATGAATAAGGGGGATTTTTAAATGTTAGAATTAAGAGAATATAAATTTGCAATAATATTTACAGTGGTAATTGCTTTAGTTATAGGTACTATGGTGTTTGCTGAAGTGTATAAAACTAATAAGGCGGAAGCTGAAGCAAAAGCACAACAGGAGGCAAAGCTACAAGAATTGGCAAGATATGATTATCTTACAGATGAGCAAAACCCAATAGCTACAATAACAATGTCAGATGGCAAGAAGATTGTTTTAGAATTATATCCAAAAGAAGCACCTACAACAGTAGAGAATTTTATATCTTTAGCTAATTCTGGGTTCTATAACGGAGTGACATTCCATAGGACAGAACCTGAATTTGTTATACAAGGTGGTAGTAAAACTGGAACAGGAGTATCAGGAGAAACTGAGTATACAATAGAAGGAGAATTTTCTGCTAATGGAATAGAAAATAGTATATCTCATGTAGCGGGTGTAATATCAATGGCTAGAAATGGATATAGTTATAATTCAGCATATTCACAATTCTTTATAACAGTAGTAGATGCTGTAGGCTTAGACGGTTCGTATGCTGCTTTTGGTAGGGTAATTGAAGGAATGGATGTAGTAAACGAAATTGCAAATGTTGAAGTTGTTACTAGGGACGATGATCAAGCGGATGCGAATAAACCTATAAATCCACCTGTTATGGAGAGCGTAACTGTTGATACAAAAGGAATACAGTATGCTGAACCTAAACACATATTAACTGATAATTAAAATACATTTTAAACTATATGGGACATATAGTTTAATTTTTTCTATATATACTGCAAAATCACAAAAAAATATTTAATACATAAAATGTATTAGGTGATATATATGTATGATTTGAATATTGGAGATTTTGTAGTTAGAAAATCATATAATAAAGATATCCTATTTGAAATTATTAGTAATAAAGAGAATATATATTATCTTAAAGGTATTAATGCTAGAATACTTGCAGATGCAGATGCATCTGATTTAATAAAAGAAAATGATTGTGAAAAGTATTTAGAAGTCATGGAAACTAGAGGGGAATATATAACTAATATATTTTCTAATATTTTTTCAGACTATAGACTGGGAGATAGAAGTTATAGCTATGGTAAGATATTACACATAGATGGTGATGATAGATATGCTAGAAAAACATTAGAATATTATAAAAAAAACAACTTACCCTGTAGTGTGTATAGTATAGCAGAAGAGAAACAACCTAAATATATTAGACAACTTATATATAAAGATAAGCCCGATATACTTATAATTACTGGCCATGATTGTTTGTTTAAAAATAGGAGCTCAAAAAATATAAATAATTACAAAAATTCAAAATATTTTAAAGAGTGTGTTATTGAAGCAAGAAGGATAGAACCTAATAGAAGAGATTTAGCAATATTTGCCGGTGCATGTCAATCCTATTATGAAGAATTAATTACACATGGTGCTAATTTTGCTAGTTCACCAGGAAGAATACTAATAGATTTTTTTGACCCATTAGTTGTAGCACAGATGTTATCAATAACCAATAACAGAATAATAGTAGGAATGGGAAGTATTGTTGATAAGATTAAAGGCGGATATAGGGGGGTAAATGGGATACCAACTTATGGTAAAGCTAAATGATTTTGAAAAAAATATTGAAAAAAGGTCAATTGAAAAAGTAAATGCAATTCTGTAAGGTAAATGCAAGTTGTAAGAAAAAATGCAATAAAAAAAGCAATATTTTAACAAAAAGTATTGCTTTTTTTTGAAAATAGTGTAAAATTAAAGTAG
>CALYAQ010000008.1 GCA_944393615.1 uncultured Clostridia bacterium
ACAAAACTATACAATATTGTCCGTAAACAAATATTCAACAAAGTTTGATAACTAAAATTATCAATGTGTGTCGAAGTGCGCCCCAAAGGACCACGCGCCAAGAATTGTTGACATTAGGCTCGCCGGTGTTATGATTGAAGGCGAAGACACCCGCGTTCGCGCCAGAACCACCAGCACCGTAATAGTCACCACGGTACAAGAACGGTTTAGACGAGTAAACGAAATTCGAGCAGTAACGAAAAGATCCCTAAAAAATATATTAATTGCAAATATTGAATTTTTGATATAACTACCAAAACAATATTTGCTATTTTGTATTTATGATATCTATACCAAAGGAATTAAACTTCTTTGACACAAAACTATACAATATTATCCGTAGAAAAATATTCAACAAAGTTTGATAACTAAAATTATCAATGTGTATCAAAGTGCGCCCCAAAGGACCACGCGCCAAGAATGCCATTCATTAGGCTCGCCGGTGTTATAATTGAAGGCGAAGACACCCGCGTTCGCGCCATTATCGTATTTGCCACCACGGTACAAGAACGGTTTAGACGAGTACACGAATTTCGAGCGGTACAGTTTAATCCCTAATATATATATACATTGATATTTATCTAAAGTCAATTGTTTTTTTATATATTTCATATCAAATTTATATATAACTATTGAAAAAAGTGACTTTTTGTAATAAAATATATAAACGACGCGAAAAAAGTAAAAAACTTTTTCTTTTCTACAAGCAAATATGACAAAAAAGTTAAAAGGGTTTTGATAATATATGTGTATAAAAGAAAAAGTGAGAGGTGAACGTATGTTAAGAGATATTGAAGAAGAAATGGATTTGGATGAAGAATTAGAAAAAAAGAATAAATTTTTTAACTATAAAAATATAGCAGTATTTATAGTTGGCTTTTTATTGAGTCAAGTGGAATTTGTTGCAGGATTTGCACCTTTTGGAATGGCTATTCTAGCAGCTGCTATGGCTAACAAGATACCGTTAGCAATACCTTTTATAGGTGTAAGTGCTGGGATATTATTAGCATCAGGGTTAGAGAGTTGGTTGGTATTTTTAGCTAGTGCATTTTTGTTTATTGTACTAACAATATTTTTTAAGGGAAAAGAAGAAGAAGGGCTAGGTACAACTACATCAAAATTTAAGCTATTTATTTCGGTACTTATTGTACAAATATCAACAGTATTTATTGGACAAGTTTTGGTATATGATATTGTACTTGCAATAGTTACGACATTAGCGACATTAGTATTCTATATTCTATTTACTTATGGACTGTATGTAATATGCAATATAAAGGAAAATATGATTTTTTCTATAGAAGAAGTGATTGGAGCTAGTATATTAGGTTGTTTAGCTATTTGTGCATTCGGGCCAATAGAAATTTTAGATTTTAATTTAAGGAATGTACTTTGTATTTTAGTTGTATTGGTTTTAGGTTGGAAAAATGGAATAAGTATAGGAGCAACAGCAGGTGTAACAATAGGTTGTATATTAGCTTTAGTAGGAGCAGGAGATATTACTTTGATAGCCTCGTATGCAATTAGCGGACTATTAGCAGGTGTTTTTAGAAAATTCGGTAGAATTGGAGTAGTAATTGGTTTCATTCTTGGTAATGCAATGCTTGCAATGTACGCCAATGGCTCAACAGAAGTTATAATTTTAATAAAAGAAATATTACTAGCATCGATTGTGTTATTAGTAATACCTAAAAAAGTTGAACATA
This sequence comes from uncultured Clostridia bacterium, assembly GCA_944393615.1. Classification (GTDB taxonomy): domain Bacteria; phylum Bacillota; class Clostridia; order TANB77; family SIG350; genus CALYAQ01. The sequence goes on from CALYAQ010000008.1 coordinate 1,746, forward strand.
GCATGGATGAGTTGTTCGAAAAAACCTTAATGTTAAAAGATGGAAGCGATGTTGAGTATTCTGTAGATAAACAAGTTGTATATAGATTAAATACAGTATCACAAGTTTTTGATGAAATGGCAGATACTTTAGGAGAAAGTGCTGCAACACTTGTTGATAATAAGGAAGAGGTTTTACAATTTTTTGAAGATGTTACAGCAAAAACATGTGAAGGTTGTGTTAATAGCCAGAATTGTTGGAAAAAAGATTTGTATAAAAAATATAATATGGTGTTCCAATTAATAGATGTTTTGCTTGAGAAAAATGAAATAACATTAGAAGAATTTAATGAAATAATTGACAACAAATGTATAAAACCTGAAGAATTTGTACAAAGCCTAAATGGTACATACGATTTATATAAACTTAATGAAAATTGGAAAAAAAAATTACAAGAAAATAAGGAAGTAATATCAAAACAACTTAAAGGTTTTTCTGATGTAATATCTTCAATTGTATATGATATAAACAATAAAAAAGAAGATAAAAAAGAAAAAACAAAATTCAAAATAACTATTGGTATATCTAAAACAGCAAAAGAAGACAATACTGTAAATGGTGATAATAATATAATAATGAAGTTAGATAATGGTAAATATGTTATAGGTTTAAGCGACGGAATGGGTAGTGGAGAAGATGCAGATAAAAATAGTAAACTTGTTATTGATATGTTAGAAAAATTTTTAAAATCAGGTTTTGATAAACAAACAGCTATAAATTTAATCAATTCGTTATTAATATTAAAATCAGAAAAAGAAAATTTTGCAACAATGGATATATCAGTTGTTGATACGAAAACCGGTAAAGTGGAATTTGTAAAAGTGGGAGCGTGTCCGACGTTTATAAAAAAGAAAGATAGAGTTGAATTTGTTGATTCCATAAGTTTGCCTGTTGGAATTGTTAATAATATAGATATAGATTTGTATGATAAAGAATTAGAAGATGGCGACTATATTATAATGGTTACAGACGGAATTATTGATTCTAATAAGGAATTGCATGAGGAATGGATAAAAGAATTACTAGAAAAAACAGATATAGATAATCCTCAAAGATTAGCAGATGTTATAATTCAAGAATCAGTAGATAATTCTTATGGAATTGCAAAAGATGATATGACCGTTGTTGTATCAAAAGTTAGAATAAACCAGTAAAACGAAAAATAAGTATAAAAATACATCTTAAGTGTTAGAAAATATATAACATATTGAGATGTGTTTTTGTTCTAGCAAATTTTCATTTAGACTAAAAATAAACAAAATGACAAAAATATATTGACAAACGAATGTTTGTAATATATAATAAATTTATTAACAAAAGACAATTTGTAACAATAAGGAATTATACTAAATGTTTATTATTGGTATAAAATATTAAATAGTATTTTATCAAAAAATCTAATACTAAAAAATATTGTTAAGAGTAATAATATGTAACTTTTTGTTCAAAAGTTCTTTAATACTTGAATGATACATGATATAATATAAAAATGGAGGAGAAAGAATGTATAAATATAATATAAAGTATGAATTTAAAAATGAAAGTTTAATAAAAAAAGCATTTACACATTCGTCGTATGCGTATGAAAGAAAAGATAAATTAGAAAGCAATGAGAGATTAGAATTTTTGGGAGATGCAGTATTAGAGTTAATATCAAGTCAATATATATATCAAAACTACCCTAATTTATCAGAAGGAGAAATGACTAAAGTTAGAGCTGGTGTTGTATGTGAAAAAACACTATTTAAAATTGCTACAGAAAATAATTTTAGTGATTTTTTAAAGGTTGGAAAATGCGAAAAAAATGGTAAAAAAAGTAGGGCTATGTTAGCTGATTGCGTTGAAGCTGTAATAGGTGCCATATATTTAGATGGAGGATACGAAAATGCAAAACAATATATATTGCAATATTTACCTAAATTTGTGTTGGAATATGTTAATGGTTTAGGAGTAAAAGACTATAAAACAACGCTACAAGAAGAATTACAGAAAAATCCAGAATGTAGAATTGAATATATAGTAGAAAAAGAAACAGGTCCAGAGCATGATAAAATGTTTTTTGTAAATATGCTATATAATGATATGGTATTGGGAAATGGAAAAGGTAAAACAAAGAAAGAAGCTGAACAGCAAGCAGCCAAAAAGGCTTTAAGGAAGATAAAAAATGAAGAATAAATATATAATTCCTATATTTGTGCCACATAGAGGGTGTAATAATCAATGTGTTTTTTGTAATCAACGAAAAATTAGTGGAGAATTAAAAGATTTGACAGCAACAGAAGTTGAGCAAACAATAGAGCAATATTTGAAAAAAAACAGTGATGTTTGCTACACAAATATACAAGTGGCTTTTTATGGTGGGAGTTTTACAGGAATAGAAAAAGAAAAACAAATAGAGTTTTTAGAAGTTGCTAAAAAATATATTGATAATAAAAAGATAGATAGTATAAGATTATCTACAAGACCAGACTATATAAATGAAGAAATATTAGCATATTTAAAAATTTATGGTGTAAAAACAATAGAACTAGGAGTACAATCGTTAGATGATAAGGTTTTGTTATCTTCTAAAAGGGGACATACTAGCCAAATTGTAGGAATATCTGCTAGACTTATTAAGCATTTTGGTTTTGAATTAGGACTACAAATGATGATTGGCTTACCAAACAGTAATGAAGAACTAGAATACAAAACAGCAAAATTGATTATAGATATGCAACCTAATATAGTTCGAATTTATCCTACTTTAGTTATAAAAGATACACAATTGGAAGAAATGTATAAAAATAAAGAGTATATACCATATACCTTAGAACAGTCTATAGACATTTGTACAAAATTGGTGCAGATGTTTGAACAAAATAGCATAACTGTTATAAGGACAGGACTACAAACAACAGACAACATAAATGAAGGAAAAGATGTTGTTGCAGGACCTTTTCATCCGTCTTTTGGAGAACTTGTTAGGCAAAGAATAATACGTAATAAGGTAGAGGAGTATTTAAAAAGCAATAATGTTAAAAGTTTAGTAATTAAATGTAATAAAAAAGATATAAGTAAAATTATTGGTAATAAGCGCAGTAATATTATATATTTACAAGAAAAATATAATGCTTGTATAACTTTAAAGCAAGATAATTGTATCGAACTACGGAGATTTAAAGTTTTTTTCATAAAAAACTTTAAAAATAGAAAGGTTTAGTATAAAATATAATTGAGATTTAAAACTTAAGATAAAGGATGAGTAACATTAATGAAGAAAGTAGTAATATCAGGATATTATGGATTTGACAATATAGGCGACGATGCGATGGTTGAGACTTTTTCTAAATACTTTAAAGAAAAAGATACCAGCCTTATTGTTATGTCTAAAAATCCTGAAAAAACATCAAAACAATTTGGTGTACATGCTATAGATAGATTTAATATATTACAGATAATATCTACAATTAAGAAGTCGGATGTTTTAATTAGTGGTGGGGGAACGTTACTTCAAGATGTAACAAAATTAATTAGTATATGGTATTATTTAGCAATAATATTTATTGGAATATTGCTAAAAAAACCAGTGTACGTCCTATTTCAAGGAATTGGACCAATAAATAATAGATTTAATATATGGCTAACGAAAAAGATTTTATCAAAAGTTAATTGTATAGCGTTACGTGATAAAAAAGCTTATGATGAAATGAAGAAACTAGGGATTGATACAACAAAAGCGTTTATAACGACAGATTTAGTATTTGCATTAGATGTATTATCAAAACAAGAAAGTAAAAGTTTAATTAAAAAATATATACCAGACTATAATGAAAGCAAACAATATATAGGCGTTTCTTTAAGACCTTGGAAAAATGTATATAATGAAGAAATTTTTTCTAAAGTTTTAGATAGAATTAAAAAAGAACTTAATGTAGAAATTGTGTTTTTTCCATTTCATAAGAAACAAGATTATCTTTTTTTAAAAGATATACAAGGGATAATGTGGGAAAATAGTTATATGATATATGATGACTTAAAACCTTCTGAAATTGCAGGTATGATGTCTTTGATGAGTGCTAATATAGGGGTTAGATTGCATTCATTAGTGTTTGCTACAATTACTAAAGTACCGGTGATTGGTATAACTTATGACCCTAAAATAGACGGTTTTTTACAAGAGCTAGGTTTAAAACCAATATGTGAGTATTCAAAAATAGAAGAGGACAAAATTATAAATCAAGTACAAGAAATATTAGAAAATAATTACGATAAAACATATTTACAAAAAGTTGAAGATAAAAAAAATATGGTTATAAAAGTATTAGATAAAATTATAGGAGAATTAAATGGAAAAGATTAATATTTTAGGAATTGATTTTGATAATGTAACAATGCAAGAAGCGGTAAACAAATGTAATGAGTTTTTAAACAATAACAAATTAAATATGGTAGTGACTCCAAATCCCGAGATTGTCATGATTGCAAAAGATGATGAAGAGTATAGAAAAATAATTAATTCAGCGTCTTTGGTAGTTCCAGACGGAATTGGAATAATAAAGGCGGGTAATATATTAAAAAAACCGTTAAAGCAAAGAGTTGCTGGATATGATTTGATTTGTAATTTTTTTGCAAGCCAAAATCAAGAAATAGAAAAAAGAGTATATATATTAGGTGCTAAACCTGGTGTAGCACAAATTGCAAAGGAAAAATTAGAAGAAAAGTATAATTTAAAAGTAGTTGGAACACATGACGGATATTTTAAAGCTGAAGATGTTGAAAATATAATTGAAGATATTAATAAAAGTCAAGCAAATATATTGCTAGTTGGAATGGGGATGAAAAAACAAGAACAATTTATATATTTGAATAAAGAAAAATTGAATGCAAATATTGCGTTTGGATGTGGTGGAAGTATAGATGTTTTTGCAGGAACAGTAAAAAGAGCACCTGAATTTTGGGTTAATCACAATTTAGAATGGCTATATAGATTAATAAAACAACCTTCTAGGTTAGGTAGAATGTTGGTTTTACCTAAATTTTTACTAGTAGTAATGTTTAGAAAAAATAGATAAGGGGATGATTTTGTATGGTTATTAATTGGGCAGTAGTAGCAGTTGGTGTATCGATATTATCGTATATAATAGCAGCAATATTTTATTACAAAGTATCAAAATTACCAACAGGAAATGAGAAAATTGAAAAGATAGGTTCGTATATACGAAAGGGGTCATTTACGTTTTTAAAAAGAGAATACAAAATTTTATTCTGCTTTGCATTAATTGTATCAGCTATAATTTTTATGTTTTTCCCAACACCGATATGGTTACAAGATAATGTTTTAGAAAATGTTCAAATGGTAATTGCGTATATATCGGGGTCTGTACTTTCGGGTTTGGCAGGATATATAGGTATTAGTATAGCAACAATTGCAAATGTAAAATCAGCAATAGCAGCAAAAATGGGATTAGCAAAATCTTTTACAGCAGCATTTAGAGGTGGAGCTGTTATGGGAATGGCTGTAGTAGGAACTACTTTAATTGGTGCAGCAATGTTATATATTTTCTTTGGAAATTCAGATATAATTTTAGCATTTAGTTTTGGAGCTAGCTCTTTGGCTTTGTTTGCTAAAGCGGGTGGTGGTATATTTACAAAAACTGCGGATATATCTGCAGACTTAACAGGAAAAGTAGAATTAGGTATACCTGAAGATGACCCAAGGAATCCAGCTGTTATAGCTGACAATGTTGGAGATAACGTGGGAGATGTAGCAGGTATGGGAGCTGATTTGTTTGATTCAAATATTGCAGCAATAGCGGCAGCAATTGTTATTGCAATACCTCTAGGAATGGTTGAATTGATATTTTGTTTTGGCTCGTTAGGATTATTAGCATCCATGATAGGTGTACTATTATCAAGAGTTGGTAAAAAAGAAAAACCAAGTACAGCTTTAAATAGAGGAACATATTTAACCTGCTTTATATTTGTAGTCTTAACTTTAGCAGCTGTAATATATTGTGGATATCCAATACAATTGTGGGGCGCAGCTGTAATTGGTATGATTGCAGGTGTTGTTATAGGAATAACTAGTAACTATTTTACTGGAGAAGATAAAAAGCCTGTTGAACAAGTTGCTAAGTCTTGTGAAAATGGACCAGCATTTACAATTTTATCTGGTATATCTTATGGATTTTTAAGCACATTACCAGCGTTGGCAGGTATTGGTATTGCAGCTATAGCTTCATATTTCTTGTGTGATGGTTTGGGTAGTGGATATGCTATGATGGGTATATCAATATCAGCAATAGGTATGTTATCAATAGTTGGTATGATAATTTCAAATGATGCTTATGGTCCTATTGTTGATAATGCAAGAGGAATTGCAGAAATGGGAGAGTTGGGAGATGAGGTTTTAGAAATTACAGATCAATTAGATGCGGCAGGCAATACAACAAAAGCAATAACAAAAGGGTTTGCGATAGGAGCAGCAGGGCTTACTGTTATAGCATTGTTAGCAGCTTTTAGAGAAATTGTTTTTCAACAAACAGGTGTGTTAATAGGTTTTGATATGATGAGTCCTTTGGTTTTCTTTGGTGCATTAGTTGGTGCAACAATACCTGCAGTTTTTAGTGCAATGTTAATGTTTGGAGTAAATAAAAATTCACAAGTTATGGTAAAAGAAATACATAGACAGTTTGAAGAAATACCTGGTTTAAAAGAAGGAACAGCAATGCCGGAGTACGAGAAGTGTATAGATATAGCCACAATAGGGGCTATAAAACAGCTTGTTCCTGCTGGAATAATGGCAATTGTAGCAACTTTAATAGTTGGATTTGTTGGAGGTGTACAAGCTGTTGGAGGTTTCTTGGCTGGAAATATTATATCTGGTTTACTTCTTGCTATGATGATGAGTAATGCAGGTGGTTTATGGGATAATGCGAAGAAGTATATAGAAGCAGGACATTTTGGTGGAAAGGGTTCGGATGCTCATAAGGCAGCTGTTATTGGAGATACGGTTGGCGATCCTTTTAAAGATACAGCAGGCCCTTCGATAAACACACAAATTACTGTTGTATCATTGGTAGCTTCACTTGCAGCAACATTATTTATACAATTTTCAATATTTTGATAAAAAACAATATTGAAAAATTGCATAAATAAATTAGGTTTAACCAATAATATGTATATATTGGAAATGGAGGAAATAATGAAAACAATATATGCATATTTTATTATTATATTAGGTGATATATTGTTAGCAATAGGACTTGATTTATTTTTGTTACCGAACCATTTATCAACAGGAGGTTTTTCAGGTATTGCAACAATTATTAACAATTATATAAACATGCCAATAGGAACAATAATAATTTTATTAAATATTATTTTAATTATATATGCCCTATTTTTATTCAAATTTAGAATACTTATTAGAACAATAATATCTATATTGCTATTTGGCGTATTTTCAAATTTATTTTTGAATTTTGAGCCAATAACTAATGATTTATTATTAGCTTCACTTTGTGGTGGTCTATTAGTTGGTATAGGAATAGGTTTAAATTTCAAAGTTCATAGTACAACAGGAGGAAGTGATTTATTAGTAAAAATATGGATGCATTATTCTAAAAAATTGAAAGCAAATGAATTAATATTTATAATTGATATTATTATTATAATTTTATTTATAATTGTGTTTAAAGATATTGATTATGGACTTTATTCAATAATAGCTATATTTGTTGCTAGTAAAATAATTGATTTGGTAATAGAAGGAATAAATACATCTATAATGGTTTATGTTATATCAAGTAAGAATAATGAAATTGCTGAAAAAATAACAAATGATATAAAAAGAGGGGTAACAATTATTGATTCACAAGGCTATTATACAAAGCAAAACCAAAATATGCTATGTTGCGTTATTAGTAAATATCAAATACAAGAAGTTAAAGAATTGATATCTAGAATAGATAATAAAGCTTTTGTAATAATTACGCAAGCTAAAGAGGTTTTAGGTTATGGATTTAAAGAATATGAAGTATAGATGTAATACAATTGTAATGCATACAAGTTGTATAAATTAACATACAATAAAGTGTGAAAAATATATAGAGGAGTAGTAAAAAATGGTAATGAGAGCTAAAACGGTTGAGGCTGTACACACACACACACACAATTGGATATAATTTACAAACAAGGTTAGAAAAAA
>CALYAQ010000009.1 GCA_944393615.1 uncultured Clostridia bacterium
CTATTAAACTAATTCCCTTTTTCATTTTTTCTACCTCTTTCTTGATTTTTTAGACAGCAAAAAACCAAGACAACATATTTTTATTTATGTTTTCTTGGTTATATTTTTCTATATATTTCTTATTGCATGCTAAAACTAGGTTACTTTTTTCTAACCTTGTTTGTAAATTATATCCAATTGTGTGTGTGTGTGTGTACAGCCTCAACCGTTTTAGCTCTCATTACCATTTTTTACTACTCCTTTATATATTTGTCTTTTATCTATACTATCAAAAATAATGCAACTTGTATGTATTACATTTGCATTACTTTTTTATTTTTATTCATATTCATAATATTCTAGTATAGGTATACAATTAATTAACATAACAATTTTCAATCGAGTATCAGTTTTTTTTGAATAATCTATATTGTTAATCAATGTATCTATTCTTTCTTTTAAATATTTTTCATTGTCTTGCTTTATATAAATTTTCAAATTGTTTATATCCTCTTTTGCTAATTCTAATTGTTTGTTAAATTCTTCTTCATTGTCTTGCTCAAGTATAATTACCAACTGTATAGCATCATAATATAGTTTTTTAATACTTAACAGCTTTTCGTCCGTTGTGCTTTTAGTAAATATATCATACATCTGAGCATATATTTGTTGTATATCTTTAACTGTTTTCTCCATATCTTCGCTTGACACATCATCGACTAATTGGCTAACATATTGTCCATACTTGGCAATATCCTCTTGTGATATATTTTGATTTTTCAATTCAATTTGTATATCAACAAAAATATCACTAGCTTGGCTAACATATTGTTTTGCATTTTCCCAATTAGGTTTATTATCTTGTTCAAAAATTGAATTGTCGTCTACCAATTCGCTTATTTTTATTGTCTTGCTTTTATTCTTATCTTTGGCTGTTTCTTCGCTCTGATTTTGTTGTGCATTCTCCGCACTACTTGTACCTTCCTCTTGGTTTGGCTTTTCTTGCGCAACAGTAACTAAACGATAGTTAGCGAAATGTACACCCAAAACATTTTCTAAAACAGCAAATATTTTAGCATCAAAAATTTCTAACTGTTCACTTCTTAATATTTCTTCTGGATTTTCTAACTCTTTTTTATCATTCAAACTACATCCCGGTAGTATAAGTAAACTAAAAAAAATAATAATATATATGGCTTTCTTCACTTTAATATCACCATTTATATTATTATCATAATTTACCAAAATATACTTATTTACTCTATTTTCTCTCCACACACAGGACAAAAAGTAGCGTCTTCTTCTAAATATACATTACATTTATTACATTTACGCTCTATTTTAACATCAGTTTCTTGTGAGTTTTCAACTTCAGCCTGTACTTCCTCTTCTTCTAATTGGCTCTGTCTATTTCCACAAAATTGACAAAAAGCATTATCCATACTTATCTCTCTTTGGCAATTATCACACTTTCTCATTTTTTTCAAATGTAGTAGTCTTTCTCTTCCCTGATCATTTTCAAGTTGCATTCTTTTTAATTCTTCATATTCATTTTCATATTTTGAATTATCTAACAATTCCCCTCTAAAGTAGCACTCGCAATATTCTTTACCAATTGTTTCAAATATTTCTTTCATTTGAGATTCGTTATCCATAATCATTAATTTGATTTTTCCTTCTTCAATTAGTTTTCCAGAAGCCTTTGTTGCAGACTTATATGTGTCTGTAACTACCTTTCCAAAATTATCAAAAATTCCCATTTTAACACTCTCCTTATTCACTTTTCTTTTCTCTAGTCATAAGTTCTACAACTATTTCTTTTGGGTCTTTACCTTCAAATAGTACACTATATGTCGCATTTATAATTGGAGTATCTACATCATATTTCTGAACTATCTTTTTAGCTGCTTTTGTAGCATTTACTCCCTCAACAACCATACCAACCTGTTTAATTGCCTCTTCTACAGGTACGCCTTGACCTATTAAATAGCCACATTTTCTATTTCTACTATGTTCACTTAAGCAAGTTACAATTATATCTCCTAAACCTGTTAAACCATAAAATGTTTTTTCATTACCACCCATTTTTACACCTAACCTAGACAATTCTGCAAGTCCTCTTGTAATTATAGCTGCAAATGTATTATCTCCAAAACCTAACCCTGCTGCCATACCGCAAGCCAATGCCATAATATTTTTGAATGCTCCACCAATTTCTACACTCACAATATCTTTTGATGTATATACTCTAAAACTTGGTGACATAAAAATGTCTTGAAGACTTTTTAATACGTCATCATGTTCAGAAGATAATACTATTGTTGTTGGTATACTCCTTGCAACCTCTTCAGCATGACTTGGCCCTGATAAAACACCAATTTTGTTATTAGGTAACTCTTCTTGTACTACTTCAGATAAAGTTAATAGGGATGACTCCTCTATTCCCTTTGAACATATTATTACATATTGTTCGGGTTTTATGTATTGTTTACAATTTTTTATTGTTTGTCTAATAGCATGTGAAGGTGTAACCAATAGTATAAAGTGGCTATCTGTAATTACTTCTTGAAAATCTGTTGAACATTTTATATTTTCATCTAAAGTAATTTCTGGTAAAAAAACGCACTTTCTTTGCTCATTGATTAAGTCTGCCTCATTTTGGCTAAAAGACCATATATGTGGCATATATCCGTTATTATTCAATAGTACCGATAAAGCCACTCCCCAACTTCCACTTCCTAAAATTGCAATCTTTTTATTATTCATGTTTCCTCCTTATTTTTTAAATGATAATTTATTCTCATCACCTGATAATATTCTCTTTATATTACTTCTATGTCTAAATATTAATAAAACTGCTATGATTAATGCAAATATGAAATATTGGTGATCTAGGAATAAAATTAGTATAGGATATAATACTGCTGCTAAAATACATCCTAATGAAACCATTTTGGTTATTACCATAATTACTACTGCAAAAACTAAACATATCACACCAATCATTGGGTTTAAAACTGTAATTACTCCTAATGATGTTGCTACACCCTTACCACCTTTAAAGCCATAATATATTGGAAAATTGTGTCCTAATATTACAGCAATAGCTGCTAGTTGAACAAATAATACAGGGTCTAAGCTTAAGCCTGACATTAACCTTGCCATCAATACGACTGCTACACCTTTTAATATATCGAATAATAGGACTATTACAGCTGCTTTTTTTCCCATAGTTCTTAAAGTATTTGTTGCACCTGCATTTCCACTTCCTTGAGTTCTTATATCTGTTCCTGTCATTTTTTTAGATAAAATTATAGATAAATTTATACTACCAATTAAATATGCTACAATAATTATAAATATATACCAAAACATTTTTATTCTTCTCCCCTTTCACGTATTACAAACCTAATAGGTGTTCCTTCCATACCGAAATTTTTTCTTATTTGATTTTCAATATATCTTTGATATGAAAAGTGCATCAAATCTTTATTATTTACAAATATAACAAAGGTTGGCGGTCTAATACTTGCTTGAGTCATATAATATACCTTTAATCTTTTTCCCTTATCACTTGGTGGTTGAACCATAGCAATAGCTTCGTTTAAAATATTATTTAGTGCTGAAGTTGATACTCTAAGTGAATTTTGTGCAAACACATAATTTATCTTTTCAAACAAATCACTTACTCTTTGTCCTGTCTGTGCTGATATAAATACTATTGGTGCATACGTTAAATATGCTAACTTTTCATATACTGTCTTTTTATATTTTTCTAATGTTCCCGTATCTTTTTGTATTTTATCCCACTTATTTACAACAATTATAACACCCTTGCCCGCTTCATGTGCCTCACCTGCAATTTTAGTATCTTGGTCTGTAACCCCTTCTTCTGCATCAATTAAAACTAGGCATACATCTGCTCTTTCTATTGCAGTCTTACTACGTATAACACTATACCTTTCAATTTTTTCGTCCACCTTACTTTTCTTTCTTATGCCCGCAGTATCTATAAATACATACTTACCAAAATCATTTTCAAAGTACGAATCCACCGCATCTCTTGTAGTTCCTGCAATATCACTTACAATAACCCTTTCTTCTCCAAGTATTTTATTGACTAATGAAGACTTGCCCACATTAGGCTTTCCTATAATTGCAACTTTGACTAAATCCTCGTCATAATTTTCATCAATATCTTCAGGCAAGTTGTTATATATCTCATCTAACGCATCACCTATTCCAAGCCCATTTATACAAGATATTGGAAAAGGTTCTCCCAAACCCAGATTATAGAATTCAAATATTTCATCAGGGGCTTTTCCTGTTTTATCAGCTTTATTAACTAGCAAAACCACTGGTTTCTTAAGTCTTCTTATCATATTAGCTACTTCTTTGTCGTCAGCTGTAACACCTTGCTTTAAATCTGTAAGGAATACTATTACATCAGCCATTTCCATAGCCATTTGTGCTTGCCTTTTCATATGTTGACTTAAAGGTTCATTACTTTTTGTTTCTATTCCACCAGTATCTATAATTGTAAATGTTCTACCTCTCCAATCACAATCTGTTAATATTCTATCCCTTGTAACTCCTGGTTGATCTTCTACTATTGATATTTTTTCTCCTGCTAAATAATTAAAAAAGGTAGATTTCCCTACATTAGGCCTTCCTATAATTGCTACCATTGCTTTTGCCATTTTCTACACCTCATTTCTTTATGTAATATTTTACATCAAAATAATTATTAAGTCAACGAAAAAAGCAAATCGAGTAGAGAATAAATAATAATTTTATTTATTCCCTCTCACACCACCGTACGTGCCGTTCGGCATACGGCGGTTCAATTTATAAGTTCATTTCAAGCTAAATAATAATCTAGGGCAAA
>CALYAQ010000010.1 GCA_944393615.1 uncultured Clostridia bacterium
CGATAATTGAAAAAGTAAATGCAAGTATATAATAGATAAATATATTTTAGTGTTACAAGTAGTAATAATGTACAACTAAGTGCTTTTTTGGTAGAATTAATATGTAAGTGTTTTTGGTAGAATTTGATTTGTATTCACTATTATCGACTCCTTTCAAAATTTACATATTACTATTTTAACATATTATGTAAATTTTTTCAAGTTCTTGAAAAAATTTGTTAAAAATTCTACTTCAATTCGCAAAATGATAATGTTTACGTTTCCAATAGCGGTTTAATTTTCTTTATATATAGGTGTTTTTTATGTTTCTACTATACATTTTTAATTTGCTATCTTAGATTATTTCTATATATTTTCTAATTTTGTCATTTCTTTTATATAACCTTTTAGTTTATACAATTATTTCTAGGTGCATATAAAAAAGATAGGTAAACTTATTTAAGTTATCCTACCCAGTTGTACATACTAAATCCAAATTCCTCATTAAATACTCCATTTTCATATACAGAAACATAAGTTTCATCGTATATGCTATACCACTGCTTTATATCATCACGACTTGTTGCATACCCTACTCCTAATGTACCGCTTGAATCAAGATAATAATAACTTTTGTCTTTATACTCAATAGTATAGTACGTTTTATCCCAATCGTCAGACGGTATGAAATCTTTTGGCATATATGGTTCAATATCACTAACTAATGTTGCTACATGTGAAATATTACCTGCTTTATGGTAAATAGTAATTGCATCATAACCTGCTGTTCTTAATAACGCTGTCATTAAATTACCATAACAATCACAATCGCCTTTACCATTAATTAATGTTTCTACTGGATATGCCCAATAATCTTCTTGACCGTGTACGTTTATATCATAACCATACGAAATTGAAGATTTCACAAAATATATCAATAACTTTGCTAGTTCTTGTCTATCATCTGTGTTTGCTTGATTAGTTATCTGTTCTACTACATCTTTAAGGTATACATCTTTTACAAAACCCCTTTGATAATTATAGAGCTTATATGTATTCGCCTTATAATTGTTTAGTCGATACTGCGGAACATTTACTTCTACTGTATATGTGTTCCCTTTATACTCAAAACTATATGTTCTTGTAACAATAGTTTTATCATCTGTATCCTTTACTTCGTCTTTTAAATCATATACAGATGTATCATATTCTTTTTCAATAGGCACTTCTTCCTGCTGTTCGTTTTTGTTTATACAGCCTGCTCCTAATACTGTTGCAATTACAATAAGTGCAATTGCTAAAAGAAACATAATTTTCTTCATACATATATATTATACCATTCTTATACTATATTGTCAATTTTTATGTCAAAAAGATATGTGAAAAATAATTTGAAAAAATAATTTCGAAACCATTCAAATACACTTGCACCAATGGTTACAAGTGCTTTGAAATGCAAAAATACGCTGTAAGTATTGAAAAAAACAGTGTTTTAAAAATTGTATAAAATTCCTACAAATTTTAATATTGAAAAATGAACATTTGCTAAAACTTAACTTTAATAAAATATTATTTAGCATAAAAATGTAATTTTAAGTTTGTAAATTTATATAACTGTTGATAATACACAGTTATAAGAGATTTTTTATTTTTTTTTATGTCTTTATCCTGACATTTTTATTCTTTAATTGACTTTTTCAAACAAATGAATTAGTATATATCTATATAATATATAGGAGGATTGAAATGTGTAAGTTGAGTATGTTAAACAAAGTAGGAATAACCATTTTTTTTAGTATTATTATGTTTTTAACATTAAGTAGTGAAGTATATGCTTGGGGAGAAGGTCTTGATGATATGTTAGTAAGACATATTATAGAAGGAGGATCCCCTCTTTCTGTATCTGATGCTGTATGTAGTACAACTCAAATAGATATAAGAAGTGACGGAATGAAAAATAAAACTTTTGCAGATATTGCCAAAAGTAAAGGCAATAATGGTATATATAACGGAGTAAGTATAAAACCTGTAAGAGCAGAATTTTATTTAACTGATCCTTTAGGGGCGTTGTTTGGTGGAGGAGATGAAATAGTTTCAGTAGGAATAAATGAAAATGTATATGAAGCTTATGATAAGCTATATACAGGTTGGGATGCAAGTAATGATATGATATATATATATTACGAAGTTGTTGAACCAACAAAACCACCCGTTGAACCAGGAACATTAAATGTATGCATAGATTATGTAGCATCAGAAAAAGCGCATACTTCAAGTTCATCACCATATTGTACATCATATAGTAGTTCAAGCAAGGTATTAAGAACATCATCAAGAACTGTTAAAGAAGGCACACAAAAAATATATGTAGATGTTGGAAATGCACCTAAAGTAGCAATAGGTTCATATGTGGGTAGTGATAAAGCATTGCATATTATGTATAATTCTTCAGATAGTACGCAAGCATTAACTAAAAGTGGGTATTCATTTACAGTAACATTAGATGCAAGTGGTAATGTTACTGTAGTAGAACCCACCGAATATACAACATATAGAAAAGCAAATGAAAATGCAAGTTCAGCTAAAAAAGCTACATACACATTAAGCCAGTTAAATGGAGAATTGCATATAGTTGTGGAATGTAAAGGGAGCGTAAATGAAGAAGATGATGACTATACTGAACCATACGAACCACCGTATGAAGTAACTCCAGACGAACCGTATACACCACCAGTATATGAAGAACCAGATGTACAAAATGGAGTAGATAGTGAAACAAGAACAGGTTTTAAATTGGAACATTTAAACCCATTAGCAAGAGCAATGATAAGGTCAGATGAAGTAGGAAATGAAAAATATAATAATTTACATGTGGGAGATAAATATTTTGGAATACCAACAAGCGAAACACAATGGTGCTATTTAGAAATAACATTTAATATGTATAGATTAGGGTATAACAAAATAGAAGGAGTAAAATATTATGATGTAACAGTAACAACAGAATATAGTTATCCATATACAGAAGAAGTAAATGGAGAAGAGGTAAGTAAAACAGGAACATATACAGTAGAAAGAGTATATCAATATGAAAGAAATTATGTATATTATATAGTAACAGCATATGACGCATATCAGTTAATAAGAGCTGATGTTGTAAATGCAACGTTAACAGGAGCAGGACGAGTAACAATGTATGAAGGGGACTTACAATTGGCAAATGGTGTAAAATGTCCAGGAGACCATACAGATGCATATAATGGCGAGCATATGAGATTAACATTAAATGGTAATAGTGTACCAAATCATATGACGGCGAAAGAAGGAGAAATGCAAATAAAACTTACAAGAACAGCAACATCAAAAGAAGATGCTAAGGAACAAGCAGCACAAGAACTAGGAGTGAGTGTAAGTAGTTTGGGTAGTAGTAGTAGTATAAAGAATAAGACACAAACAAACAGTGAAATAAAGGCATATAGCAATAATAATGAAAGTAATAAAATATGGAAAGAAGCAAGTGATAAGACAGTATTAACAGTAGAAAATGATGAAATATTCCATGGAAGATATATTGACCAAAATACAGGAGAAGAACATACAGTATATTTAATGGAATTATCAACAGCAAGAACAAATAATGCAGAAGATGTAGCAGAAACAAAATCACCAGCAGAAACAGCAAATGAACAAAATATTTTAGAAATATTAAGATGGTTAATAGATGTACCAACAAGTGTATCTAATGAAGAATATGATTCGCATATAGAAGGATACTATAAAAGAGCAGATGATAGCTTAATAAGTGGTATAAGGGGAGCAGGAGTACCAGGTTTTCCAGCAAGTGAGCCTTTACCATTCTTACAAAAAATATAGTATAGAAAGGAGAAAAAATGGAACAAGTAAAATTTATAAATAAAATAGTTATATTAAGTATAATGTTTTTTGTAGCCTTTTTGATAATGTCAACAGTTTCATATGGAGCCACAGTATATCATGTCAAGGGTACGAGTTTAACAAACTATACTACTGTAGCAAGTGCAACATCAGTTGCGGAAACAAGTAGTAACACTTTTTATCAAATTGCAAAAATAGTATCAAATGAAGGAAAAAAAATAACGCCAACCAAAGCTATAATGCGTGTTGCATCAAGTTCAAATAGCAATTTACAAGATACTAGAGAGTTTTCAATAAATTCAACTATATCGACAGCTAGAAATTCGTTTAATTTATCATCAAGTGGTAGAACAACAACGATATATATTTTCTATGATGTATCAGAACAAACATCGCCAACTTATGGTGGAGATAAGAATTATGCAGGTGTAGCTATATCTGTATATATACACTATATGCTAACAGATAAAGGTGCTTCAAGTCATAATTATTATGATAGTGCTTGTGTGAAATCGTATTCTGATACAAGTAGACAAATAAAGCCTACTGAAAAAAAGACTGTAAGTCAAGGGGGTTCAATAAAAATACAAATTGAGGAGAAATTTACTTATGCAAATAGTAGCGGTAAGGTATGCACGTACTATTATAAAAACTGTCATACAGGAAAAGGGACAGCAGCAGACCATATGGGAGTTAATCTTCCAAGATCAGGTTCGAATTATGTAAGGACAATAACAGCACCTTCAGATTCATTAGATGCAATACATTTAATAGTTGAATACTCAAGCCCAGATGCTAGTACTACACAACCACCTGATCCCGTAGAGCCACCTGATCCTGTAGAACCTAGCGACCCTGAGCCACCAAATGTAGATACTTCAGGGGAATATACACCAACAGAACCAGAGGAAACACCAAAAGATGACGGAATATACATGTTTATATCAGAGGATGTAAATTCGGTAGTAGTACATACTCCAGTATATATAGAAGAAAAAGGAATAGATAATATTGTCGAAACACAGGTAATATATGATGCAGAAAAAGGACAAGAGCCAATAAAAGGAAAAGAAATAACAACAGAGATAGCTACAAAAAGATATATCGTTGACGAAGAAGCAGAAGATATTGTGCTTAATGCAACTATAAGAGATTTTAGAGCAGATGGAAAATTTTTTGAAGATGGAAGTTATAACGACGGGCTAACAAAGGGGCTTGTAGGTCAAACACTTCAATCAGATAGAACGCCAGTATATAATTTGAGTGTTTGGCAATCTTTACAAAGAGATTCTAGTGTAGCCCAAGGTGAATTGTATAATTTTTTCCATACTGTTGAAGGAAAAAACATAGCAATTCCAATAGAAATAACGTTAACAAATGACGGCTTAGGCGAATATACATATTCTTCAAGTGCATTTTTCCCAATTGACGGAAAAGGATTTGGAAATTATACAAACCATAACTTCCATTTTACAACACAAATGAGTTCTCAATTTTTATATACAGGAGATGAATACTTTGAATTTACAGGAGATGATGATGTATGGGTATTTATTGGAGATAAATTAGCATTAGACATTGGTGGAACTCATGGAGCGCTAAAAGATATAGTTTATGTATCAGATCATATTAAGAAATATGGTTTAGATATATCAGAAGGGGATATCATATCTTTTGATTTTTTCCATATGGAGAGACATACTACAGGTTCTAATTTACATATAAGAACTAATATGAACTTTATAACTCAAATAGACGATACAGTAAAAGAAACAAAACCAATTTATGAATTAGAGCTTGATAGAGAATACGTTATAGATTTAGAAAGTGTAGGAATACATAGAGATACACAAGGATATAGTGAAGGTGGAGAAGAAAAAGATTATGGTAAATGGGCAGAATATGAAGTATCTTTTCCATACGATGTATATAAAGTAATTGAAGATAAAAAAACAGGAAATAAAACGTATGAAATATATAAAGCAAGAACATGGGTACCAGTTGATGAAGAACCTTCACAAGATGTTGTAGCTGAAGGCGAAGAACAAAAAATGGAATATAAATTAACATTTAAAATACCTGTATGGGCAAATGAAGGAGAATATTATTTACAAAAATCAACGACAGATCAAGAATTACTAAACAACGTGATTGTAGTAAGAGCAAGAGCTGAAAATGACCCAAATACAAGTGTTATTGAATTAGGAAGATATCAATCAAATTTTAATAATGATTATCCTGAAGAAAATAAACCTGAAAATGACAATGTATTATATAATAAAGAAAGCTATGACCATAGAGCGTTTGATTATATAAACAGTAAAGTTGTAGGAAAATTAGGTGGCTTTAAAATTGAATACACAGATGATGATGGGTTTAGGTATATGATGGAAAGTACATTTAGTGGTTTGGAAACAAAAGACCTGCCTTATGGTCAAAAAGGAGAAAATACATTTAACAAAAACTACAATTATGGAATAAAATTAGGGTACAAGATGAAATACACATTAATAACTAAAGGAGAAAAGAGTAGTGAAGTAGAAATAATTCCTCATGCATATTTTGTAACAAAAGGTAAAGAATATGTATCAAGAAGTAGTGGAGTAAAATATAATCAAGGCGAATTAATACCAATAGATATTTATTACCAAAAAGACGGAAATCAATATGAGAAAATGACTGCAAATAGCACTACAAGAGTTACAACAACAATGACAAAACCAGGAGAATTACCATATATAGATGTAGAAGAAATAGAGTTGACTAAAAAAATACATGAGGCAATAGCAAGTGGAAAGTTAATGAGTAAATATTTACCAATAGCGAACATGGCAACTACTAACTATAACTTAACTAGACAAATAGGTAATGTAGGCAAAATAGTATTAGATGAATATGTAAGATTAAGAGACAATCAATCAAAAGAATATTCTGAGTATGAAGTATATGGAACAAAAACACCAGAACAGATATTACAAGATGCAGGTGGAGAGTTGATTTTTTCAAAATCAATATCTAAATGGTATGGAGAATTTTATTTACCAACAACAACGAGAATAGTTGAATATGGACAATCATTATACAATGCTCAAGGCAAAATGCAACATATAAATTTACAGCAAGATGTAGACGGTTATATAATAGTGTTTTTTGAAATAAAAACAAAGGATAGTCAGGGTAAAGAGTATTTATCATATCAATTGCCTAATAAAGAAGAGATAAACAAATGGCTACAAGAAGGTTATGCTAGCCAAGAAAGCTTTATAACATTACCAAATGTAAATGGTAGTAAAATAGATAAAGGAATTACAAATTTAGTAGAAAAAAGTAGCGAAATAGGAGCTGCAGTAGCGATATATGAAGCTTTTATAACAAAAGATGGTAATATAGTAGGACCAAACTAAAAAATAAAGTGTGATACAAAATATATAATGTACCACACTTTTTTTATTTATTTTTTAATTTTTTTATATCAATATTACCATTTAAACAGTCCTTTAAATAAGCATATCCATAAAAATTATTTTTTAATAATTTATTTAATGTTGCAGACATATTTTTAGGATACTTAAATACTGAAACGTTATATTCATTTATTAAATTAATTTTTATTTTAAATAAATCTGACAAACTATCTGTTTTATCATAGAATAAAGCAATTGTTTTTGTGTTTAGATAATTTTCTTTGTTTTCTAACATTAACATAGTTATTGCATCTAATCCGATACTAAAACCAACAGCGGGAACGTATGTACCTGATATTTTTTCTATCATATTGTCATATCTTCCACCACCACCTAATGCACTTGTGTAATCAAAATCATTTGAATAAGCTTCAAATACTAAACCAGTATAATATCCTTGCCCACGAATAATTGAAATATCAAATATAACGGAAAAATTATCATAGCAATTATTGTTTACAATTTCTAAAACCATTTTTAAATCATCTATTACATTATTATCTACACCGTAATTTGAAAGGCAATTAATACCGTTAATTTGTATTTGAGAAATTATATTTAATAATTTATCTATATTTTCAATAGAATAATCTTTATTTATTAGTTCTTGTTTAACACCTTCAATGCCTATTTTATCAATTTTATCAAGGCTAATGCATATATCAATAATATTACTATTATCAAAACCTGAAAATAATATTATGCTATTTAAAATTCTTCTATCATTTATTTTTAAAGTAATACTGTTGAAGCCAATCTTTTTATATGCTTGCATTGTTGTTAATAATATTTCTATTTCTGCTGTAATAGTGCTATCTCCTAATATATCTATATCACATTGTGTAAATTGTCTATTACGACCTCTTTGAGGTCTTTCTGCCCTGAAAGATTCATCTATTTGTATAGATTTAAAAGGAAAAGAAAGTTCTTCACGGTTTTTAGAGAAAAATCTAGCTAAAGGTACTGTTAAATCGTATCTTAAACCTTCTTCGCATAAATCTTTCTCACATAAATTAGATTTAGTTAAATCAAGTTTTTCGCCACGTTTAAGAGTTTTAAACATTAACTTTTGATTATCTCCAGAATCTCCACCGCTTAATAAGTCAATACTTTCAAGAATAGGAGTTTTTATATGTTGAAAGCCATTGCTTTTATATGTTGATAATATAATGTCTATGATATGTTGCCTAATTTCCATTTCGTTAGGTAAATAGTCTTTAGTTCCCCTAACAGAATTTACATTTATTTTCATATTTTCACCTCGTATTTAATCTTTATACATTATACTAAGAAATAGTATATTAGTCAAGGAATGAAAGAAAATTGATTTTTGTATTTTAATATGGTATAATATTATATTAAAATATTATTATAAGCTTACCACTTTAAGAGGTAGAGTATGCAATACAAATCAATAGAAAATGTATTAGACTTCTATTATGATGTTACAGCTCTTAAAAATAAAATAAGACAGGGATGGATATATTGGAACGTTTCTAATACAAGGGTCGAATCGATAGCAGAGCATATTTTTGGTGCACAAATGATAGCTGTTGCAATATATTCACAGTTGAATTTGCAACTTGATATTTTCAAAGTTTTATCTATGTTATCATTACATGAAACAGAAGAAGTAATTATAGGCGATTATACACCTATTGATAATGTTTCTGAAGAAGAGAAATTAAGACAAGGAAATGAAGCAGTAGATAAAATTCTTGGGTCAAGATTTCCGTATTCAAAAATTTTTGTAGAGTTAATAGATGAATTTAATGAGAAAAAAACTCCAGAGGCACAGTTTGCATTTTTATGTGATAAATATGATTGTATATTACAGCTAAAAAAGTATTCAGATGAAGAAAAATGTACAGTTATAAATGCTACTATTAAAGTATTAAGTAGTCAAGAGGTTAAAAAAATAATTGATAATGGAGTAAATACGGTATTAGATATATTTATGCAAGAGGATAGATATATGTATACCGGAACAATTATAGAAGAGTTATTTGAATTTACGCAAAAGTATAGAATTAAGTCCTAATTCTATATTTTTTTCTTTTTGAATATAGACAAAAAAATTAATTTGATATATAATTCTAATATGCATACATTACCTGTTCAAAATCTTAATGAGTTTAGAGGTGTATTATCTAATCTCAATACAATAACGATAGATTTATTGTTATTTGAATTGCAAGAGTATAATGATATATTGTTTGATCCTAGACTATATGTATATAGTAGGGAATTTGACAATTATTATGACTTTGAAAAATTAGGGTCTGTATTTTTAAATGACCAATTTAGTTTGAATACATTGAGTGAAAAAGTGGTATATAAACGACAATCAGATAATGAGGTTTATGGTTTCGTTTTTTGCGAATGCGCGCCTACAAGAGCATTTAAAATTAAAGACTTGAATTATGGAAATATTTTAGGAGTAATATATATGAAAGAATAGTTAACTACTATTTTTTTTCTAGAAAATATGACAATGTAAAAATATGAATTTTAGTTGTATTTATATACAAAGAATATAATGTATAGGTATGGGTATTTTTTTCAAAAAAATTGTATATATTACAATTTAATCTAATTTGAAAATGATGCTAGAAACCTATTGTTAAGTAAAATGGCATAAGACATTTAGATTTACTATAAAAGCAGTTATGACATTTGTTGTATTTGTAATGTTTTTTCTAACATATATTGACTAGAAATTATTAATTTTCCCCATATATATTACTGTGTATTTATATGTATACCAAAGATTGTATACACTGGTATAGATATAAAAAATGAAAAAGTTTATTATAATTTGAATAATAAAAAGTAATTGTATATAGCAAAAAATAGGATATATGCTAAATGTGAAATAGAATAAATGATAATTGTGATATGATAATTTTTTCTCACTTTTTGGTCAACTGAAAAAGTAAATGCAATTCTGTAAGGTAAATGCAAGTTGTAAGAAAAAATGCAACAAATTAAGCAATATTTTAACAAAAAGTATTGCTTTTTTTTGAAAATAGTGTAAAATTAAAGTAGATACCAAGAAAAATAGACATAATGAACCGAGTC
>CALYAQ010000011.1 GCA_944393615.1 uncultured Clostridia bacterium
CATTTGTTATATCTGTTGTATCTGCTGTTATTCTTACAGTTGGTCTTGTTATATCTCCTATTATTTCTTTGTCTGTTCCTTCACTTGTTGTATTCCTGTTATAGTATGTGTTTCCGTCGTATTCAAAGCCTGCATAATATACTATTCCATTTTCGTCTACAAAATATTTCGACTTCTCTTCTTCTGGTAATGTTGTTTGGTTTAATATTCCTCTATCTATTATTACTAATGGCACTTCTGGTCCATTTGTCATTACTCTAAATGGTATCTCTACTCCATTTTTTGCATCTTCTTGTGTATATCCACTTGCTACTCCTACCCATTTGTATAGTGGGGTATTCTCTTCTGCGTATTCCGATGCATTATTTAACATCTTTATTGTTGTTGCATCTTGTATTTGCAATACATTATTAAAAAAGACAGTTAATCGTGCTTTATCATTTACCATTCTACTTGCTAATATTACCGCTCCTACTAATATTAATAACACAATTATTGTTATTACTAATGCTACTAAACTTATTCCTTTTTTCACTTCTCTTTCTCTCCTTTTCCTTATTTTTACAATATAAAAAACTAAAGTACATACTTTTTATTGTATGTCACTCTAGTTTTATTTTCTTTTTCCTCTTTATTTTTTTACATACTAAACCAAGTTTGAATTTTTCTTCAAACTTTAATTGTAAATCATATCCAATTGTGTGTGTGTGTGTGTGTGTACAGCCTCAACCGTTTTAGCTCTCATTACCATTTTTTACTACTCCTTTTATATGTTTATCGTATTACCACATCTATTATCTCCATTTAACTGTGTGATTTTATTTTTCTTTATAATATACTATAATAAACTATTTCCTCGAAATGTTCAATATCTTTTTTCTAATTTTTTCATTTTAACGAAAGAAGAATTGAAGAATTTAACCAAAGAACAAATAAGAGATATACTACAAAAAAGAAGCCTAATATATTTAGGTTTCTTTTAAATAATAAACTGATTTTAAGCACTGTGAACTTGTCACTTTTCTTAAAACTTTTTTAATCAAACTGTTATAGCTTGATTTTTTCAAATCATCTGTCCATTGTCCATTGCTATAAGCTGTAATTAACGTACATCTAGCAATTTCTTTTTTGGTATCAATACTAGTTACTCTATAAACTCCAACTTCAAGATTTTTTAATGTAGTTGAATCACTATTGTGTGCAATTCCAATAATGCACCCTTTGCTTATAGCAAATAATGCCTAGCAGTCATTATACACATTTGTTTTTTCTTTAACTGCTAAAGGTTTAGTTATTTCTCCTTTTTCATTTCCAATTATAACAGCGTGTGAACTAAATTTACCTTTGCCACCTTGTTCCCAAGCTGCAGTTACAAATGGGGTAATATAACATTTTAGCGTTTCGTACTTCTTCATTTTTGCCTCAATTTTTAATATACTTGCAATAAACTGGTTCAACACAATACTTGGTTGTAGCAAGCTTTTTTGCTTGTTCTACTACTTGAGAGTATGTTTGGGCAACAATCTCATCATCCCATTTAAGATTATCAAATGTTGCAATTTCTAACATACTAGCTCTTCTTGTTTCAACATTAATTGTTTGAATTCGATATATTGAAATTTTATACATATAGTCTATGTACTTAACAGTAACAATTATATCGTTTTGATTAACCAATATTAACGCATGTCTGCCATTAGGTATGGAATTAACTGCTATAGAGTTTTTTCTTGACCCATCTGCTCTAGCCACAACAATTGCTGCACCAGTAGTTTCAGACATTCCGCCTCGTTCCCATATAGCTACTTTTTTAGTTTTTGTTAGCTGAAGGAACATGGTTTTTCTTTTCATATCTACTCCTACCATATAAAATGATATGGTTTTATATTTTTTAATTACCTATATATTATACTATATATTCTCACAAAGTACAAGTCCTTTTTATGTTAACACAGGATAAGGACATGAAAAATCATTCTAACTTTATTCAAATACATTCATACTAGGAATTACAAACGTTTTTGAAAATACTGTATTTTTAAAAATGTATAAAATTCCTATAAATTTTAATATTGAAAAATGAACATTTGGTAAAAATTAATTTTAATAAAATAATTTTGGGCATAAAAATGTAATTTTAATTTTTTTGTTATTATATCTTTAAACATGTTTTCCTTTCATTGTTTTTCTCAATTACAATTGTATAGGATACTCTATGCTTTTTTCAATACTTTTTTGAAAAAAATTAGTAGACTTTTGCCTACGATAATTTTATATTAACAAATTATGTTAACATGTTAAATTATACAAAATAAAAAACATAACTAAATAATAAATTATGTTTTTAAAAAAATTATGAATTAGTGGCCGTAGTAGTAAATATGAACTTTATATCAATTACCAATGGTTGTAAATATAAACTTTATTTATAAGTAATGCCCATACTACTATAACACCAGTCGTGACAAACGTATGAATTCCTACGATAATACCCCAATGCATGAAACTATCAAAAGAAAAATTTAATGACATTGCACTATAAAAAAGTGCAAAAAACACTGCAATTACTGCGCCATGGGTATTCCTATACTTTACCCACCTAGAGTCATGAGTATATTTATCCAAAACAATGTCTGCAACTGGATAAAGCCCTGCAATACATAACATGTTCAAAGGCAACAAATAAAGGTTAAATAACGAGATATAACACGCTACTATAAATATAGCTATAAATATAGCTATAAATATATACATAAGTATATCTACAATAGATATGCCTATAGAATACATTAATCGATCAACAGAACGCATTATTCTTTCAACAGAATGAATTAATCGTTCTGTTGTTGTTAACTTCCTGTATACACAGATGTTTTTTCTAATAAGTTTTCTTCCATATAACAACATTATATCATAATTATGTTTACTTTGTCAATCTTTTTTATGTTAACACTTGTTTTGTCACAAATATTTTGCTATAATTACATTATGAAAATTAAACTTTTGTTATGTTGCATCATTACTTTTATAGTAATAGCAAGTATATTTTTGGGATGCACTAGTTTTGAAAAAAGCAATGTAGAACCCAAACACCAAGATGTTATTGATTTTCTTTTGGCAACAAAAAATACCCCAAGTCAAAACACTATTATAGAAACTTATCCAATTTCTAATATATATAAGCTAGATAACAGCTCTGAATCAGTAATTGTAGTTTCTATTGATAATTCCTCAACCAATTATCATTACAACTATTCTAAACTTACAATCTTAAAAAAAGGATTAACATTTTGAGACAACTGCTATTTTGCCTATGAAATTGGTAATACTAACAACACATTATTTAGGTTCTACTCTAAAAACATTAATGATACTGTCGTGTTTTTCTCAGATTTAATTTTATTAAGTGCTGATGATTATAACAACTTGGGGGTATTATTACTATAGAAAAAAATCACTTTTGAAGTGATTTTTTCTATATTTTAAATTCATTTGGTTTTTCATTTTTTATATTAAATGAGTATAGGATACTATCACTTATTCTTTGACTAGCCTCTCCATCTCCGTATGGATTTTTTGCATTACTCATTCTTTTATATTCATTTTCATCATTTAACAATTCATTTGCCAATTTAACTATTTCATTAGTATTAGTACCTGCTAATTTTAAAGTGCCTGTTTTAATGGCTTCTGGTCTTTCTGTTTCACTCCTTAATACTAAAACAGGTTTTCCTACAGAAGGTGCCTCTTCTTGAACTCCACCCGAATCTGTCATTACCATATATGACCTATCCATAACATTTTGGAAAATCATTGCATCTAATGGTTTTATTAAATGCACTCTATCCATATTTCCAAGTATGCTTTTGGCTGTATTTTGTACAATTGGATTTAAGTGTACAGGATACACCACTTCTACATCTTCATTTTCTTGTACAACTTGCTTTATTGCCATACAAATATTTTCTAATGGTTCTCCTAAATTTTCTCTTCTATGTGCTGTAACTAATATTGCCTTTTTATTTTCGAAATTAACGTTTTGCAATTCTGGATTATCAAATTTATATTCTTTATTTACAGTATATCTCATTGCATCTACCGCTGTATTGCCTGTAACATATATCTTACTTGCATCAATTCCCTCTTTTATCAAATTATTCTTATTATTTTCTGTTGGTGCAAAAAATATATCAGCTAAAGCAGTTGTTAACTTTCTATTCATTTCTTCTGGATAAGGCGAATACTTATCGTATGTACGTAATCCCGCTTCTACATGCCCAACCTTTATTTTGTTATAGAAAGCTGCTAAGCTAGCTACAAAAGTTGTAGTTGTATCTCCATGAACCAATACTAAATCTGGTTTTTCTTTTTCCATTACCTCGCATAAGCCTTCTAATGCTTTTGTAGTAATTCCTGCTAAAGTTTGACCTTTAGTCATTATATCCAAATCATAATCAGGTATAATTTTAAATATTTCTAATACCTGGTCTAACATTTCTCTATGTTGTGCTGTTACACACACCTTAACATCAATCTCATTTCTTTTTTGTAGCTCCTTAACCAAAGGTGCCATTTTTATTGCTTCTGGTCTAGTACCAAAAACCGACATAACTTTAATTCTCATCTTATTTCCTCCTAATATATCTTATTCTTTTTTGTCTTTTTCATTTGTATTATTAGGTAATTCTAATTCTTTCATATCATCATATCCCATGTGTTTTATTCCTGCATACATAAATACTAATATTGCTATTATTAAAATGATAACCTTCCATAATGAACTATCAACTAAAACTATTGCTAACATTCCTAATAGTGCACAAATTGCATATAGCACAAACACAGCTTGTCTTGTAGATAATCCAGCTTCAATTAGTTTATGATGTATATGTCCTTTGTCTGCCTCCATAGGAGATTTTTTGTTTATTATTCTTCTAATGATAGCAAAACCTGTATCAAATATAGGGACAGCTAGGATAATTATAGGGACTAATACAGATATTGCCGTATATGTTTTTGCTAATCCTAATATTGACAATATTGCTAACGAAAATCCCAAAAAGTTTGAACCCGTATCTCCCATAAATATTTTGGCAGGATTAAAATTGAATGGCAAAAATCCCATTGTTGCTCCAACCATAATAGCTGCTAAAAATATTGCCTCTACACTTTGACCTGTAAGTAAGAATATAAATAGTAGTGATACGCTTGATATACAAGTAATTCCTGTTGCCAAACCATCTAGTCCATCTATAAAGTTTATAGCATTTGTTATTCCTACTATCCATATAATGGTAAGTGGTATTTCTAACATTCCTAGCATAAAATATGTTTCATCTAAAAATGGAATTGCTATAGGTCCTATTCTTACGCCAAAATATACCGCAATGCAAGCAGCTACTATTTGTATAATTAATTTATATATTGCTTTGATAGGTTTTCTATCATCACATATTCCCATTATAACTATTATAGTAGCACCAAGTATAAAGCCCACTATTCTGTCATAAAATATAATTCCATTAGACTCTATGATACTTGCAACAATACTATATACTATTGCAACAATTATTCCAATAAATATAGCTAAACCACCCATTCTTGGAACTGGATTTTTATGCATACGCCTATCATCCTTTGGAACATCTATCGCTCCAATCTTTATAGCTATTTTTCTTACAAAAGGAGTTGCTACAAACGATACAACAAAAGCAATAGCAAACCCTATTACACAATCCATTAACATATATTTGTACCTTCCGTTTCTTTATCTTATGTTATTTATATTATTCTATAATTCCTATTAATTTATTCAAACAAATATCAATCTGTCTTAAACATTCTAGGTATATTGCCCACGAACCTTTATATGGATCCTCAATATCTACATCAACATTTTTGTTATCATCATAAATAACATATTCCTTTAATGTATATATTCTATCCTTTAATTCTTTGTATCTTGTCCATAATTGTAACTTTTGAGCATTTGTCATACATAAAATCAAATCCATATTATATACGTTTGACAAATCAGTAGGTGTAGCCAAGTGATTAGAAACATCTATACTTCTACTCATCATCGTATCTATAGTTTCTTTTGGTGGTGTTTGCCCATTATATGCAAATACTCCCGAAGAACAAACTTCATATTTTCTATCCAAACCTTTTTGTTGTAGCATTTCTTTAAATAGATATTCAGCCATTACACTTCTACAAATATTTCCGTGAACAAACAAACATTATTCTTTTCATTTTCTACCACCTGACTTTCTACGTACAAATATATCATTTTTATTGCTTTTAGTCAATAATTCAATAGAAAAATGTATTAAAAATAGAAAACAATCACTTTTGATAAAACAAACATATAATTTTAAAACTTTTATTAATATGTTTAGGTATATTGGGTGGAAATCATATTTGCTTATACTTAACTATTATCAAATATATTATAGCCTACAATTTATTATTAATTTTTGTGATATCTTATCGTTTTCTCTGTGTTTTTTTGGTTTTTGTTCTTTTTTTTCTTTATTTCTTTAGTTTTTGACATATTATGTATTTGCACATTTTATAAAAAATGTAATATAATATAGTAATTAGCAGATTAAATAATTATTGAAATAAAAAAATAAAGCGCCCGGACAAATAAGCAACTATTTGTTGACGAGGATTAGAGTTATCGAAAGATTCGGCGGATACTCTAATGGTATGCTACTATCAATAGAAAATAGAAGAAAAATAATAAGTAATTATTAAACAGAGACTATTTTCAAGTAGTATTATTTAATCTTGCCTAAAATTCAATTTTAGGAGGGATTTTTATTATGTGTGGAATCGTTGGATACGTAGGTAAAAAAGACGGTGTTGACATTTTATTGGATGGACTTAGCTCTTTAGAATATAGAGGATATGACTCTGCCGGTATTATGACATTAAATAATACTAGAGGAAATAATGAGCTTGAAGGAATTTCCATTTGCAAGACAAAAGGAAGAGTTGATAACCTTGCAAAAAATGCAAAACAAATGGGTATTGTTGGGAATGTGGGAATTGGTCATACTAGGTGGGCTACTCACGGAGAACCTTCTGATGTTAATTCACACCCCCATTTAGATTCAACTAATACAATAGGTGTTGTTCACAATGGAATTATTGAAAATTATTTAGATTTAAAAGATTCATTATTAAAAAAGGGATATCACTTTTTATCACAAACAGATACAGAAGTAATACCTAACTTGATTAAAGATTATTGTAATCAAACTGGTGACTTTGTAGATGCAACAATTAAAGCTACAGCTGAATTAAAAGGAAGTTATGCTTTAGCTGTTGTTGATAAAGATAACCCTGATGAAATGATTGTTACTAAAAAAGATAGTCCTTTAGTAATTGGAGAGGGCGAAGGCGAGTTTTTTATTGCATCTGACATACCTGCTCTTTTAAAACATACAAACAAGGTCTATATATTGGAGGATAACGAATTTGCAAAAATAACTCCAGATAACATTGTATTTTTTGATGAGGCTAAAAAACGTATTGAAAAAAAATACAAAGAAATTGATTGGTCAGCTGAAGCTGCCCAAAAAGGTGGTTACGAAGATTTTATGTTAAAGGAAATCTTCGAGCAACCTACAGCTATTAGAAAAACAATTGGAAATAGATTAGATAAAGACAATTTAATAGCAGAATTAGGAATTACTCCTGAATATATTAAGTCTATAGAAAAAATATATATTGTAGCTTGTGGTACAGCTATGAATGCAGGATTAAGTGGTAGAAAAATTATCGAAAAGCTTTTAAAAATACCTACTGAAGTAGATATTGCATCAGAGTTTAGATATAGAGAGCCTCTTATTACAGAAAAAACTTTAGTAATAACTATTAGCCAATCTGGAGAAACTGCTGATACATTGGCTGCATTAAGATTAGCTAAAAAGAGCAATGCTAAAACATTAACAATAACTAACACTATTGGTAGTACAATTTCTAGAGAAGCTGACTTTGTAATGTATACTCAAGCAGGTCCTGAAATTGCTGTTGCATCAACTAAAGCATATAACACACAATTAGTAGCAATGTATTGTTTGGCAATTGCATTTGCTAAAGCCTTAAATCTTGATTATAACGATTTAGATAAAGAACTTGAATCAATATCTAATAAAATAGAAATAGCTTTACAAAAAGTTGACAATATTAAAGATATAGCAAAACAAATGTATAATGCGCATGATATGTTCTTTTTAGGAAGAGGAAATGATTTTCCAGTAGCTCAAGAAGGTTCATTGAAATTAAAAGAAATATCATATATACATTCAGAAGCCTATGCTGCAGGCGAATTAAAACACGGACCTATAGCCTTAATTGAAAAGGATACATTCGTTGTTTGTATTGTTACAGATAATACTTTACTTGATAAGTCATTATCAAATATACAAGAAGTTAAAACAAGAGGGGCAAAAGTAGTTTTAATAACAGATCAAAAAGTTGATAAAAAATATTATGATTATTTAATAGAAGTACCACAATGTTCTTCTATAATATCTCCAATGTTAACTGTAGTACCTGCTCAATTGCTTGCTTATTATATTGCAAAAGATAAAGAATTAGATGTTGATAAACCTAGAAATTTAGCTAAATCAGTTACAGTTGAATAAGAAACCAAAACAGAAATTTAAAAAGTTTCTGTTTTTTCTTTTTTTCTTTTTCTATGATTTTTTATACAGTAAATAATGGGGTTATATCAGTTCCCTCTATTTGCTCTTCTTGATTTTTATTATTTTTTGTTTGTTGTTTTTCTTCATTCAAAGCCTGCTGTGCCAATTGTACACTCAAATTAGATGCAATCAACGATAGCAAATTATTTACCGCATTTGCCTCTGATGCATCTAATGTTTTAAATATAGCCAAGCTTATAGCTGCTGCTAATATTGTTATTTGTTCAGGCGTTAAATCAGATAACATAGTTCCTCCATTTATACTAATATATATTTTTTTACTTTTTTTATTCAAATTATAGTAAAATTCGTTAATATATTATATAATACTGTCAATAATATATTAAGAGGTGAATCATGGAAAAATCAAGCAAGAATAAAAGCACAACAAAAAAGGTACAACAAAAAAATACTAGTGGAATTGATAGTGAACAAATTGTTCTAAACAAGTTTGCAAACTGGCAAACTGATGAATATGCCCAAAAAACATTATTAAAAATGGGATATGATTTAAACAGAATTAAAAACGTAATAGCATATATTGATGAAGATAATGAAGGTAATAGAAAAGTTAAGTTAAAAGTAAATTTAAAACCTATATCTCCTACACAAGCTGCAACAAGTAGCCTTGTTGAGCAAATAAAGGATAAAATAGAAGGAAATGAAACAGCTAAAAAACTATTAGATAAAGGAATTGAGTTAAAAGATAAATTAATTAGCAAATTGAAAAAATCAGAATAAAGACATAAAAAATTTGACTTATGTTTAATAATTTGTTATAATATTTAATGTAAATATTTATGAAAGGAGTTATTAATATGTGTCCAATAATGAAACTAAAACAAGAAAATATAAAAGATACAAATATATTTTATTTGGGTTAGTTTTGTGTACCATTTAATAATTTCAATTTTATATGATACCAATCCTTATCCTTAAGGATTTTTTTGTTGCCTAAAAATATATTTGTTTTCTTGAAAATCAAACTAGAAAAGGAGAATAAATATGTTTAAGAAATATATAAATTTAAAGGCAATTAGTATTTACTTTATACAACAAAAGAAATTAATTATAAGGCTTATACTTGTAATGATACTTGCAAGTTCATTAGGAATGGCTCTTCCATATTTTATAAGTCAAAGAATAATAGGAATTACAGATACGATACCTATTATTGTAATAAAAAGCAGTTTAATAATAATGTGTATCATATTGTTTCATCATATATTTTGGTTTTTATGGTCGAAATTAGCGTCTGTTTTATCAAATAATATTGCTGCTAATATACGAAAAGATATTGTACAAAAGATGTTTGATATTAAATATATGAATATACGAAATAATAGTAGCGGTTATTATTTAGAAAGAATAAATGATGATGTGACAGAAGTTTCACAATTTTTGTCAAACGTATTAGGGGTAACTGTAGATTGTTTGACCAATTTTAGTTTTCTTATATTTATGTACATTTTAAGTTGGCAATGTGCATTAATATTTACAATAGGAATAATTGTAATGTATTTCATTGATATTACTAAAACTTACAAAGATTTGCAATTTACAAAGGAATTAAAAACTTTACAAGAACAGTATAATTCAAAGACAAATGAAAATTACAAGGGAATTAAAGATATTAAGGGGCTTGGTATTAAAAATATTATTTTAAACAACACATCTTACTTATCAAATAATATTGCAAAATTAACTACGAAAA
The DNA here is from genome assembly GCA_944393615.1 of uncultured Clostridia bacterium. GTDB lineage: Bacteria > Bacillota > Clostridia > TANB77 > SIG350 > CALYAQ01. The sequence continues at coordinate 10,435 of CALYAQ010000011.1, forward strand.
AAGATGCTACTTTTGCCTTTTATAGCAGAATAAAAACCTTCTTACAACACTTTTTAGAAACCCTTATTATTGTGTATGCAATTTGCTTTTTAATACCTAAAGATGCAATTACTGTTGTTGCATTACTTACAATTATAAATTATATTGGTTTTATGTACGATTTAGTAGAATATATAGCTAGATATAAAAACTATTTTATCTCGGGAGAATACAAAGCTAGTAGAATAAATGAATTATTGCAAAATACAGATGTTGAAAATTGGGGAAATATTGATAATGTTTCTAGTTATAGTATACATATTAAAAATTTGTGTTTTAAATATAAAGATACAGAAACAGAGGTTTTGAAAAACATTAACCTTGAGCTTCCTGAAAATTCTTTATCTTTATTTATAGGTAACTCTGGTAGTGGTAAAACAACTTTCTTTAATATAATATCTAAATTAATAGAAATTGATAACAATCATATTTATATTGGAAATGTAGATATAAATAATTTTACGCAAAATTTTTTAAGAAATAATATTTGTATAATAAATCAAGAACATTTTTTGATAAATGATACAATATTAAATAATATAAAATTAGTTAAGGCTAATGCCACATTAGAACAAATATATCAAGTTTGTAAAACTGCTAATATTTATGAAGAAATAATAAATTTACCTAATGGTTTTGAAACAGTTGTATTAGAAAATGGTTCTAACCTTTCAGGTGGACAAAAACAACGTATAAGTCTTGCTAGAGGATTACTTAAAAATGCTAAAATCTATCTATTTGACGAACCTACCAGTGGTCTTGATAAAGAAAATCAAGAAATATTTTTCAAGACTATTCTAGAGTTAAAGAAAGAAAAAAACGTTTTAGTAATCGAGCACAAATTAAATAATTATACTATTTTCGATAATGTATATAAACTAACAGACGGAAATTTAAACATTATTAAGTCTGTATCATAGGTACAAGTGTTAATATTGAATATTTAGGCGGTACAGCATTAGTAAATATTCCTGCAGATATAGAACACCTCGTAAATGTCATAAATATAAAAATAGCTGTTCCTAAAGAATTATCTTCTACTGAAAAAGTTTTGTTTAAAGAACTTGCTGAAACATCAGATTTTCAGCCTAGAAAAAATATATAATCAAAAAAATGCTCAAGTTAAATCTATAAAAAGATTTATACTCGAGTATTTTAATATATACCACTATATCGTGTGATATTTGTCACTTATTTTCCTTGTGGTAAAGCATTTTGACATACAAAAATACATCTCATATTTTTATGATATATATACGTACTTTTATTTACCGCTTATATGTCGTTGTATTATATTTACTACTTTAATACTATTTGACTAATTTACAGTCTTGGCAATTAATAAGTGATTAATATAAACAATACTGTAAGGAGTAAGATTAATTATGAAATATACAATTAAGCCTAAAATTTTAGAAAATATTCGTTAAATAGTTAGCAAGCTTTAATCACTAATTTTGAATAATGATTGCGAACAGAAAAATAGCAAGTATTTCTACCTGCTAATCTATAATTCCATTTTTTTCTTTTAAAAATCTTTTCAATAAAAACGCCAAGCAATATGGGAAAGTATAAAATTCATCATTAAAGCCAATATTTTTATTACATAGTTTTATTCCATATTTTACATCCTTATATTTCTTACCATTTATTAAATTCTTAAGTGAAATTGTACTATTATCGCTTGCTTTAACTTCCAAAGGTATTAAGCTTTCTACATCTCTTAAAAAGAAATCCATTTCCAATCTTCCTGTTTCATCTTTATAAAAATATAAATTATATCCTTCTTTTACAAGCATATCAGCCACAACATTTTCATATATTGCACCCTTATAAGTATTAAAGTTTTTATTGTTTCTAAGATCATATTGAGCTTCTTCATCTAACGATGCAATAAGTAACCCTGGATCTCCAAAATACAATCTATAATTATCCGGATTATAATTACCTTTTAATGGTAATGCTACTCGTTCTAAACAATAGCAGATATTAACAATTCCAGCATTTGATAGCCATTCAACTATTCCTACATATTCCCTATTTCTTGCTCCTTGTGTTATTTTTGTAATTTGGAATTTCTTATTTTCATTTCCTAAAAACACAGGTATCTTTCTGTATGCATTTAATATTTTCGTTTTATCAAGTCCACCTGCATATTTAGTTATATCTTCCTCATAATCTAATATAATTTGTTTTTGCATTTCTAATATTCCATTATATGTTTTGTTTTCAACAAATGTTTTTACAATTAATGGCATACCACCAACTATCATGTATTCTTGAAAATTTTCCATAATAACATTGTATTGAATTTTAGATAATGGCTCTATGTTTTTCATACATTGATATAAATCTTCTATATGCTCATTCGTTATACCTTTTGCCCATAAAAATTCTTCAAAATCAAGAGAATACATTGTGTAATCAATTTTATTTCCAACACTATTTGATTCAATTTTTTCATAGTTAATCCCCATAAGTGAACCAGAACATATCACATCAAATCTTCCATCTTCTCTAAATGCTTTTAAGGATGTTGCACAACTTGGATATTCTTGGATTTCATCAAAAAATATTAACGTTTCATTTGGTATAAATTCAAAATCTCCATTCTTTAATGTTATATCCTTTATCACTCTATCAACATCAAATCCTTTATCAAAAATATCTTTATATTCAGGCTGTAAAACAAAATTTATTTTTACAAAACTTTTATAATTATTTTGACCAAAGTTAGTTATAGCATCTGTTTTACCAATTTGACGAGCACCTTTTACAATTAAAGGCATTTTAGTCTTACTATTTTTCCACTCTATTAAGTAATCATCTATTTTTCTTTTTAATCTCATATAATCACCCTTCTTGTTGAAATCATATCACATTTTTTACATATTTTCAATAGTTTTTATCACATTTTTTTACATTCTCTTTTCTGTTTTTTCACATTTTTATCATTTTATTATAGTAATATGTGTATTTTTTAATTTTTTTGTTCAATTATTATATTAATTATTATATTCAGATTTTTTAATTTCATAAGAACAAACATGAAAAACAAAATTTCCTTTATTTCTTGGAATTTTTCGGCTACTTATCACAACACTGTTTGTATTTTTTTGCAACTTCCACATGGTCTTGATAAAGAAAATCAAGAAATATTTTTCAAGACTATTCTAGAGTTAAAGAAAGAAAAAACGTTTTAGTAATCGAGCACAAATTAAATAATTATACTATTTTCGATAATGTATATAAACTAACAGACGGAAATTTAAACATTATTAAGTCTGTATCATTAGAAAAATAGATAAAACTATTCCATTTACTCTTTTTTTATGATATAATACCCTTGCAATTGGAGGGAATTTCAAAAATGGTTTTTAAAGATTATTATAACATATTAGAATTAGATACATACAAAGTAAGCATTGAAGATATAAAATTGGCATATAGAAAATTAGCAAAACAATATCATCCTGATGTTAATGTAAATGATACTTTAGCTGAAGAAAAGTTCAAAGATATAAATGAAGCTTACGATGTATTAACAGATAAAAATAAAAAAAGAAGATATGACAGAATGTGGGTTAGTTACAAATCTAAAAATGGTGTATTTGACCCTATAGATTTTATGAAAAAATATGAAGTTAATTCTGAGGCTTTTAGTGAATTTTTTGAATTGTTTTTTGGTAAAAAAGAAAATAAAAAACCTGGGTTTAGTATAAAGAAAAATGATGCTATGATGGTTGGAGAAGATGTAGAAACCGAAATTGAAGTTACACTTGAAGATACATTTTTTGGTACAACAAAAACATTGGCATTTAGAACTGCAAAAGGTGCTATGAAAAACATAACAATAAAAATACCTGAAGGAATTAGAAACGGAGAACGAATTAGAGTTCCCGGACAAGGCAAACAAGGTATAAACGGTGGAAAAAACGGCGACTTATTTATACGTGTAAAAATGCTTCCTGATTCTATATACAAATTAGACGGTTCGAATTTAATTAAAGAATTAAAGTTATCTCCATGGGAAGCTGCATTAGGCACAAGTGTTAATATTGAATATCTAGACGGTACTGCATTAGTAAATATTCCTGCAGGTATAGAATCAGGAGAAAAACTTAGAATACCTCGTAAAGGTCATAAAAACGGAATGGGAAGTAGAGGAGATTTATTATTAGATATAAAAATAGCTGTTCCTAAAGAATTATCTTCTACTGAAAAAGTTTTGTTTAAAAAACTTGCTGAAACATCAAATTTTCAGCCTAGAAAAAATATATAAGCAAAAAAATGCTCAAGTCAAATCTTAAAAAGATTTATACTTGAGTATTTTAATATATACTACTTTTATTTACCGCTTACTCTCATTCGCAACAACTTAATTCAAACTCCCCTCTTCTCTTATACTGTTTCTACTTCACTTTTGTATATATACTCTTTTGGCATTGATGTTAATGCTATTGCAAACATCCCTTTATAGTCGATTTGCTCTTTTAACCAATGTTCTTGCATTTTATTTTATACAACCTTTTGCTATATTTTTTTAAACCCTCGTAGTTCTACATTTCCTATGTTATATCCGTCATGCCATTTCTCCACTTCTTCATATTTACTAGACATATTATATTCTCGTAGCATTTGTTTTCCAGCCAATTTTTTATTTGCTTTATTTTTCATTTTGTTTACACCCCTTTTATATAATTTTTTTAGTTATGTCTCAATATTCTGTTTTTTCCTTTCTCATCTGTTTACATAACGTTATTTTTGTGATATAATTATTTGTATTTAAAATTTATTAAGTTTTTATTTAATAATTAAAACATCTAACAACATATATAATTTATATGTTGCTGAAGCGCTAATAGAAAAAATTCAACTTACAGTTTATATGAACGAAGTAGAACTTTTAACAATGATTGCTATTCTAATGGCAATTATCATTCCAGCTGTAATTATTGGTAGCCGTCTTAAACTTCCAATGGTTATTATATACATCTTAACAGGTGTTATTATTGGATATTTTGGATGGTTTGAACAAGCTTCAATTGATACCATTTCTGAACTTGGTCTCATTTTCATGATGCTTTTCACAGGAATGGAAGTTACTGTTAAAGAACTCCGAAAACTGTGGAAACCAATCGTAATTGGTGGACTTATACAAATGGGAATTATAATGCTCATTGTAGGTGCTATTGTCCTATATTTTAGTGGCAATATTATTACTGCAATTTTCATTGGCTTTACAGCTGCCCATTCTTCCACAGCAATCGCTCTTGCTGTTTACAATTCAAGTGGTGAACTCAAAAAACCTCATGGTCGTACAGCACTTGGCGAATTACTTGCACAAGATATTTCAGTTATTCCATTTTTACTGTTAATACCTATTATGGCATTACAGATGAAAGGAGCTGAAGTTTCTCCAGAACTGACAACCCAAGCTTTCATTAATCTTGGAATTGGTGTAGCAACAATGGTTATTGTTGTAGCTGTTGGTATTTATTTAGTACCTAAACTCCTTGATAAACTTCACGCAAAGAAGAACAATGAGTTGATGACTCTTGCTATTATTGGTATAACTGCAGGACTTATTACAATATTACACGCAGCACACATTGAACTTTGTTTAGCTGCATTCCTTGTTGGAGTTATCATTGCAGGAACTAATTTTGTCCACACTACAATGGAAAGTTTATCAACATTACAGTTGTTAACTTCTGCTATATTCTTCATTTCAGCAGGACTGCTACTCGATTTAGAATTTGTATGGACTAATATTGCTATTGTACTTGTAATAGTAGTATGTATTCTTGCCATAAAATTTATTGCAACATATATTGCAGGCCGTAGTTGTGGTGATGACCATTATACAAGTTCATTAACGGCATTCGGTTTAATCTCAGTTGGAGAATTTAGTTTTGTACTTGCATCAACAGGTATCATTACAGGAATTATTACACAAGAAGTGGGTGCGTTAATATTAGCTGTTACAGTAATTACAATGATTATCAATCCATTTTGTGTAAGATTTGCTCCGAATTTATTAAAGCACATTGCCAAAAAGCATATCAATCAGAACATTGAACCTATTAATGAAAAAGCCTTCATTATTGTTGGATTTGGAGTTACAGGAAAAACAATTAGTAATGTATTAAATGAAGAAAACATTAAATATGTTGCTATTGATAACAATATACAATCTGTAAAAGATTGTATACAAAAAGGCACTTGTATGGTCTTTGGTAATGCAACTAACAAACTGACATTAAAACATGCCGGAATTGAAAATGCACTTGGACTTATCATTACATTCCCTGCATCAGCAAGTGATATTAGGGGTATTGTACACGCAGCACATAGTGTAAATCCTAATTTATATATTGCTACTCGTGTTAAATATGCACAAGATATTCCTGCAATTGAAAATTTAGTAAACAAAGTTATTTGTGATGAACTAAATGTTGCCGAAGCATTTGCTCATGGTATGAAACTCGCAGTTCAAAAAGAAAACGAAAAAAAAGAATAAATTCAAATTATTCTTTTTTTGTTTGCTATTCTTCAATGTAATAATTTAATTTTTAAGTTTATGAGTTTTTTAAATAAAGAAAAAATAAAAAAATCTAACAAAAAAAGTATATTCTTCTAGCCTTAGATTTTATGCAAGTAAATTAATGTACACAGCTAAAAAATATCTCCCTTTTAAGTTAAGTGTGGCTACTGCTCAAAATCCCAATCGAGATGCAGAATTATTCATGCTTTTCATCAAACACACTTATCTTGAAAAGGGACAAAAATATTTAAGCTCAAATCATAAATTTTAATAATGTTGTTTTTTAAATATTGTATATTATGCTTGCTATTCTTTTGGCTGATTTCTTTAGTGAGGTAAGATAAGCATATTCATTTATAGAATGTGCAAATTTTCCTTCCACACCTATAGAATCTATACATGGTATCCCTTTTTGAGTTATATATGCAGCATCCGAACCGCCATTACTCTTTACACCTGTTAAAATTGGAAGTCCATTTTCCTCAAAAATCTTGTTTGCCTTTTCTAGCAATTGTATATTTTTTTCTGTTTCATACATTGCAGGTCTAAAAGCTATTTCTTCTACTGTACAATTTGCACCTTCTAACTCTGATTTTTCGGAAATTTCCTTTATTTTTCTTTTTACAAATTCTAATTCATTATCACTCGCAAAACGAATATCAACAGTAAATGTACACATATCAGCAACTGTATTTGGTGCTGTTCCACCTGCTATCATTCCACAATTACAAGTTAAACCATCAATATCTTTAATTTTTTCAAGTTCAATAATTTTGTGTGAAGCCTCCAATATAGCATTTACTCCTACCGTGCAAGAAGCTGAATGTACTGCCTTACCAGTTACTGTAAATCTATACCTTAAAATTCCCTTTCTAGTTAAAGTAACATTATTAGGTTTATGGCATTCACAATTTAAAAAGGCAATAGAAGTTTTAGCCTTATCACAAATATATTCAATAGTTGCTTTTTTACTTAAAGCACTTCCTTTTTCTTCATCTGTTTGTATTAGTAATCTCACTGGTCTTTTATTAAAACCACATTTATCTAAAGCATCCATAGCTAAAACTGCTGCAACTACTCCTCCTTTACAATCCATAACTCCTGGTCCATATATTTTTTCACTATCCTTTTTAACAATAGGTGTACCAAAAAATCCAACTGGATGCACAGTATCAATATGACCTGAAACACATACAAATTCCATTTGTACATTTGAATTTAAAGTAATACATATAGGGTTACCTGCCACCTCTTGTTTAAATACTTCTACATCCCAACCATATTTTCTAGCAAGATTTACAAAGTACTCTCCAACCTTATCTACCCCTTCTTTATATTCACTTGGACTTTCTATATTACAAACATCTTCCCATATTCCAACATATTCTTCATATAATTCATCAATTTTATCAAATACTTTTTCACATTTCATAAATATTTTCCACTCCTATTTCACACGAAAAAAGTCAGCTAATTACTGACTTTTAGGTTTTAACTTTATTTTTTCAATACTAACCTATCTCTATGTATTTTAAGTCTAATTTCTTAATATAATTTATCATAATATAAATAAATTTTCAAGGAATTTTCTATATATTTTCTAATGTTTCGTTACAACTCAGTAAGGAAAAGTAAAAAACAATAAAATTATCCACTGAACGTATTTAAAATACTGTGGATAGTAATATGTTTGTAAAATAGATTTAATAATAATAAGTTTTACAGTTGCATTAAACAAAAAAGCCTTCAAGCTAGATTACGTCTAGTTTTTCTTTGTAAATTTTATTCATCTTTTTATTGTTGATTATTTACATTTTGTTTCATGATATAGTAAATACATATAAAAATAAAGTAGTTAAATATGTGTATTAAAAAAGGCATTAGTAATGGACATACATATCTTGTATTTGCACAAAGTTATAGAATAAATGAAAAAGTTAAGTATAAAACTATTGAAAAAATTGGATATTTAGATAATTTGGAAAAACACTATGATGACCCTATTGCTCATTTTAAAGAAATTACAAAACAAAAGTTACAAGAATTTTCGCCTGAATTTACCACTTAAAAATTAAATACCTCTGATAATATTTACTTTCTTGCTGGTAAGAATAAATTTTCTAATTTAGCCAGATATATTTATGGGCAATCAATTCGAAACGCTGATGAAGAATTTAAAAAATGGGTATTAAATCTTCAAAAATATGCTTACAAACAAAAAAGATATAGGAATTTAATAATTAAAAGAGCTAAAGACTTAATTGCTAATCCCACAAAATATAATAAAGTTTACTGCTAGTGGTTCTGCCACCTATATTACTAATATTAAATTTGATAAAACAACTGGTGCTATTGCGTTTGCTCGTTTTAACTGTAAAGTTCAAGATGATATACTATATTTGCCAAATTTTCAATATTCTTTTTCTAATTTTATGCTTTTTGTACTTATTTCTTTTTGCCTAAAACAATTTTTTCTTTATATGTCGTACCTTGGCTATCCATGTATTTTATACTTACAGTATCATTTGGACTTTTGGTATATAAATATTTTCTTAACTCTACCATACTATTCAAATTAACATTATCAATACTTAATAATATATCTCCTAATTTAATATTTGAACTGGCTAAAGGACCAAATGTATCAATATTAGCTACTAGTATCCCTTCACTTACAGTTGTATTAGCATTGCTATATGATAGCAAAATATTATCATAAGCGAAAACTCCCAAATATGCCTCTTCAAATTCATCATATTCTTCAAATTGTGTAATTATTGATTTAACCGTATTTATTGGAATTGCAAATCCTATTCCCTCTGCATCTGTAACTTTTATAGTATTTACTCCTATAACTTCCCCATATTGATTAATTAAGGCTCCACCACTATTTCCTGGATTTATACTGGCATCTGTTTGTATAAGATTTTCCATATATCCTACCCCTGTACTGTCATTAACCTTTATAGTCCTATTTAAAGCGCTAACTATACCAGATGTAATAGTTCTTTGAAAATCTAATCCTAAAGGATTGCCTATTGCATAAGCTTTTTCTCCTAATTTCAAATCATCGGAATTTCCTAACTTAGCAACAGATAAGTTAGGTGCATCTATTTTTACAATTGCTAAATCTAGAACCATATCAGACCACTTCGTTGTTCCTTTATATACATTACCATCACTTAAAGTTACATATACCATATCATTAGTACTGCCTGCCACATGTTGGTTTGTTAAAATATATCCTTTATTACTTACAATTATTCCACTTCCCATATTTAATGAATTGGTTGCGTTATTCTCTATCAATGAATTAGCATCTAATTTTAATACCGTTATACCCACTATCGTTTTTATATTTTGTTCAAATATATTGGTAGCAGTTTCTTCTTCTTGCTCTAAAGTTAGTTCATTATTTGTATTTTGTATATTATTATTTGTTCTATAACTCACAAGCTGTCCGTTATTTTCTTGATTATCTCCTGTTTTATCTAAATAATATATATATGCTAATAGAAAAATAATTATTGCGATTAAAGTAATATATATAATTATTTTTAAAGCTGAACCTCTTTTTTCGTATATATACATTTATCTTATCACCCATATATATTATTAACAAAACTTTTTTATTTAAACACAAAAGGACTATAGTAATATAATCCTTTAACAATGCATTGCGTTAATGAAAACGCTGGTGACGCATACGAGAATTGAACTCGTGCCTCAGCCTTGAGAGGGCCACGTCTTAGCCACTTGACTAATGCGCCATAATGTATATATATTTTATCATGTAATAAAACATTTTTCAATAGGTACTAGCACTTTTTTTGTTTTAAAGAATAATATATAGCATAATATTACTTAAAAGGAGGAACAAATATGTTTAATGGATTTGGAGGAAGTGACACAATCTTATGGTTTGTAATATTATTTTTACTACTTTTTTGGAATAACGGTAGATGTTGTGATAACAACTGTTGTTGTCCTGGTAACAATAACAATCATTGTTGCTGTGCGTGCAACAACAATAGAACCGATTAACCAAAATTGAAAGGAGGAATTTACATGTCTGAAAGATGCGGATGCGGATGTGGATGTGGCGGATGCGGTTGCGGATTTGGTGGATGCGAATGGATTTGGATAATAATCTTAATCATTATCATTTGCTGTTGCTGTGGAAACGGTGGTTTCTTTGGTAACAATAACTGTTGCTGCTAAAATCTCAAAATAACATATTGCGAAAACAAAAATATACAAAGTAAATATCTTTGTATATTTTTTATTTTTCTAATTCTTCTGTTATAAATTCACTAACTTGTTCTTCTGTTAAATTTGTAGATATTTTTCCGTCTACAGCTATTGATATTTTTCCAGTTTCTTCTGATACAACAACAGCTATACAATCCGCCACTTCGCTAATACCAATACAAGCTCTATGTCTTGTTCCAAATTCTGACCTTAAATCATTTCTCTTTGTTAATGGTAATATACATGCTCCCGCCTTTATTTTATTTCCTTCTATTATAATTGCGCCGTCATGTAATGGTGTATTAGGTTCAAATATATTTGTTATTAACTCTTGAGTTACATTTGCATCTAGCACAACTCCTGTTTGGATATACTCTCCTAACTTTACATCTCTTGTAATAACCATTAATGCTCCTATTTTATTTTTTGAAAAATATTCACATGTTTTTGAAATTATACTAACCACGTTTTGACTAGTTGAATTTTCTTTTTCTAAATTAAATAATCTTGCTATTCTTTTATTTTTACCTATATCTCCAAGAGCTTTTCTAAGTTCTGGTTGGAATACAATCATTATCAATACTACTCCGTATGTCATAATTGATTTTAGAATAAAATTAAGTATATATAGTTGGCACCAACCACTAATAACTGTTATTAGTATTAGTATTAATATACCCTTTACTAATTGTATAGCATTAGTATTTTTAATTAATTCGTATGCTTTTTTAGCTAAATATATAACCAATACAATATCTATACAAAGTAATATTATATGAATAGGATTACTTTGCAACCACTGCAAATATGATTCAATATTTCTATAATATATATCATTTATTACCATTTGTAACTTTTCCATACTCTACTCCTATGCAAAGAAATACATAAACATTGTTATAGCTACAGGTATAACAAATACAGCCGCTATAAATATTGCCATTGCTCTTACTAAATACTTTTTTGTACGTTCTGACATTTAATGTTCCTCCTTTTAATGTTTTTATATAATTATTTTTACATATATTGTTATCAAAATCAAGTTATATTATATCATTTATTTATTTTTTTAGAAAAAATATAGACTAACTTCAAAAAAACTAAAGTTAGTCCTTACTTTTTTATTTTCTTATAACTATACCCTTACTTTCAAAATATTCAATCAACATGTTAATGCAATTATTTATTTCTTCATTTGTTAAAGTATGTTCATAAGACCCTATTGTAAACTTAATTGTAATGCTTTTTTGTCCTGGTAATTTTTCTTCATTTTCAAAGATATCAACCAATCTATATTTTATTATTTCTTTTAAATTACTATTTCTTATATATTCCTCAATATTTGAAAATACTTCTTTTTTATCTACTATTAAACTTAAATCAATATCAACTAATGGATATTTCGAAATTTCTTTATATATTGTTTCTTCTTTTTGTATTTTACTAAATTCATCAAGATTTAATTCAATAATAACAGAGTTCATTTTTTTATCAATCGCATTTTTTATAAGTAAATTTAGTACTGATATATAGCCAATTTGTATATTATTATAACTTATTTGACCACAATTTACAGGGTTTACCCAACTGTATTTTATTAGGTTAGTGTTTGTAACAACAGGACTTACATTTTTATTTATTATAAATATATTTTTTATAACTTCCTGCGCTTTTATTAATAAATCTTTTTCAGATAATTTTTTACTTGCTAAAACAATACCCAAACTTTTTGTTTCAATACAATTTTCATTTTTATTTGGATATTCAAACACCTTGCCTATCTCAAAAATGTTTACTTCTCCAAATGTTCTAATATTTTTATCTAATGTATTTAATAATGTTGGTATCATACTATGTCTTAAAATATTATTATCAGCATTTAGACTATTAATTATTTTAATGTTATCAGCAGTTTCTATTTTTAATTCGCTATTTGCTTTTTTATCATACCATATATAACTATGAATTTCAGACATATTATATTTTTGTGATAATATATCTTTTATTCTATTATCAATCGCCTGCGTTTCTTCTGTTTTAACAATTCTTAAAGGGTCTACAGTTGTTATTGGGTTTATGTTATCATACCCATAAATACGTGCTATTTCTTCTACCAAGTCAGCTTTTATGCTTATATCTTTTGTAGCTCTATAACTTGGAACAGATACTATCATTTTTTCTTCTTGAATATTAACTTCAAAACCTAAAGATGTTAATATTTTAACTATTTGTTCAGTTGATAAATCTACACCTATCAATCTATTTATATATTCTTTTGTGATTTCTATTTGTACTTTATCATATTTTTTAGGATAGCAATCTGTAACAGAAGATACCACTTTTATATCATTATCTACTTGTTTTAACAAAAATACATATCTTGCAATTGCTAATATTGTCATTTCTGGATCTAGTGTTTTTTCATATCTGGCACTCGCTTCCGTTCTTAAACCTATCTTCAAAGCTGTTTTTCTTGTCGTTACAGGGTTAAAATTTGCCGATTCTAAAAACAGACTATTTGTTGTATCTTTTATTTCGGTATCTTCTCCTCCCATGACCCCAGCAATACAAACAGGTCTATCATTGGTACAAATCATTAATGTATCATCTGGTAATTCTCTTTCTATTGAATCTAGTGTCTTAAACTTTTGTGACTTTACAGTTTTTATATTAACACAGTCTACATATTTTTTATCAAATGCGTGCATTGGTTGCCCTAGTTCTAACATAATATAATTTGTTATATCTGCAAGTAAATTTATTGCTCTCGTTCCACAATAGTATAAACGTATTCTCATATTTAGGGTTGATACCTTTTTGTTTATATTCTCTATTGCAATAGCTGAATACCTATAACATTTTTCGCTATCTTCAATTTTTACATCTACTGTTGGTAAACTATTATACTGTTGTAGATTTTCTATTTTTAATGGTTCTAGTGGCCTATTTAGTAAAGCTGCAATTTCCCTTGCAATACCATAATGTCCCCAAAGGTCTGGCCTATGTGTTAATGATTTATTATCCACTTCAAAAATAATGTCCTCTATATCCATAATTTCCTTTATATCGATACCAATTTGTTCATTTGTTACTATATTATTTAATATCATTATTCCAGAGTGCTCATCACTTATGCCTAACTCTTTTTCAGATAAACAAACCCCTTGACTTTTTTCTTCTGCAATTATACTTGGTTTTACTTCTATTCCATTTACCGTACTTCCAACAGGTGCAAAAGGTATTAATTGTCCAACTTCAACATTAGGTGCACCACATAAGCTTTGTATTACTTCATTACCAATATTTACTTGTACTATTTTTAATTTTTCTGATTTAGGATGTTTTTGTATTTCCTTAATTTCTCCTACAACCACACCATTTGTGTTATAACCATGTTTTATAACGCCTTCTACTTCTGCAGTTGATAAAGTAAATCTATTTATTAAATTATCTATATCCACATTATCCAAATTAACAAAATCTTTTATCCAATTTATTGATATATACATCTTTATCCCCCTTACTTTTAATTTGTTTTAATTTGCTTTAAAATACGCAAATCTCCAGAATTTAATAACCTTAAATCTGTTATACCATATTTCATCATTGCAAGTCTTGAAAGTCCTAGACCAAATGCAAATCCCGAATATTCTTCTGAATCAATTCCGCCCATTTCTAACACTTTAGGGTGTATTAAACCACATGGGCATAATTCTATCCAACCTGAATTCTTACAAACTTTGCAACCTGTTCCACCACAATACATACAACTTATATCTAATTCAAACCCTGGTTCTACAAAAGGAAAGTACCCAGGTCTTAACCTTACATTTAACTCCTTATCAAATATTTGTGATAACATATTTTTCATAAAAAATATTAAGTTTGCAACTGAAATATTTTTATCTATCATCATTCCTTCTAATTGAAAGAATGTATTTTCGTGTGATGCGTCTAAATCTTCGTTTCTAAAACATCTACCTGGAAATATTGCTTTTAATGGCGCACCATATTTTTTCATAATTTTGTTTTGTGCTGCTGATGTTTGTGTTTTTAATAATTGTCCATTTTCTAACCAGAATGTATCTTGCATATCTCTTGCCGGATGATATTTAGGAACATTTACAGCTTCAAAATTATTGTATTCTGTTTCTACCTCAGAGCCTTCTTCTACCGTAAAGCCCATTGACTTAAATATTTCTTCTATTTCTCTTTGAACTATTGTTATAGGGTGAAGTGAACCTATCTTTTCATCAACCGGAACAGTAAAGTCAAATTTTTCTGCATTTTCAAGTTGTTTTAATATATTTTCTTTTTCTATGTCATTTTTCTTTTTTTGTAGTTTTTTTTCTATTTCTTCCCTTATTTCATTTACAACCTTACCTATTATAGGTCTTTGTTCTGGCGATAGACCTCCAACTTCTTTTAAAATTAGTGTTAGCTCTCCTTTTTTACCTAAAAAATTCACTTTTACCTCTTCTATTGTTTTTTCGTCTACAGCATTTTCAATTTGTTTTAAACATCTTTGTTTAATTTCCTCTAACTTTTCTTGCATTTTAAAACCTCCTAAAAAAATATAACTATACTTTGTCTTTAATAGGACGAAGTATAGTTTCGCGGTACCACCTAAATTTATATAACATTTATTTTTAAAAAACACATTATATACACTCTTTACTTTTAACGCAAGTTAAACGTCATTTTCTACTCTTTTCAAAAATGAATCTCAAAAGTGAAATTTCAACAAAGGCCGTTTTAGTAGGCTCCCAGCTAATAACCTACATTCTCTAATTTAAAACAGTTACTTTATTTACTTTGCTTTGTCATCGATTTTTATTAAACTATATATATATTATCATAATATTTAAAAAAAATCAACAAATTTTATATAAAATATTGACTTATGTTTTTTATTGTGTTATTATATTAAAGCACATGCAGGAGTGGCGGAACTGGCAGACGCACAGGACTTAAAATCCTGCGGGACTTATACTCCCGTACCGGTTCGATTCCGGTTTCCTGCAACAAAAAACATTACTCGAACCACATATATTTCTTATATAGTTTTGCGGTAAAAGTATATTTATATCAAAAGGAAAGCATAACGCTTTCTTTTTTGCTTTTTTAAAAATATTTCTCCTATTTCTTATTTAATGCAATATTTGTTTTTTTATACTACTATATCTTAATTTCAAAATCACATTATTTATAATTTCTTATTCTTTTAAACCAAAATCTTAGATTACTTACAAAAAGGTATTATGATTGATTTAATAATGACCTTTTCAACAAACACTTTTTAAAAATTGATTTTCTGTTCCAAATGTGATAACATTTAGTTATATAAGTATTATAAAATAAATTGATTAAGGATAGCGATTAATGGAAAGAATAGATAAAATAATTTCATCACAAGGAAAATATACAAGAAGTGAAATAAAAAAATTAGCTAGTAATGGAAAAATTTTAGTTGATGGAATTTTAATAAAAAAAACCGACTTGAAAGTTGATAAAAATAAATGTAGAATAGTTGTAAACGGAGAAGAATTAACTTTCAAGGAACACATATATTTAATATTAAACAAACCCAAGGGGTATATATCTGCAACAGAAGACAAAAATCAAAAAACTGTGCTAGATTTAGTTCCGCCCAATTTATATAGAGCAACACTATTTCCTGCTGGCAGACTAGATAAAGACACTACTGGTTTAATGATAATAACTACTGACGGTATGTTAGCACATAATATTTTATCTCCTAAAAAACACATTAAAAAAATTTACGAAATAACTTTAGATGTACCCGTAACACAAATAATGGTTGAAAAATTTGCAAATGAAATACAATTAAATGATGGACAATGTAAATCAGCATTGCTTGAAACAACTGGTATAAACACTTGTAAAGTAACAATTACAGAAGGTAGATATCATCAAATTAAAAGAATGTTTGGATGTTGTAGTGCAAAGGTTATAGAACTTAATAGGATTTGTATGGGTAATTTATTTTTACCAAAAGATTTAAAACTCGGTGAATGTAGAGAATTAACCAATCAAGAATTAGAATTACTACAAATAGTCGATAA
Organism: uncultured Clostridia bacterium; assembly: GCA_944393615.1. Taxonomy (GTDB): domain Bacteria; phylum Bacillota; class Clostridia; order TANB77; family SIG350; genus CALYAQ01. The sequence goes on from CALYAQ010000011.1 coordinate 27,358, forward strand.
AAAAATATAACAAAGGAGAAATTTTTATGAAAACAGAAAAAAATATTTTAATTGCATTTGTTTTAAATTTATTTTTTTCAATATTTGAATTGATAGGTGGATTTATTACGAATAGTATTTCTATAATATCAGATGCTATACACGATTTCGGAGATGCATTAAGTATAGGTATATCTTTTATTTTAGAAAAAATAAGTAAAAGAAAGCCTAATGAAAAATACACTTATGGATATGCTAGGTATTCCATTTTAGGTGCATTTATAACAACCTCTGTCTTAACAGTTGGGTCTGTTTTAGTTATAATAGCTGGAATAAATAGAATAATAAACCCAATAGAAATTAATTATAATGGTATGATTATATTTGCAATATTGGGCGTAACAATAAATCTTTTAGCAGTATATTTTACAAAAGGTGGAAATTCATTAAATCAAAAAGCGGTAAATTTACACATGCTTGAAGACGTTTTAGGTTGGATTGTTGTACTTATTGGTTCTATATTAATGAAATATACAAATATATTAGCAATTGATGCAATCATGTCTATAGGTATAGCTATCTTTATACTTTTTAATGCTTTAAAAAATTTTAAAGAAATTTTAGATTTATTTTTAGAAAAAACTCCTGAAAATATTTCATTAGAAGAAATAAAGCAACATATAACTCAAATAAATGGCGTAATAGATGTACATCACATTCATATTTGGAGCATTGATGGAAATACTAATTATTCAACCATGCATATTGTAACTGATGCTAAAGATATTAATTGTTTAAAACAAAAAATACGATCGGAACTATCTGAGCACGGAATTAGTCATACAACCATTGAAATAGAAAACACAAATGATATTTGTAATGAGAAAGAATGTAAAATAAAAAATGAAAATATAAATTGTTCAATTCATCATCACCATAACCATTAGTAAATTATTTTCCCTTTTTTATCATATTGTCTTTTGCTATATTAAACAAAGTGCCTAGGCTTTTTGTAATTATCTCTTTACTTTTTTTATCAATATTTTGATATGATTTTAATACCATTTTTGTGTTATCAAACCATTTGTCGGTAAGTTCTGACAATGTTTTTGCTTTTGTTGAATTAATTACTTGAAATACAATATTTACAAATTGTTCTCTTTGTTTACTATCCACCTCTATTAACCAAGTCTTTAGTGTTTTATCAATTATTTTACTGCCATCTGTAACCTCGTCAACATACAAAAATTGGGGACCCATCAATTGCCATGTGTATAAATCGTGTTGTAATAGTCCAACTTGTGTACTTTTTACAACCGTATATTTTTCTTCGTGATTTAACAACCTTCCTACAATAGAAGATTGTGGTACAAATGTGTGTATCTTTTCTAATACTCTTTTATAATTTTGAGTATTAGTTATTTTTTCTCCAAAGCCAGGACCGTCGTTATTATATATTTCTATAATTCTTTTTTGATAAATAGCTTTACAAAAAGCCGATGCATAAACAGCTAAATTACCACCTTTCGAATGTCCTCCAACTCGTATAGGCACTCTTTTATGCGTATTTGCAACATTTTCTAAATATTGTACTGCATCTAATTGAGAATATATTATATCTTTAAAGCTCATATTGAAATCTTCTTTCCAGCCAACAATAGTATTGTCTGTTCCTCTATATGAAATATATATTGTTCTATCAGGTAATATAACTGTAATTGCTGAAAATTGTTTTTCTTCTTCAGTATCAATTTTGTTAACATATTTAGTTAAAATAAGATTAGCAAACCTTTTACTCTTGGCTAATGCAGGAAATAGCTCCATATCCTCTTTTTGTAATATTTCAACACTATTAATATCTTTTTTCTTAAATCTTTCATACGTTTGTTTTAAAGTAACTTCTTCATTTTCCCCTATTATATCATCAAAAGGGAAATATGCAACTCTTGACAAAATTAAATTATCTATTTCGTTAAATTTAGCTTGAGTTATATCTAATTCTCCTCTCCATTGAACATAATCAAATATATTAGCCATATACTCATTTCCTTTCTATATATTTATTTAAAGTCCAGTTATACTATATTAACTGGACTTTTGCTTTTTCTATTTTTCTTCTATTTCTAAATTTTCTTGTACATTTTCTTTTGCTTGTTTTTCTTTTTCTAAACCTTCAAGATATTTAGCCATTGCCCTTCTATTTTTTAAAACTAATCCTGGGTTTTGATTTTGTTCTACTTTTGGCTTATCACTTGTATCAAATGTTTCTAGGTTTTCTTCTCCAAATTGTTCTTTGTTTTTTTCTTCTCTTTTCTCGATATCGTCTTCAATATCATACGCCATATTATCACACCTTTCAAAAATAAAATACCATTATTTCTTTAAAAAGTCAACATTCATAATATAATTGTTATTGAATTTTAATACATTTTATGTTAAAGTAAACTTAAATATTGTAAAAGCAGATTGAAAGGAAACTATTATGAAAAACAAAATAACCAAATTTGATTTCAAAAAATATTTTATATTTTTTATGCTATATGCAATTATAGGGTGGATGTATGAGGTTTTTTTAGAGGTTGTTGTATATGGGTGGGGATTTACAAATAGAGGTGTGTTATTCGGTCCATACTGCCCTGTATATGGTTTTGGAGCTTTGGCTTTTATATTTACTCTTTATAATTTAATAAAAGGAAAAAGTATAAAGCAAAAGCTTTTAATGATTCCAATTGTTTTTTTAGGTTGTATGTTTATTGCAACAAGTATAGAATTGATAACTTCATATATTTGTGAATTTATATTAGGTTACTGGCCTTGGCAAACATACGTTAATTATAGTATAAATTTTGAAGGAAGAATAGCTCTATCTCCTTCAATTAGGTTTGGAATTGGCGGACTTATATTCTTATATATATTACAACCTCTTTTCGAAAAATTATATAATTCAATAAAAAACACAGTATTGAAATTTGTTTTTTACACTTTAGCGCTAATATTATCTTGTGATATAATTATAACAATATTAACATTTATTCAATTAAACTAAATACACACATTGCTATTGACTTGCGTGTGCATTTAGTTTAAAATATAGTTAGGTGATAAAAATGTTATATACACATAAAGAATTATTAAATAAATATAAATCAAATTATCAAATTGAAAAAGCGGTTAAAGAAAAGAAAATTTTTAAAATTGAAAAAGGTATTTATGCAGACAAAAAGAATCTTCATTACTTAGAATTACTTGTTAAAAAATACCCGAAAGCAATAATTACTGGTGAATCTGCTTATTATTATCATCATCTAACAGATGTGATACCAGATAGAATATATTTAGCAACAAATAGAACTGCTGTAAGAATAAATAATAATAAAATTAAGCAAATTTCAGCAAGTGATAATCTATTTGAATTAGGAAAAGAAACTTTAGTTTATGAAGGTGTAACCATCAATATTTATAATAAAGAAAGAATGTTAATTGATTTAACTAGAAACAAAAAACAAATAGGATATGATTTATATAAAGAAATAATATCTAATTATAGAAAATTAGCAAATTCATTAGATACACAAAAGATAGAAGAATATTTACAATACTTTGTAAATGGAGATAAATTTTTTGAAATAATACAAGATGAGGTGTTTTAATGGATATATATGAATTAGTAAACAAATATATATATGCAGGTTATTCTGAAAATGATGCTATTCCAAAAGTTGCTCAAGACATAGTTCTACTTAAAATTGGAAATAGCAAATATAATAAGAATATTACTGTAAAAGGTGGAGTTGTAATGCACAACATTTCTAAAGATATGCGTCGTGCAACTCGAGATATGGACATTGATTTTATAAAGTATTCTTTGGAAGATAAATCAATACTTAATTTTATAAAAGAATTAAATAATGTAGATGATGATATAAAAATAAAAGTTACCGGAAAAATCGAAGCTTTACATCATCAAGATTACAATGGGAAAAGAATTTATATACAACTAACTGACAGTAATAAGTATTCAATAAGTTCTAAACTAGATATTGGAGTACATAAGTATTTTGATATAGAACAAGATGAGTATTATTTTGATTTAAATATAATTGATGAAAGTGTACGTCTTCTTATAAATTCAAAGGAACAAATAATTGTTGAAAAATTAAAATCATTATTAAAATTTGGTATTACATCTACAAGATTTAAAGATATATTTGATTTTTATTATTTAATAAATAACGAAGATTTAAGTACGGACAAGCTAGTAAAATACATAGATATATTAATTTTTCAAGATGAAGACATGAGAGAAAATGAATTAAAAGATATACATATTAGATTAACCAATATATTAAATAATCATAGATTTCAATCAAGAATTAACACAGCCAATAACAACTGGTTGGAAATACCTATAACAAATGTTATTAATAATGTTTTGGAATATTTTGAAGATTTAATAAAAAAGCTACAAACAATTTAGTTTTTAATGTTTTTGTAACAACCATGAAATATTCATGTAAAAAAATTCGTCAACATAATTGACTTTTCTTATGTTTCTTGATATACTAGTATAGTAATTATATAATAATTATACCAAATCTCTTTTAATTAAAAGAGAGGAGCCAAACATGAGATTTACTACAAAAGATTGGAAAGAATATGCACAAAATTGTGGTGTAGCAGAAGAGGACGTAAAAAAAATCATTACAATTGCAAATAAGATTGGAAAAAATATTTCTGATAAAGAGTTGGAATTATCCGTATTCCATGATGCAATGAGAATTTTTTTAGTTAATGTAAGAGCAAATGCAACTTTTAAACAAACAAATGAAAAAGTATCAAATGAATTTTTCTTAAAGTTTGTTAACAAAGAAGTTCTTAATGTAGATGAAGTTACTAACCCACTTGAAGAATACATTTATGTATTAGGGCTAATTAGGCATTTACTTTTAAAAGAATCTTTCTCGTTCCTCCATTCTGCAGGATATATTGAAAAACTCAAAAAAGGTTTAACAGTTGAAACTGACCTTGAAAAAGCATATTTTGTTTATGCATTTGAAGTTACCGAAGAGTATATATCTAAACAGTGTGTTTAATCTATTTACATACAAAGCAAACATTTTGTTTGCTTTTTATGTTTCTTGTGGTAATTGTCCTATTTTTCTTTTTAATCTTTCTATCTGTTCATCATACATTTTTATTAGTCCTGTTATTTGTTCTTTTGTTAATTTTTCCTCTGAAATTAATTCATTATCATATTGTTCTTTTAAACTCATTAAATCCGCTTCTTTTTTTACTTCTTCAGTTACCTTTATATTATCTAGAAAACCCTCTTTTGTTTCAACCTCTTCTTGATTTTGTATTGGCTGTTTTATTTGAACCTCTATTTCTTTTTTTCCAAATATTTTTTTAAAAAAGTTTTTTATTTTGTTTAAAATTCCTTTTTCTTCTACTTTTATTAAATTATTGTTCATATTATTTCATCTCCCAACATTTTTTATTATTAAATCATATATAAAGCAAAATTACAATATATAAATTCTTTTTTCCTATTGCATTAAATCCTTTTTTCGTATATAATAAAAAAAGATAAGGGAGTAATTAGCATACTAATATGTAATAAAGCCAACAGCCGATTTTTATAAAATCTGGTTTTATTGTAAATAATGAGACTTATCTGCATATAAAATTGCAGGCTCAAGTCTTGTTTTTGTATGTATAGTTATTAATTAAGGGGGAGAAAATGATTGTAAATATTATATTAGTTGTTGTAGGTTTTTTACTATTAGTTAAGGGTGCGGACTTCTTAGTTGACGGTGCTAGTAGTGTAGCAAGAAAATTTAAAATTCCACAAATTGTAATTGGTCTTACTATTGTTGCTATTGGTACATCAACACCCGAATTGGTTGTAAGTTTAAATTCTGCTATGAATGGACATTCTGACATCGCAATAGGCAATGTAATTGGCAGTAATTTAGTAAATTTGTTATTTATACTTGGTATATGTGCAATAATTAAGCCTCTACCCTTTCAAAAAGGTTCTGTAAAATTTGAAATACCTTTTTCTATCGCTATTACAGTTCTATTATTTATACTTTGTATAAATGGTAATGGAAACCTTTCAAATATAATTACACGTGGAGAAGGAATAGTATTATTAATATTATGCATTTTATTTATATTATATAATTTTAAATTATCTAAACAAAGTAGAGAATTATATGAAGAAACAAGCGAAACAAATGAAGATAACACCAAATTTTCTTTATTAAAATCAATAGGTTTTATCACTATTGGTATTTTAGGACTTAAATTCGGCGGCGATTTAGTTGTTAATGGTTGTGTTGAAATTGCAACTATATTAGGTATAAGTGAAAAACTAATTGGCCTTACTATTATTGCTATTGGAACAAGCTTACCAGAATTATTCACATCTGTAGTCGCTACTAGAAAAGGTGAAACAGATATAGCTATTGGTAATATTTTAGGTTCTCAAATATTTAATATATTGCTTATTATTGGTGTTTCGTCTATTATATCACCTATATCTTATGCAATTAGCTATAACAAGGATATAATATTGTTAATTATAGTTTCTGCAATTTTTGGATTATTCCCATTTTTGGGACAGAAAAATTATATGACTAAATCAAACGGTATATTATTTGTTAGTATTTATTTAATTTATATTATTACATTAGTATTTATGGATGCTTAAAAATACTTAAAGGAGATAAAAGTGGAAAAAACCAAGAAAATTTTCTTAAAAAATATAAAGTGGTTTGTATTATTGCTAGCCCTAATATTTTTTATTTATATTTTACAAAATATTTATTCAAACGAAGAATTAATTGTAGATAGTATTTTTTACAGTTTTATTGTTGAACAATTGCGTAGTGATTTTTTGACATCTGTTTTTACAATTATAACTCAATTAGCAAGTGCTCCTATCTTAATTGCAATTTGTATATTATCTTTTATTATATTAAAAAATAAAGAAATAGGACTATTTTTAACTAGCAATTTGGTTATATCATATATTATAAATATTGTTCTTAAAAACATAGTTCAAAGGCAACGACCTGTTGATTTTAGGCTGATAGAAGAATCAGGATATAGTTTTCCTTCTGGTCATTCAATGATTAGTATGGCTTTTTATGGACTTATAATTTATTTTATTTATACTAAAGTACAAAATAAATATTTAAAATGGTTTTTATGTATTTTGTTTGGGTTACTAATACCTTTAATCGGGTTAAGTAGAATTTATTTAGGGGTTCATTATGCAAGTGATGTTATTGCAGGTTTTGTAATATCTATTGCCTATTTAATAATTTTCACTAGTGTAATTTCTACTATACAAACTCGTTATCCTGAAAGCCAATAGGCCTTCCTTAACAAAAAACTTTTTTTGTTGTATACTTTCATTGAAATAAAATTTTAAGAGGTATCTTTATGTGTAGTATACCAAAACCAAAAAAATGTCGAAAAGAAGTGATTAAATTTATTCAAAAAAGAATAAAAAAATCATCAAAAAAAGGAAAAGGACATTGCCATGTAGAACATCTTCCCAAAAATATTATGCAAAAACTTTTCAAAAAAGGTTATCTTGTAGAAACAACACGTTTTGATACAGGATATAAATTCTATACTATTTATTGGGATAAATAACAAAACAGATAAATTTATCTGTTTTGTCTTTGTTTTTATTCTTTTATCTGATATAATTAAAATATGGAGGAGTTATTATGAAAAGAATGGCAGAAATTATCACATCTATTTTATTTATAACTAATGGTATCTTATGTATAACTTGTGCTGATTTATTACAAGATGTTTTACCTATTATTTCAGCATCAATAGCAATATTATCAGGAATAATTTTGTTAATAAAAGCTATAAAAGAAAAAGAATACACAAGATTAGAAACAAAAGATACTGCAACAGCTATTATTATGATTATAATGGGAATAGCAATATTGTTTAACACGTCTAATGCTATATATTTAATAGGCGTATCTTGGGGAATATATGGACTAGTTAAAGGAATTAATGGTATAAATACCGCATTATATAATAAATATCATAACAACAAATTTATATTAATAACACTACATGCTAGTATAGAAATAATGTTAGCAATTGCTTTAGTTTTTAATCCTTTTGAAAAAATATCTCATCATATTGTTTTATTAGGTATAGAAATGATTCTGGTGTCTGGTCGAAATTTATTTAAAGAAAACAAAAAAGCATAGAAAAAAAGAGAAATTGGTAATTTACTAATTTCTCATTTTAAATTTTCTGGATTTAAGCATTCAAGTTCTGGCAATACAAACCTACCGTCTTTTCTAATCAAAATATCATCAAACCAAATTTCTCCTCCACCATATTCTGGTGTTTGAATACAAATCAAATCCCAATGCTCAATAGAAATATTACCATTTGACGCCTTATTATAGCAACATCCTGGAGTTAAATGGAAACTTCCACAAATCTTTTCATCAAACAAAGTGTCTACCATTGGTTTAGTAATGTATGGATGTAATCCGATTGCAAATTCTCCAAAATATCTTGCCCCTTCATCGATATCAAGGAACTTATTTATTTTTTCATTATCATTTGCAGTCGCTTCAATAATTCTTCCTTCTTTAACACTTAACTTTATATTTTCAATTATACAGCCATTATGTTTGGAAGGTACATTATATGAAATTACTCCATTTACAGAATTTTTTACCGGTGCTGTATATACCTCACCATCAGGAATATTTCTTCTTCCACAAGCTTTAACAACTGGAATATCTTTTATTGAAAAAGATATATCCGTTTGTGGTCCTACAATTCTTACCTTATCAGTTCTAGACATTAATTCTACTAAATTATCCATTTTCCTTGACATTTTTTCATAATCAAAACAACAAACATTGAAATAAAAGTCTTCAAATTCTTCTAAACTACTATTGTTTTTTTGTGCCAATGAATTATTTGGATAAACAAGTATGCACCATTTAGTATTATTTACTCTTTCCTTCATATGTACTGGATCTATATAATACTTTTGGTATAAATTCATTTGTGTTGAATTAACATTTGATAATTCTGACAAGTTGGAATATGATGCGATAGCAATGTATGCATCCATATCTTTCATTTGATTTACAGAATATTGTGCAAGCTGTTCAAACTGTTCTTGGTTTGAATTTTCAATAGCCAATCTTAAAAGTTCATGGTTTACAATATTTACAAATGGTTTTGCACCTAGTTTATATGCTTTTTTTACCAATTCTTTTACAAGTGGTTGGCTATCTTCTCCTCTTTGCTCAATCAAAATGCTTTCTCCTTCTTTCAATTCGCAAGAATAGGTTAATAAATTTTCTGCTAATTTTTCTAATCTTAAATCTTTCATGATTTGACCTCATAAATTATATTTTTCTCATATATTATATACCAAATTATCATCGCTGTCAATTATGTATACAAAAATATAAAAGAGCTTTCTCTCCTTTATACTTTCATTGATATTAATTTAGTGACACCTTGTTCTTGCATTGTTACACCATATAGGGTTTCTGCTACTTCCATAGTACCTTTTCTATGAGTAATTATCAAAAATTGCGTATTTGCTGTATATTCTTTTACATATTGTGCAAATCTGAATACATTTATATCATCTAGAGCCGCTTCTATCTCGTCTAATATACAAAACGGTGATGGATTTGTTCTTAATATTCCAAATAGCAAAGCTATGGCTGTTAGTGCTTTTTCTCCACCAGATAATAGCATCATATTTTGTAATTTCTTTCCTGGTGGTTGAGATTCAATTTCTACTCCGCAATTTAATATGTCTTCTTCATCTGTTAATTTAAGTTCTGCATGTCCTCCTCCAAACAATTTTTCAAAAACCTCACCAAAAGATTCGTTTATAAGTTTGAATTTTGTTCTAAATTGTTCTTTCATAATAACTGTAATTTCTTGTATTAATTTTTTCAATTTACTTTCTGTTGCTTCCAAATCATCTCTTTGTTCAGATAAAAAATCAAACCTTTCTTTACTTTCTTTGTATTCTTCTATAGCTTCAATATTTATATTTCCTAGTTCTTTTATATTCTTCTTTAATACATTAATTTCTTTTTGTACTTTTGCAGGCTCTAGAACTTCAATTTCTTGTTTTATAAGTTGTTCCAATGGTATTTCATATTCCTCTACCATTTTAGTTTTTAATTCTTCGATTTCGTCTTCAACTCTTATTTTTTTAGCTTCTATTTTTGATAAATCTGTTTTTAATAATGCTATTTCATTTAAAGTTTCTTCTATTTGTTTATCTAAATTATCTAACAACTTGTTTTTTTCTTCTTTTTCTAATTTTACTTGTTCTACTGTTTGTCCAATATTCTCCTTTTTTGCAATAGTTTCTTGTATTTGTTTTTTACATTCTTCATTTCTAATTGAAAATTCTTCATTTTCTTTTGTTATCTTTATTTTTTGTTCTTCTTTTTTAGAAATATTTGCATTCGCTTTTTGTATTTCTGTATCAATCATTGTTATCATATCTTCGTATGATACGTTACTCTCATCAAAAGAAGATATAGATATTTTTAAATCTGTTATTTCGTCTTTTAAATTGTCGATAGCGATTTGTTCTTCTTTAAATCTTTCCGAATATTCTTGAATTTCTTTTTGTAAAATATTCTTTTGTTCTTCGATTTTTAATATTTCGTTTTCGTTTTGGTTTATTTTTTCTTCTCTTTGTTTTTCATTTTCAATTATTTCTTCTTTTTCATTTCTTATTTTTTCTATTCTATTAGAAATATTATCAATTTCACTATTTATCATTTCAACTTTTTGTTTGCTAGTCGCCACTTCTATATTAATATTATTCGACTTTTCATTTAATTCAATATAGTTAATTGAGCCTGTATCAATATTATTTTCGAAATCTTCTTTTTTATTTTCTTCTTCCTTTATACTGTCTTCTAATTTTTTTATTTCCTTTTCTAATTGTTCAATTTCCTTATTTCTTCCTAGTATACTTGAGGTTTTTTTCTCAACACTACCACCTGTCATCTGTCCACTTGTAGAAATTATATCTCCGTCTAATGTTACTATTTTAAAATATGTATTAAATTTTTTGCTAATATTTATTCCACTATCTATGCTATCTACAATTATAGTTTTTCCAAGTAAACTAACAATTATTTCTTCATATTTTTTATTATATTTAACCAAATTACTAGCAATTCCTATAAAACCTTTTTCTTTTGATATTTTTTCTATATCACTCGATTTTGTATTTTTTACAGATGATAAAGGTAAAAAAGATGCTCTTCCAAATCTATTCTCTTTTAAATAATTTATACATTTCTTTGCACTTTCTTGGTCTAGCGTAACAATATTTTGTAAATATCCACCCAAAGCCATTTCTATTGCAACCTCGTATTCTTTCGGCGTAGAAATTATATCTGCTACACTACCTTCTACACCTGTTGCAAACTCCTTATTCTTTTGAGTATTAAGAAGAATTTCTTTTACTGCTTTTGCATATCCTTCTCTTTCTCTTTGTATTTCACACAAAAAAGTATATCTAGATTTTTTCGTTCTATATTCATGTGTAAACTTTTCTATATTATATTCAAATTCTTGTATTTTATTGTTTATCTGCTCTTGCTTTACTTTTATATTTTCCAATTGTTTATCTATTTCACTTTTTGTTTTCAATTTTTCATTTAATATATTTTCTAGCTCTTCTTTTTCTAATTTTTTAGAATCTTTTTCACTTATTTTTTCTCTTTCTTCTTTTTCTAATTTTAAATAATATATTTTTTGATTTTCATTGTCATTTTTAAAATTATTTATTTCCATTTTAAAATTAATTTCTTTTTCATGTTCTTTTTCTATAATTTCTTTTTTAGCCTCTACTTCTTCACCTTTTTTACTTAATTTACTATATAATTCGTCGTATTGAATTTGCTTTTCATTTAATTCATTTTCAAATCTTTTTTTGTTGGCATTTAATAATTCTATTTTATCTCTTCTATTTTTCTTTTCTTCTTCATTTGTAGTTATCATTGTTTTTAATTCTGTTATTTCTTTTTCCAATACTTCGAAATTCGCAATATTATTTTCTTTTTGCATTTGTAACATTGCAATTTCCGAATTTAATTTTTCAACATTATTCTCGCTTTCAAATATAAATTGTTGTATTTCTTCTTGTTTAGCAAATATAGCTTCGACACTTTCTTTTGTTTCGATTTTTAATTCTTGTGCTTTTTGTAATTGTTCTTGTTTTTCATTTATTTGTTCATTTGATATTTTCAATTTTTCTTCTATTTCTTCTAGTGATTTATTATTTTTTTGCATATTAAAATTAAACAAACTAATTTCTTTTGTTTTTAATTCATCTCTGTAATTCAAATATTGTTTTGCTTTTTCTGATTGAATACAAAGTGTCTCTAATCTTCCGTCAATTTCTTTTATTATATCTGTGACTCTTGTTAGGTTATTGCGTGTGTATTCTAATTTTTTCTCCGCCTCATTTTTTCTATATCTATATTTTAGTATTCCAGCCGCTTCTTCAAACATATATCTTCTGTCTTCTGATTTAGAATTAAGTATTTCCTCTACTTTTCCTTGTCCTATTATACTATATCCTTCTTTACCTACACCAGTGTTTAAAAATAATTGTTGTATATCTTTTAATCTACAAGCTGTTTTATTTATTAAATATTCACTTTCTCCACTACGATATAGTCTACGAGTTATAACTACTTCTTCATATTCTATTGGTAATGTTCCCTTACTATTATCAACATGCAAGCTAACCTCTGCGAAACCTACGGGTTTCCTTGATTGAGTTCCTGCAAAAATTATATCTTCTGATTTGTGTCCGCGAAGACTTTTCATGCTTTGCTCACCTAAAACCCACCTAATACTATCTACAACATTACTCTTTCCACTACCATTTGGACCTATAACTGTTGTTATTCCTGAAGGTAATTCTATTACTGTTTTATCTGCAAAAGACTTAAATCCTTGTATTTCTATTTTTTTTAAAAACATATTTTTTCTCTCCTATCAATACTATATATTATTAATATATACTAAAAAGCGCTTAAAATCAATATTTTATATAGAAAAAATTATATAAAAGATGCTACATATAACGGAATTGATTTTATATTATTATTAAACTCCAAATTTTTTGTAGATATTTTTATTGAGTAAATTGGTTTATACTTTTCGAAGTAGCATTATCTAATGCTTTAACTTCAATAGGTATTATATCTCCATCTATGTTTATAACAAAATCAGCTTCATATAGCAAATTTATCAACAATAGAATACCTAAAATTCTTTATTTCTCTTCCTAATTGCCCTAGAATAGAGTTATATATTTTTATAGTTTCAGTGTTTTTGTGATTTTTTCACGTTTGTTCCAATCAAAAAACAGTTATATCTTAATTTATAACTGTTACTATTTGTATAAAACACTTGTATGTATTTGTGTTAGTTTATTTTCTTCTTTATTCTTTATTCTTTTTCTCTGTTTTTACGTTGCTATTTATATATATTTTTTTGTTTTTCTTTGTTTTTTTCTTTTTATATTACATTTTTATTTATTCCATATCTGTTTTTTGATATATTTATTATATACTACATTTGACTATTTGTCAATAGTTTTTTTTAAAATTTATACATTATTTAATTCTTCATTTGTAATTTCTACACCCATTTCATTTATATATACCTTTTTATTTTCATCAAACGTAAATATTCCTTGGAAACCACAAAAAGTTTTATATACACCATTTTCAATTATTAAGAAAATTAAATATTGTTTATTATTTTCTAAATCTATATTTTCTTTTGCTGTTGCCTCGTAAACAATTTCATTTTTCTCATTAATTACTGGTTTTGATGTCATATATCCATCATCTTGCATTACAATTTGTTGTTCTTTTTGTAAATTTCCTTTATACACATTATTTATATTTAATACATATTCTTTTACTGGTACGCTCTTTTGTGCTATTTCTATATTTTTTTCCGTTGCTTCAAGACTTGTAATTTCTGCAATTATAGGTGCTTGAGTTAAAAATTTTTCTTTTGATACCAACTCATAAAAAGCACTATTAGTTTCAATCACATCATTATTTTGAATATATATTCCTATTATTACCGCTCCTATAATTAAAATACCACTTACAATTATACTATTTCTTTTTAATCTACTCATAAAATCTCCTTATAGCAAAAAAGATATGAGAATACTCATACCTTTTTTTATATAATTAACTGTTGTGCGAAATGTATTCCACCACATCATTAACAGTTGTTACCTTTTCAGCCTCAGCATCAGGTATTTCAATATCAAATTCTTCCTCTAATGCCATTATTAACTCAACAATATCAAGAGAATCAGCACCTAAATCATCTATAAATGAAGCTTCGCTTTTAACAATATCTTCTTCAACTCCTAATTGTTCTACTATTATTTCCTTTACTTTATCAAAAATTGCATCTGAACCCATAAGTTCACCTCCTCTCAATTTTTTATTCTTTATATAATTACATTATTATATGTTGAATAAAATGTCAATACATTTTGTATTTTTTTAGCAATTTATTTTTCTAATTCTTTTTTTATTTTTTCTATTGCATTGCTTTTTGCATATTTCTCAGCTTGAATAATTGTTGTTTTAAACAATTTTTCTTTTGCTCCACCATGACATTTTACCAATGGTTTTTCTATTCCTAATAGAATTCCTCCACCATATTCTGTGTAATCAAGTCTTTTTTTGAATCTTTTTAATGGTTTTGTTAGCATAAGTGCTATTAATTTAGTCCATACATTTTTCATTAATTCTTCTTTTAAAATTTTAGTAACAGTAGCACCTAAACCTTCTGAGGTTTTTATCGCTACATTACCACTAAACCCGTCAGAAACTATAACATCAACATTGCCATCAAAAATATATCTTCCCTCAATATTACCTACAAAATTTATTTCTTTATCTTCTTTTAAAAGCTTATAGCTTTCTTTTATTAATTCAGTTCCTTTTTCTTCTTCTGCACCTATATTTAAAAGTGCAACTTTTGGTTTTTCTATTCCCATTACTTTTTCCATATATATACTACCCATATGCGCAAATTGTGTAAAATTTATAGGTCTACAATTTGCATTTGCCCCTGCATCAACAATCATAAAGCTACCTTTATATGCTGGCATAATAGCTGTTAGAGCTGGTCTATCAATTCCATCTATTCTTCCAACTAATAATGTGCCACCAGCCATAAACGCACCTGTATTTCCTGAAGATACAAAAACATCAACCTCATCATTTTGTACAAGTTCAAAACCTTTTACCATAGAAGCATCTTTTTTAGTTTTTATTGCTTTAAGTGGTTTGTCTGTATTTTCTACAACCTCCGTTGCATTTATAACTGATAATCTGCTTGAAACATCTGATAGTTTTTCTTTTCCATAAAATTCTTTTACTTTTTCATTTATTAATTTTTCATTACCAATTAGAATAATTTCACTTTCTATTTCTTCTAAAGCACTGACAGCACCTTTTATTGCCTCATCAGGGCAATGGTCGCCTCCCATTGCATCTAATAATATTTTCATTTTTCTTCCACCTCTTTAATGATATATATATTTAACATGGTAAAGTATATTACATTTTTTTCGTATTTACAATACTAATTTTTAATTTCTATTTTTTATATCGTTTATAACGTCTCTAAGACGTCTATTTAGTTTTAAGTACGTTAATTTTGGATAGATTTTAAGCAATCTTTTTGACCTTTTTAATATTTTTTCTGTTAGTTCTGATATATCTTCTTTTAGTTCTGCTGGTTCTTTAAATTTGCCTGTATCAGTTTTGTATACAAAATTTCTTATTCTTTCTTGTAAATTTAAAACTCCAACCAATGTTATTATATAATCTATAATAAAATATATGAAAAAAATCACTATTCCTAACTGACCTATTTCATACGGAATTTTTGATACTACTCCAACTATTGCGGGATGCAAAACTTTTAATAAAAAAACACTTAAAAATCCCCAATAAATAGAATTTTCTAAACACACCTTTCCCTTTATATTCATGAAATTGTCAGAATAATCCCACCAACTAGTATTAAACATTTTTTCCATAACAGTTCCAACAATATACTCCATTAATGTCATAAGTATAAAACCTAGTATAAACAATAAGAATATGTTGTTAATAAAAGGTGATAAAAATGTTATTACCAAAACTGCACCAACACCATATATTGGAATAAAAGGACCATGCAAAAAACCACTATTTATCACTTTTTTAAACAGAAGCGACTTAAATGTTGATTCAACAATCCACCCCATAAACGAATATATTATAAAGTAATATATCATATTATATATATTTATATCTTTTATTATTTCCATAAATTCCTCCAACCTTATATCAATAAGTTATATCATAAAACATTTAATATTGCAACAAGCATCAAAAAACTTGTATTTTTTTTAAATTCGTAGTAATATATTATGTGGGAGTTGAGAAAATGGGTGGAAAAAAAATATATGATACAAGACATATAACCGATTTAAAGGATATGTTAAAACAAAGTGTAGAACTTTATGGAACTAAAACAGCTTTTAAACTTAAACCAAATAAAGAGATAGAAGAATATATTGATATATCATATAATCAATTTGCAAACGATGTAAATAATTTAGGAACTGCTCTTTTAAATTTAGGATTAAAAGATGAAACCATTAATATTATTTCTGATAATAGGTATGAATGGGCTGTTAGTTATTTAGCTGTTGCGAACGGAGTAGGAATTGTAGCACCTTTAGATAAGGCACTAACTGGTAATGAGATTAAATCTTTAGTGGAAAGATCTTTTTCTGAAGCTGTTATATTTAGTGAACCATATTTAGAAACAATGTTGGAAATTATGGAAGAACCAAATTGCAAGGTTAAATATTTTATCTGTATGGATACAGTTGATAATCCTAAAACAATTAATTATTCTGAATTAATAAAAACCGGTGAAGTTAGTATTAATAACGGTAATAAAGAATATATTGATGCAACTATAAACGCAGAAAAATTTAATATATTATTATTTACGTCTGGTACTACTAGTCAATCAAAAGCTGTTATGTTATCGCATAAAAACATAGTGACTAATATTATTGATTGCAAAAAATATCTAAATGTAAATTCTAGTGATATCACATTATCGTTTTTACCATTGCATCATACTTTTGAATGTACAACAAATTTTCTACTAATGATATATAGTGGTGCAATGATAACTTATTGTGACGGTATTAGACATATTGCAAAAAACATTAAAGAATATGGCGTATCTGCTATGATTTGTGTTCCCATTCTTTATGAAAATATGTATAAAAAATTAGTAAGTGCTATTAAAGAAAAAGGTAAATGGGATATAGTTCAAAAAGCAACTGTTTTATTTGGCGGATTAGAAGCTATAGGTATAAATACTTATGAACTTAAGCGTAAAGCTTTTAAAGATATTTATTCCAATTTAAGTCCTAATTTAAGACTATTTGTATCTGGAGCTGCACCAATTAGTAAAGATGTTGTAAAAGGCTTTAACGATTTAGGTATTCAATTTTTTCAAGGATATGGTTTAACCGAAACCTCTCCTGTTATTGCTTGCGAAAACGAAAAAGTTCATAAACCTGGTTCTGTTGGTCAACCTTTACCTGATTGTGAAGTAGAAATAAGAAATGTTGATAATTTAGGTATAGGAGAAATATGGGTTAATGCACCTTATGTAATGCTTGGATATTATCATAATAGGGAAGAAACTGCCAACGTTATACAAGATGGATGGTTTAATACTGGTGATTTAGGATATCTTGATAAAAACGGACTTTTATACATACAAGGTAGAAAGAAAAATGTTATTGTTTTAAAAAATGGAAAAAATATTTTTCCAGAAGAATTAGAGGAATTATTAAATTCATCACCATATATAATTGAATCTATGGTATTTGGCAAACCTGACAAAAAAGGTGATATTGATATTTGTGCTAAAATTGTTTATGATAAATCTAATATAATTGAAAATTTCGGAAATATTGATGATAAAGAAATTTATAAAATTATAAAAAGGGAAATTAAAAACGTACACAAAAATATTCCTGCATATAAATATATTAGAGATTTCATATTAACAGATGAAGAATTAATTAAAACAACAACAAAAAAAATAAAAAGGCATGAAGAATTAAAAAACATGGGAATAGACCCTACTAAATAAAAAAACAGCGAATACATTTGTGTATTCGTTTATTTTTACTTTATAATTAATTTTACTAACCCATTATATTCTGATATTTTTTCTATTTTAAAATTTCTTACAGTAGCCAATTTTTCTATTTTTTCCACTTCACCTTCTAATATTTCTATTATAACAGCATTATTATCTAAAAATATTTGCATGTGAACAAATTGATCTGATATTGAACTAATCCATTTTAATTTATTACTCGATTCAAAATATATTAATGTAAATACTATTGCCCAATATGCAACCAATCCTATACAGCATACCCAAATCAATTGCATATATGTTACTAAATTAGAAAACACTCTTGAAAAAAACACATATATTACGCATATTATAATTAACCAACAAAGGCACATTGCAATTTTATTTTCTCTTACAAATCTTACTAATCTATCCATATTTACCCTCACATTCTTTATTTATTATATATTTATATTAATAAATTGTCAATCGTATTTTAGAAAATATTTATCGTATTTTTGCAAACTTGCAAACCCCAATAAATATATTCCTATAAAAACTAATTGTATTGTTTGAAAATTAATATACATATAAATACAAATTATTACTAAAATAATACAAAATGTTTTTTGTATTATTTCTATTATTTTTTTATTTTTAATTATTTCTAACAATATTTTTCCTCCGTCTAAAGGATATATTGGTAACATATTAAATATAAACAATGTTAAATTACACAGTATAAAAAATATTTGTTCTTCTCCCCAAAAAGTATATGTAAAAATTGCTATTATTAAATTAATTATTGGACCACTAAATAATATTATTATCTTTTTTATTTTTTTTATTTGAAAATCATAGAATTGTAACGACAATCCACTAAAAGAAATAGTTGTACTTTTAATTTTTATCCCCATACCAACACCTACAATAGCATGTGTTATTTCATGTATACAAATTGCTAAAAAAAATATTAAATAGTATTGGAGTAAATTACAAAAAAATAATATGAGAAGATATACAATAAATGAATAATGTATTTTTAAACTCATATTATCACCGACCTTACTTATCTAAAATCTATTAAGTATTCAGGATTTATTACTGCACCATTTTTTCTTACTTCAAAGTGTAGGTGCACACCTGTTGCCAGACCTGTTTTTCCCATTTGTGCTATAACATCTCCTGGTTTTACTTTTTCTCCTTCTTTAACTAAAATTTTACTACAATGTGCATACACAATTAATATATCATCCATTTGTACTTTAATATAATTTCCATATATTGAATTATTCGATACGTCCGAAATTCTTCCCTCCATAGCTGCCATAATATTAGTTCCCATAGCATTAGCTATATCAATTCCCAAATGGAATGTTGATATATCTTGATTATCAGACTGTCTGTTACCAAACGGACACGATACTTGACCTGTAGTTGGTTTTACCAATGTATATTTATTTTTTATTTCCTGAGCCATAATTTGCATATTGTTATATGATTGTATTTCTTTTTGTTGTATTTCATTTATTAAACTAGTATTTTCTTGTTGTACAATATTATTATCTTCAGTAGGGATATCTAATATATTTTCATTATTATTCACTAATGGTATTGTTGTTATTGTTTCCTTTTCATTTAAAGGTATATCTTTTAATGGTATATTAAATTGAAACTTCTCATTAAGTATATTTGCTATTTTGTTATATGTACCTTCATAAGTCATGTTATATTGTAAAACCCAACCATATTTACTTTTGTTATATTCAAAGCTTAATGGATCTGCAATTTTATATAACCATATACTTCCTAATATTACAATGCAAAAGAAAACTTGAAAAACAAATTTATTTACGAGCGTTATTTTTTTGTCATTATCATTTTTTAGTAAACTATCAATTTGAGGATTAATTTTTAAATTTTTTCTTTTTTTTAAAACTTCTTCCATTTTACCACCTTAATTATATATATTCAAGTGTTTAAAATTTATTACCATTCCCCTTAACCTTGTCTATTATCTTATGAAAAAAGTTTTTCTTAATTAAGCTTTCTTGTTCTAATTTATACATACAATCTTCAACTATATTTTGTGCCTCCTCTATTGCGCTTTTTATTCTTATATCTTGTCCTTCTAATTTTATATTTTCTTTAAGTTCAATATCGTCTTTTAAAACTAATATTGCTTCACTTAAAATATTAGAGTGTAAATTGTTTAAAACAATAACTTTTTTTAACATTATATTAGCTCCTTTCTAACTAATATAATTATTTACAATATTGTTATTTTTTAAACATATACTTTTTAAGATTGCTTTTACCACTGTATTAGATAAATTTATTATATTGTATAGTTTTACATTTCTTAATTCTTCGAAATTTTGGTTGCTATTTAAACCAACAACAGCATTTATATATAGATCTCCTACTTTCTTGTTTTTCTTATTTAACGCACTACCAGGTATAATTCCTCCTTTTCCTACTACAATCTTATTAATCATTTCTTCTTGTCCTAATGCTGAATCAATTACAACTATATACGGTTCTTTATATTTCTTTTTAATTTTTTCTACATATTGTTTTAAATTTGTACCATTCACAGTATTTTTTAAATCTCCATATACAATATATTGATTTTGTTTTAAAAAATGTCCTACTATTGGTCCAAATGCATCTCCTATTATTTTGTCTGTTCCTATGCATAAAAAAATAACTTCTTTTTTGGTTTTTTCTATAACTTTTTCATTACAATATCTAAGACAATCAGTTAAGCCGTTTATATCATTATTTTCAAAAAAAAATTGCATATATACCTCCTAAATTTATCAATAGTATATGCATTTTAAAAAATAATATAACAAAAACATTATACATATTCGTATAATGCTTTTTTGGTGAGCCAGGAGGGATTCGAACCCCCGACCCCAGGCTTAGAAGGCCTGTGCTCTATCCAACTGAGCTACTGACCCAATTATTATAACAATAATAATCTTAACATTTTATTTGAGATTTGTCAATGATTTTTAGAAAAAAACAATTATTTTTAGATAATTGTTTCAAAATTTATACACAGGCATTAAATCTGTTTTTGGATCATATATTCTTGGTGTTCCATTTGAATTAACAAGTAATTCAAACGTTGTAGAAATACTACCAGTTCTCCTTGAATACTGATATGTATATATATATATTACCCCTGTTTGCGAATCAACCCAAAATTCAATATTGTCTATTTTGGACTGTCCATTGTTTGAATCTCTAAAATCAATAGTATCCTTTGTTTCTGTACTTATGCAACCTGCTACTACTGTAAAAGATAATAATATAAAAACAAGAGCTACAAATATGCTAGTTTTTTTTATAAATTCTTTTTTCATTTTCATCAACTCTTTATATACTTATTTAAGCATATAATTAAAATAACTTTAAAATATATTAATATTATATCCTTTTTTCTATACTTTTTCAATCTATTTTAATAATTAATAGCGGTCATAATAATTCCAAAATTTTCTTTATATATTTGATTAAATTGACTTATCGGTAATGGATTTTCTCCTAATCCCGCTTCTATTGTAAATCCTGGTCTATTATATTGCTGAATAAACCAATCTTTATAACCCGCAAAACTTGATGCATACAGAGTTTCTTCTAATGCATATCCGCTTAGCCTTGACATTTCTCTTGCTATTTTCAATGTATCAGGCGGTAACATATCTAAATATTTATAATATATTACCTGTCCTTGTGTATGATATGCAACTATTCTTTCGAAATCATGATTCAATGTAAAATTATATAGTGCTAAACTTTCAGGTTCTGTCAACGGGCCCTTTCCCACAAAATCTCTTGGGCCAGGTACAGTAAAGCCTTGTGCAAATTTCACTTCTTTTGCTCTTTCCCAATTAGCTGGAAACTGTAAATTCAAGTCTACACCATTAAAATTAGCTTTCCAACCATTTGGAAACGGTATATTAGGATATTTTTTTGATAAATCATACATATTATTTATTTGTTCTTGTGTTAATCCATTATTTAATAAATCTACGCCATCCGGATTAACCATTGGTACAAAAAATATTTTTCTATTGTTAAAAATGTCTTCTAATTTATATAATTCATATCTATCATTTTTTTGTTTATATGTATATGACAACCATTCTATAAATTTCATTAAAACCAGTGTTGTTATCCATTCATTTGAATGTATTGATGCACTAAACATTATTTCCTTATTACCTTTTCCCCAAACAATATATGGTATACTTTTTCCTAACACACTATATCCTATATTTTCAACTTCTAAAAAAGGATATCTTTCTTTTAACAGTTTTACATCTTCTTGTAATATTTTTGAATTATATACTTTAGTAATTTGTACAATCTCTCCATTACTCATATTTATCACCCATAATATATATATTAAAAAACACATATATTATTCTAAATATGTGTTTTAATCAATTTATGTTATATTGTTGCAAAATATGTACCAGCATTTCTTTTTGCTAAATCTATAGCTTGTACCTCTTCTGTTGATAATGTATATGTTGAACTTCCTTTATTTACAGGTTTTGCATATGTTGCTGAACCTTCTCTTGAATAAATACCATTTATAACAACTCCAGAGTCTTCATAATCTAATAAAGCTATTGCAAAACACAAATCGCTACCAGTATCTTCAAAAGCATTATATCTAACCATACCTACTTTTTGTATGCATTTAACTATTTTTTCATCTAATCTATTACAATAATCTAATACTTCCGTATTTTTTTTATCTACTTTTTCAACAGTTTCTATATAACCTCTTATCATAGTTTCTAAATTTGTACCATTTCCTAGTTTTCTCATTAGAGAATTATATTTCTTTATTGTTTTTTTTGTTTTAATATTATTAGCTATTGCCATAATAGTTACTAAAATAATTAGTATAAATACTATTACATTAAAATATTCTTGGTTTGTTATATTAACAATTCCCATATATAAATTATTTAAAAACTCCATTTTTACCCCCTATTTATAATATCTAATATTCTATCTAATTCGTCGTTAGAATAATATTCAACTATTATTTTTCCTCTATTTGAATTATTATGTTTTATTTGTACTTTAGTTTGAAAGAAATTTTTAAATTTTTCTTCAACATCATTTATCCATATATCATTTTCTTTTTCTTTTTTAATTTTTTTATTATTTGTTTTTTCTTCTTTTAACGATTTTATATTTTCTTCTAGTTGCCTAACACTTAAACCTTCTATAACAACTTTTTGTGCTAATAAGTTTTGTAATTCTGGGTTTTGTATAGATACAAGTATTTTACAGTGTCCTTCAGTTAATTCATCATTTTTTATATATTCTTTTATTTTATCATCTAAATTTAGAATTCTCAATGAATTAGCGATAGAGCTTCTACTTTTTCCCAAATTACTTGCCAATTGTTCTTGAGTTAAATTATATTTATCCATAATATATTTATATGCTTGTGCTTGTTCTAATGTATTTAAATCTTCTCTTTGTATATTTTCAATTAAAGATATTTCACTTTTCGTTTGCTCGTCATATTCTTTTACTACAACTGGAACATTTTGCAAACCTATTGATTTAGCTGCTCTTAATCTTCTTTCTCCTGCAATTAAATCATAATTGTCATTATTTTTTGTTACAACCAACGGTTGCACTATACCATATTTTTTTATAGATTGTGCCAATTCATCTAATTGCTCTTGTCCAAACACTTTTCTAGGCTGTTCCTCATTTGTTTTTATGTCATTTACATTTAAAAAAACTATTTCATTGTTATTTATTTTTGTCTCTAGTTGTACTGTTTTTTCAACAACATTTTTTGCTGAAGGTTGGAATAGTGCATCTAATCCTCTTCCTAATCCCATTTTAGCCATTATCTTTTCACCTCGTTATTTCTTATTATTTCATTTGCCAAACTAGTATAACACACTGCACCTTTGGATCTTTTATCATATAAAGATATTGGTAATCCATGACTTGGTGCTTCACTTAATCTAACGTTTCTAGGTATAATTGTTGTATAAACTTTTGTATTAAAATACCTTTTTACTTCTTCCACAACTTGCATTGATAAATTAGTTCTAGAATCATACATCGTTAGTACAACTCCTTCTATATCTAAGTTTTTATTTAAATGTTTTTGTACTAAATCAATTGTACTCATTAATTGTCCTAATCCTTCTAATGCATAATATTCACATTGTATTGGAACTAAAACTGAATCAGCTGCTGTAAATGCATTTAACGTTATTAGCCCTAAAGAAGGAGGGCAATCTAATATTATATAATCGTAATCATATCTTATTTTTTCTATTGCCATTTTTAATCTGTTTTCTCTTGATATTACAGATACCAATTCAACTTCTGCTCCTGCTAAATTTATATTAGAAGGACAAACTTCTAAATTAGGTAAATCTGTAGCTTGTAGGGTATCTTCTATATCTTCATTATTTATAATTACATCATATACCGATTTGGGTACTTGTTTATTTGCTCCTAAACCACTTGTAGCATTTCCCTGTGGATCTATATCTATAATTAAAGTCTTTTTTCCTGCTTGAGCTAGGCAAGCACTTAAATTTACTGCTGTTGTTGTTTTTCCAACTCCGCCTTTTTGATTTGCAATTGCAATAATCTTACTCATATTTCCCTCCTATTGTTACTTTTATTTCTACTTTTTGTTACACAAATATATTATCATAAAACTATTATTAATTAAATAGTTTTTATAAAAAAATGTGTTTTTTTATAAAATTCTTTTTTCCGTAAGATATAGTATTTTTGTTTTATGTAAACTTATTCTTTTTTGTATACATAATATTAAAACTAATTAAGTATTGATAACAAACCGATTCTATATTTTTTATTAATGTTCCACGTGGAACATTTCTTTTTTTAATTATTTGTTTTCTATTTAATTATTTCTTTATTATTAATTAATTATCTAATTATTTTCTTATTTTTATTTTTGTTCCACGTGGAACATTTCTTTTTTTATTTATTTATTTTCCAATTAATTATTTCTTTATTATTAATTAATTATCTAATTATCTTCTTATTTTTATTTTTGTTCCACGTGGAACATTTCTATTTTAATGGTTTTTCGCTAGGTGTACCTGCTTTTCTAGGATATTTGCTTGGCGTTGTTTTTACTTTTCTAATTATTACTAAATTATATTCTATTTCTATACTTGGTAATTTATATTTAATTATTTCTTCTATTTTACCTCCTAGTATATCTATTGCTGATTTACTTTCTTCTATTTCTTCTAATACATTAGGTCCCTTCATACAAATGATAATACCATTTTTTTTAACAAATGGTATTAGATATTCTACTAAAGTTCCCATATTAGCTACAGCTCTTGATATAGCTATATCAAATTTCTCTCTATACTCTTTATTTTGTCCAAAATCTTCTGCCCTACCATGAATTATATTTATCTTTTTTAATTCTAACTTTTTTGCAATATCATTTAAATATACTAGTTTTTTATTAATGCTATCTAATAATGTCATTTCACAATTTTCAAAGAATATTTTTATAGGTATACCTGGAAAGCCTGCACCAGTTCCCACATCTATTATTTTTGAATTTTCTTTTATATATTTGCATGGTAATAATGAATCTATAAAATGTTTTATATATATATCTTTATCATCTGTTATTCTTGTTAAATTAATTTTTTTATTCCATTCTATTAATTCTAATTTAACTTCTTCAAATTGTTTTAATTGTTTATTATTTAATTCTATATTAACATCTTTCAATAAATTATTAAAATAATTATTTTCCATTGCTTTTTCTCCCTCTTAATTGCTCTAAATATATTAATAGCACAGATATATCAGCTGGTGAAACTCCTGATATTCTAGATGCTTGACCTAAATTTAATGGTTTGAATTTATTTAATTTTTGCCTAGCTTCTAAACTTATACCTTTTATTTCTTCATAATTTATATCTATTGGTAATTGCTTTTTTTCTAAATTTCTAAATTTATTTACTTGTTCTTGTTGTATTTTTATATATCCCTCATATTTCACTTCTATTTCCACTTCTTCACATATACTTTTTTCAATATTAGGTCTATCTTCGTCTATCTCTTTTAATATTTCATAACTTAATTCTGTTCTTTTTAGTAATTCTGACAGCTTTATACCTGTTTCTAATTCTGAAGAATTGTATTTTCTTAAAAATGCTTGTACTTTTTCTGTTGGTTTTATATTTACTTTTTTAATTCTATTAATTTCTTTTTCTATTAATTCTTTTTTATTTATAAATTTTTGATATCTTTCTTTTGAAATAAGACCAATCTTATATCCTTTTTCAGTAAGCCTTATATCTGCATTATCTTGCCTTAATAATAATCTATATTCAGCTCTAGATGTCATCATTCTGTATGGCTCATTAGTTCCTTTTGTTACTAAATCGTCAATTAAAACACCTATATATGCCTCTGCTCTATCCAATACCAAAGGTTCTTCGTTTTTTATTTTTAAAGATGCATTTATTCCTGCCATTAACCCCTGTGCTGCTGCTTCTTCATATCCAGAACTACCATTTATTTGCCCTGCAAAATATAGCCCTGAAATTTTCTTATGCTCTAATGTTGGATATAGCATTGTTGAGTCTATACAATCATATTCAATAGCATATGCTGGTCTCATTATTTCACAATTTTCCAATCCTGGTATAGATTTATATATTTCTAATTGCACTTCTTCCGGTAAACTAGATGACATACCTTGTATATACATTTCCTCCGTATTTTCACCCATAGGTTCTATAAATATTTGATGTCTTTCTTTATCTGCAAATCTCATGATTTTATCCTCTATAGAAGGACAATACCTTGGCCCTATACCTTCAATAACACCAGAATAAAGTGGTGATTTATGTATATTTTTTCTAATAATTTCATGTGTTTTTGGTGTTGTATATGTTAAATAGCATGAATATTGTTCTTTTTTATATTCTTTATTTTCAAATGAAAACGGTATTATATTTTTATCTCCCTTTTGTTCTTCCATTTTTGAAAAATCAATACTTCTTTTATTAACTCTTGCTGGGGTACCTGTTTTAAATCTTCTTAACTCTACACCAATTTCTTTTAAAGATTGTGATAATTTATTTGCCGGAAATACACCGTCAGGTCCAGATTCATAATTAACATCTCCAATAAATATTTTACCTTTTAAATATGTACCTGTTGCTAATATTAAAGCTTTTGTTTCATATCTAGCACCTATTTGTGTAGTTACAGCTTTAATTTTATTATCTTCAACTTCTATCTCTACAATTTCTGCTTGTTTAACATCTAAATTTTCTTGTAATTCTAATACATGTTTCATATCTTGATGATATTTTTTTCTATCAGCTTGTACTCTTAATGAAAAAACCGCCGGTCCTTTAGATGTATTTAACATTCTAGATTGAAGTGTTGATTTATCAGCATTTTTCCCCATTTCTCCACCTAGTGCATCTATTTCTCTAACCAAATGACCTTTTGAAGTCCCTCCTATATTAGGATTACAAGGCATATTTGCTATACATTCTAAGCTTATAGAAAATATAACTGTCTTTAAACCCATTCTACTACATGCTAAAGCTGCTTCACATCCAGCATGTCCTGCTCCTATAATTGCTACATCATATTTTTTTCCATCGTATTTCATTTTTACCTCCATTATTCCATATAGAACATTATATATTTTACTCCTTTTTTAATTGTTTTACAATATTTATTGTTCATATTTCTTATTTTTATATTATTGTTCCACGTGGAACATTTTGCTTTTTTTATTTTATTTATTATTTTTCTATTTTTTTATTTAATCATTTTTTATTTATTAATTTGTTTATTTTCTGTTTTATATTATTGTTCCACGTGGAACATTTTACTTTTTTTATTTTACTTATTATTTTTCTATTATTTTATTTAATCATTTTTTATTTATTAATTTGTTTATTTACTATTTTATATTATTGTTCCACGTGGAACATTTTGCTTTTTTTATTTTATTTATTATTTTTCTATTTTTTTATTTAATCATTTTTTATTTATTAATTTGTTTATTTACTGTTTTATATTATTGTTCCACGTGGAACATTTTACTTTTTTATTTTATTTATTATTTTTCTATTTTTTATTTAATCATTTTTTATTTATTAATTTGTTTATTTACTATTTTATATTATTTATTTATTTTTTCTTGCTTGCTAATAAAAAATGTTCCACGTGGAACATTTTTTATTTTCCTAAACAAAACTTAGAAAATATCTTATTTATTACTTCTTCACTAACAGTTTTACCTGTAATCTCACCTAATAATTGTAATAAATCCATTATTTTGACAGAAACAATGTCAATTGGCGTTTTTTTGCTTACATCAAGGTTTATATCGTCTATTTTATTTAAAGCTGTAGAAACTATGTTTTTGTGCCTCGAATTTGTTAAGAGTGTTTCATTTTCATTTATTATACTATCTAGATTGCACATTTCATATATTTCTTTTTCTAATTTTTCTAATCCTATATTTTCTTTTGCCGATATTTCTACAATCACTTTATTATCAAAAATCTGTTTTATTTCCTCTTTTTTTAATTTATTTTTTAAATCTATTTTATTCAATATTATTATTATATTATTGTTATTAACATTCTTAATTATATCATAATCATCTTGTGTGAAATCTTCTGAATAGTCAAAAGCAACCAATACTATTTCCGCTGTTTTCGATATATCTATAGATTTTTCAATTCCAATTTTTTCCACTATGTTTTCACTTTTTCTTATGCCTGCTGTATCTATTATTTTTACAGGTATTCCTTTTATATTAATGTATTCTTCTATTGTATCTCTTGTAGTTCCTGCAATATCTGTAACAATAGCTCTTTCTTCTCTTAATAACATATTTAATATAGATGATTTTCCCACATTTGGTTTTCCAATAATAGCTATACTAATGCCTTCTCTCAATATTTTTCCTGCATCAAAACTCTTTTCTAGTTTTTGTAGTTTTTCTCTTATACTCTCTATACTATTAGTTAATTTTTGGTTTGATACTTCTTCCACATCATATTCAGGATAATCAATATTAGCCTCTATATCAGATATTATATCTAATATTTCATTTTCTATTTCTTTTATTTTTTTAGATAAAACACCTTCTAATTGTTTTTGCGATTCCTTTAAACTCTTTTCTGTTTTTGAATTTATAATATCTACAACAGCTTCAGCTTGTGTTAAATCAATTCTTCCATTTAAAAATGCTCTTTTAGTAAATTCTCCAGGTTCAGCTAATCTTGCACCGTTCTTTAGCACAATACTTAATATTTTATTTAATATAACAGTTCCACCATGGCAATTTATTTCACAAACATTTTCTCTTGTAAATGAAATTGGTTTTATAAAAAATGAAACTAAAACTTCATCTATTATTTCTTTATCATCTATAATATGTCCATAGCGTATTTTTTGATGTTCTATTTTAAAGCTTCCCTTTTTAGGTTTAAATATTTTTTCTATTATTTCAAAAGTTTTTTCTCCACTTATTCTTATAATTCCTACACTTGATATTGCTGATGATGTTACTATTGCTGCTATTGTATCTTCCATTTTTACATCTCCTTTAGAAAAAAAGTAACTTTGCAGTTACTTTTATTTTAATTTTACTACAACTTTTCTATATGGTTCTTCACCAACACTCAATGTTTCGATTTTATCATTTTCCTGAAGTGTTAAATGTATAATTTTTCTTTCATAAGCAACCATAGGTTCTAAAGTTATACTTTTTCCTGTTCTTATTACGCTTTGTGCCACTTTGTTAGCTAAATCAACTAGTATTTTCTTTCTTTTTTCTCTATAATTTTCAATATCCAATTGTATTTTTATATTACTATTCATTTTATTATTTATAACTAATGTAAGTATTGATTGTAGAGCGTCCAACACTTCACCTCTATACCCTATTAAAATTTTAGCATCTTTGCTTTTTATCTCAATCTTTAACATATTTTCATTAAAATCAATTGTATAATTATATTCAATTTTTAATGAAGAAAAAAGGCTATT
This sequence comes from uncultured Clostridia bacterium, assembly GCA_944393615.1. Lineage (GTDB taxonomy): Bacteria > Bacillota > Clostridia > TANB77 > SIG350 > CALYAQ01. Next base: position 57,721 of record CALYAQ010000011.1, read on the forward strand.
TAAAAAATCTATTGATATTTTCTTTATCTCTTCTTTTTCTAAATCATTAAATTCTACTTTTCTATTAATTTTTAAATCATTGTTTTGTTTTTCTATTTTTGAATTATCTATAGCTTTTGCTTTTATAATTACATATTTAGGTGCTAAAATACTAAATAATGTTTTATTTGTTTCTTCTATAATTTCATAAGAAATATTTTCTTTAGTTGTTTTTAATTCTTTTTGAGCTATTGTTAATGCTTCTTCTAAATTTTTTCCTTTAATTTCTACTTCATTTATCATTTACAACCACCCCATTTTCAATCGTTTCTTGCTTTTTGAAATATATCATCATACCAATAGAAATTATAGTTTGTATTAAATTACTAAACAACCAATATAACCCTAATCCTAGTGGCACTTGATATGCTATATAACCAGACATAATCGGTAAAATATAATTTAACATATTCATCGATTTTTGTGTTTCTTGATATTGAGGATTATCTTTATTAAAACTGTCATTCATTCTTTTAGTTATTACAACTGATAACATTGTAATTATAACTGATAACACCGGTATTATTAATAATGCATAATTTGATGGATTTTTTGCAGGTATATCACCTAAATTAATTCCTAAAAAGTTTAAGTTTATTCCTAATTCATCAGATTTTTTGATTATTTCTATTTCATCATAACTATACATACCATTAGTATTTTCTATTTGTAATTCTTGTTTTATAGTTTGTATTTGCTCTTGATCCATTTTAACCATGTGGGTTAATGGTTTTGAAACTATAAAAAACATTCCTAATATTATAGGTATTTGTATTAGTGCTATTAAACAACCTGTAAAAGGATTAAAACCTTCTTCCTTTTGAAATTTAGCTATTTCTTGAGCATACAACTCTTTATTATCTTTGTATTTCTCTTGTAGTTCTAATAATTTAGGTTGTACTTTAGCCATATTTTTAATTGATTTTTGCTGTTTTATATTTAATGGTAATAAACAAAGTTTTATTATTATAGTAAATAATATAATTGCTATACCAAAATTACCACATAATTCATATAAAAAATTCAAAACATAACCTAACAAATTTGCTATAGTATCCATTCTATTCTCCTTTATTATACTAGTGGGTCATATCCACCTTTACAAAATGGATTACACCTTATTATTCTTTTTAAACCTTTTATACACCCTTTAAATGCTCCATATTTTTCAATTGCTTGTTTTGTATATTCAGAACAAGTTGGATAAAATCTACATTGATTTCCTAAAAAAGGTGAAAAAATTCCTTTATATAAATAAATTAAAAAAATGCAAATTCTTTTCATCATAATAACATTTCTCTTTCTTTAAATATTTTTTGCATATCATCATATACCACATCACATTTAATATTTTTGGTGGTTTCTTTTGACTTCCACATAATTAAAATGTTATATCCTTTTTTTATTTTACTTTCTAAATCAGAATATGCTTGTCTTAACAATCTTCTTATTCTATTACGAAAAACACTATTTCCAGCTTTTTTACTAACAATAAAACAAATTCTATTTATTCCTTGTAGTTTTTCAGATTTTTTTAAATATATAGTTAAATATTTTCCCCTTGTCCATTTTCCTTTTGCAAGTAAATATTTTACTTCAAAATTCTTTTTTATAGTTATTGTATTTTTCATAAAATCCTCTCATTGCAATTAAAGACTACATTATATTGCAGTCTTTAATTATGCGCAAATTTCTTTTCTTCCTTTTGCTTTCCTTCTTTTTAAAACATTTCTTCCTGATGCTGTTTTCATTCTTTTTCTAAAACCATGTTCTTTTGCTCTTTGGATTTTCTTTGGTTGATATGTTCTTTTCATTTTGCACCTCCTAATTTTTTATTATATATATTGATGCTTACTTAAATATTGTTACTAATTTTTATAACGTATATTCTTTCAACAACTTTATCATTATTTTTTTCAATAATAATTTTATAATCATTATCGTCTATAATTTTAGTATATTCTGTACTATTAGTTATTCTAGCATTAGTCATCATTATAATACTTGCATTTTCTTTAGTTGCATTTGTTTCTTCAATAGCATTCTCACTTATATATACTATAATATTAGTTAAATTTTGTGTACTAATATCTAATAACATTTGTTTAAAAATAGAACCTTTTATTATACCTTCGTACTTATCTAAAATATTTTTTTCTATTTTTTCATCTGTATTATTATTTTCAACATTATCACTAGTACCTGTTCCACTTATATATTGTGGATTTAAGTATATTATTTCGTTTTTTAATAAAATTATTAAACTTGCACTTATCAATGCTATCATAATAAATATCGTAACAACAACAGATAGTACATTTCCTCTTTTTAAATTAATATACTCCATTTAATCACTTTCCAATCTATTTTTTATATAAATGCTTATAAATTATATCTTAAAAGTGTTTAATTGTCAATCAAATTACATAATTTTTTTATGTTTTTTCAATATTTTTTAAACAAAATTAAGACTTATCCACAGGTTTTTCAAAATTATGCACATAGTTTTCCACAGTTTTTTTTGTTTTTTTTAAAAAAGTCTTGATTATTTGATAGTATTTTGATATATTGTGTAATAGCTTATTTAGGGAAATAGGCTTTACATAATAATAAGATAAAAAAATCACTCTAAATTTTATGGTGATTATAAAAATAAAAACATGTGGATAAGGTGAATTTTATGAAACAATTTGATGAAACTTGGGATAAAGTAATTGATATGATAAAAGAAGAAATACCTGTTATTAGTCTTGAAACATGGATTAAACCTTTAGTTTTGTTAGAAGTTACAGATACAAAATTAATTTTTAAAGCTAGCACAGATTATCATAAAACATTAGTTGAAACTAGATATATTGACTTGATTAGAACAGCTTTAAAATATGTTACTTCTAAAGATTACGATGTATCAATTATTTTAGACGACGAAACAAAAGAAGAAAATAATAAGATAATTGCAAATATGTATGGTTATTCAAGCACATTTTTAAATCCTAAATACACATTTGAAAATTTTGTTATAGGTAATAATTCTAGATTTGCTCATGCTGCTTGTATAGCTTCAGCAGAAGCACCTACAGCCGCATATAACCCATTATTCATATATGGGGGAGTTGGTTTAGGAAAGACACATTTAATGCATGCTATTGGTAATTTCAGATTGAAAAATAACCCTAATACAAAAGTTCTATATGTTACATCCGAAAGATTTCTTAATGATTTAATTAACGCTATAAGCGAAAACAAAAACGAGGAATTTAGGTTAAAATATCGTAATATAGACCTTTTACTAATTGATGATATTCAATTTATTGCTAAAAAAGAAAGATTTCAAGAAGAATTTTTTAATACTTTTAACGCCCTATATGAACAAGGTAAACAAATAGTATTAACTAGTGATAGACCACCAAAAGATATTAATCCTTTGGAAGAAAGATTAAAATCAAGATTTGAATGGGGACTTATTGCGGATATTGGTATGCCAGATTACGAAACGCGTTTAGCAATTTTGAAAAAAAAGGTTCAAAATGATAAACTTGTAGTTGATGATAATATATTAGAACATATAGCATCTAAAATAGACACTAATATTAGGGAATTAGAGGGTACATTAAACAAAATTGTTGCTGAAGCATCCTTAACTAATAAACCAATTACTTTAGAAAGTGCATTAAGAGCAATTAGTCACATGTCATCTTCAAACAATAAAACAATAACAGCCTCAACAATAAAAGAATGTGTTTCTAGCTATTTTGATATATCAGTTACAGATTTAACAAATCAAAGTAGAGTAGCTGCAAACACTTTACCAAGGCAAATCGCAATGTACTTATGTAGAGATGTTATCCAAATGTCTTTTCCCAAAATTAGTGCTGAATTTGGCAGAAAAGATCACACCACAGCAATGCATGCTTACGAAAAAATTTCAGAAGCAATAAAAGGAAATGGTTCTTTAAAAGAAACTGTGGATAACATCAAAGAATTGTGGATAACTAAATAAGTCTTGATTTCCGTAGTTTGAAGTGCATATTTTACATAAAAAAAAGTTATGGACAAAGTGTATTAAATATTCTAACCTTACTTACGGAATACTTTGATATAGTTATCAACAGGTTGTTGCGAGTTTACTGTGGATAACTTGTGGATAACTTTAAAAAATTTTCAAAAAAAAATTATACACATTTTATACACAGACTTATACACAGATTTATACACAAGATAAAGTTTAGTATTTACTAGGGAAAATAGGGTTTTCCACAGAATCCACAACACTTACTATTATTATTACTAAATAAATATAAATATTTAAAAGGAGTTTTGGAAATGAAAATTATATGTGAAAAAGAAAATTTAATAAAAGGATTAAACAATGTATTAAAAGTAAGTAGTTCAAAAACAACAATGCCTATATTACAAGGAATATTATTGCAAACTAACAATAATGAATTAAAGTTAACCACTTATGATTTAGAAATAGGTATAGAAACTATTATACAATGCGAAATTTCAGAACAAGGAGCAATTGTTGTAGATAGTAGAATGTTTTCGGAAATAATAAAAAAATTACCTGATAGTCAAATCAGAATAGAATTATTAGAAAATAATTTATTAGAAATAGAATGCTTAGATAGCTTATATAAATTATCAACAATGAATCCTGAAGAATTTCCAGAGTTACCAAAAATAGATATTGAAAAATCTATATCTATTAGTGATTTTAAATTAAAAAATATGATTAAAAAAACTATTTTTGCTATTAGTTTAGATGAAACTAAACCTATATTTACAGGTTGTTTGTTAGAAGTATTAAAAGAAAAAGTTAATTTAGTAGCTATTGATGGTTTTAGAATGGCATTTACATCTGATATGATAGTAAATAACTGTGAACCATTTAAAGCTGTTATACCAGGAAAAACATTAGGAGAAATAAATAAAATTCTTGCTGAAGAAGGAATAGAAGTAAAAATAGGCGTTGCTAAAAATCAAATATTATTTGAAATGGATAACTGCAAGGTTATTTCTAGATTACTAGAAGGAGAATTTATAAATTATGAAAATGTTATACCAAAAACAAGAGAAACAAGAATAAAAGTAAAAACTCAAGAAATAATAACTGTTTTAGAAAGGGCATCTTTAGTTAGCTTTTCAATGGAAGAAAAAAGCAAAAAATTTCCTACTAAATTTCATATAGAGGTGGGAAAATTAACTTTAACATGTAGTGGTAGTTTAGGAAACTCGAAAGAAGAAATGTATCTAGAAACAGAAGGTAAAGAGTTGGAAATAGGATTTAATCATAAATACTTACTTGATGCTCTAAAGGCTTGTGAGGATGAAGAAGTATATATTGATTTTGCAACTAATATAGCACCTTGCTTAATAAAGCCTATTGAAAACGAAACATATTTATTTATGGTTTTACCTGTTAGATTATGATAAAATAATGGAAGTGGAGGGGTTTATATATGTCAGAACAAAATAATAATTATGGGGAAAACCAAATTCAAGTTTTAGAAGGATTAGAAGCTGTTAGAAAAAGACCAGGTATGTATATAGGTTCAGTTTCAGCAAGAGGTTTACACCATTTAGTTTATGAAATAGTGGATAACTCTGTGGATGAAGCTTTAGCTGGTTTTTGTACACAAATAGATGTATCTATAAATGAAGATAATACCATAACTGTATCTGATAATGGTAGAGGAATACCTACTGGAATACATCCAAAACAAGGAATACCTACAGTTGAAGTTGTATATACGATATTACATGCTGGTGGTAAATTTGGCGGTGGAGGATACAAAGTATCAGGAGGCTTACATGGTGTTGGTGCATCTGTTGTTAATGCATTATCTGAGTGGACAGAAGTTATTGTTCAAAGAGAAGGTGGTAAGTTTAGAATTAAATTTGAAAAAGGTAAAACAGTAGAAAAATTTGAAAGAATAGGCGATTCTGAACAAACAGGAACAACAGTTACATTCAAACCTGATGGAACTATTTTTGAAACAACAATATTTGAAGAAGATATACTTGTACAAAGATTTAGGGAAATGGCTTTTTTAACAAAAGGTTTAAAAATAACACTTATAGATAAAAGAGTCGAAAATCCACAAAGAAAAGAATTTCATTATGAAGGTGGAATAAGTTCTTTTGCTGAATATTTAAACAAAAATAAAGAAGTAATAAATAAAACACCAATTTATATTGAAAAGAATGGTAATACACCTGTAGAAGTTGCAATTCAATTTAATAATTCATATACTGAAAATATATATAGTTTTGTAAATAATATCAACACAATAGAAGGTGGAACTCATTTAGAAGGTTTTAAAAGAGCTTTAACCAAAATATTTAATGATTATGCTAGAAAAAACAATATATTGAAAGATAAAGATCCTAATTTGTTGGGGGAAGATATAAGAGAAGGAATAACAGCTATAATTAGTGTTAAAGTATCAGAGCCACAATTTGAAGGACAAACAAAGACAAAATTAGGAAACAGTGAAGTAACTGGAGAAGTAATATCTGCTATGAATGAAGGATTAGTTCCATTTTTAGAAGAGAATCCTTCTATTGCAAAATCTATATTAGAAAAATGTGTAAGTGCTTCTAGAGCTAGAGAGGCTGCTAGAAAAGCAAGAGAATTAGTGAGAAGAAAAAATGTATTAGAGAGTAATTCTTTACCAGGTAAATTAGCAGATTGCTCTGAAAAAGATCCAAAAAAATGTGAAGTTTATATTGTTGAGGGAGATTCAGCTGGAGGTAGTGCTAAACAAGGAAGAGATAGAAAATTCCAAGCTATACTGCCATTATGGGGGAAAATGCTAAATGTAGAAAAAACAAGAATTGATAAAGTATACAATAATGATAAATTAATGCCTGTTATAACAGCAATAGGAGCTGGAATAGGAGCTGATTTTGATATAACAAAGATACGTTATGGAAAAGTTATTATAATGGCTGATGCTGATGTTGATGGCTCTCATATTAGAACTTTATTGCTAACATTTTTCTTTAGGTATATGCGTCCTTTAGTTGAAAATGAAAATATTTATCTTGCTCAACCACCTTTATATAAATTGTCTAAAAAGGGAATGAAGGATATCTATTTATATGATGATAATGATTTAAAACCAAAACTAGAAGAAATAGGAAATGAAAATATAATAATACAAAGGTATAAAGGTCTTGGTGAAATGAATCCGGAACAACTTTGGGAAACGACAATGAATCCTGAAACGAGAACTTTGGTAAAAGTTACTCTTGAAGACGCAGCAAGAGCAGATGAAACATTTACAATTTTAATGGGAGATGAAGTGGAACCACGTAGAGAATTTATACAGGAAAATGCAAAATATGTTAAGAATTTAGATATATAAAATAAAAAGGCTTCAAATGAAGTCTTTTTATTTTACAATATTTAAGCAGTTATAGATAATTATAAAAGAATTTCCCCTATTTATAATATCTCCAGAATTATAATTTGTATTTTTGGTTATATTAATAGAATCAGCTTTATCAATATAATCATCAGGCCAATTAACTAAATCTTGGTCTTTATTTAAAATTCTAACCATTATAGTTAAAACTTCTTCATATTTTATAGGATCATTTGGTCTAAATTTACCATCGCCATCACCGATTAAATAACCATTATTTACACATTTGTATATTGAAGAATATCCCCAAAATTCTTTAGTTACATCTGAAAATTTTAACACTGTATCAGGAATAGGTGTATTTTCTAATACAAGAAGCCTAGCTATTATTGTTGCAAATTCAGCTCTTGTTAAATTGTTTTCGAGCATTAAATCCCCATTTTCATTTCCTATTATTATTTTCATTTTTTTTAATACTGTTGATGCTTGTTCTATATATTGAGTGTTTGCAAAGCAAACTGTACTGCAAAAAATTAATACTATTAATGATATTATAAATGTTTTTTTCATATTGAGCTCCTTTTCTATATTCATATAATATTATATATTTAGAAAAAAATCAATGGAAAATAACAGTAAAAATAAATATTAAAAAATTTTAAAAATATATACACTACACAATATTACAGCCAAATCAGCTGATAGGGCAGCTATAACTAATTGCTTTGTGATTTTCGTTTTTAATACAGATGAATATATTGCTATTGTAAAAAATGTTGTTTCTGCAGCTCCCATAATTGTAGATGATACTTTACCTAAATAAGAATCAACACCAAAAACTTGTAAGTTTTGTTGTAATAGTGCCATTGAACCACTTCCTGATATAGGGCGTAATAATGCTAAAGGTAAGATTTCTTGAGGAATGTTTAATAAATTAGTAAATGGTGCTATTATGCCTGTAATTAGTCCTAATAATCCGAGATGTTTGTATAATATTAATTGCTAAAAATAAAGCGATTAAATTTGGAAAAATATTAAAAACTACTTTTACACCATCTTTACACCCTGTAATAAAAGTATCGAAAATAGGTACTTTTTCTTTTAGACCTACAACAATAACGCAAAGTATAAAAAAAGGTACGATTAATGAGGTTAAATAGTTGATTATATTCATATCAAGACACCTTTCTTGTTAAAAAATAATATACTGCTAAAGCTGTACAAATGGAAATTATAGAACAAAGCCATATATGAAATATTATTCCATTAGGATTTGTACTTCCTAAACTAGATCTTAAGCCTATAATTGTTGAGGGTATTAATTGTAATGCAGCAGTATTTATAAGGATTAATTTTAAAGCACTATTACTTTGTTTCTCTGTTTTTTCTAATTCTGTTACAGCTGTTAAGCCTAGAGGTGTTGCTGCATTACCAAGTCCTAATAAATTTGCAGTAAAGTTTAAACAAATATATTTATATGCTTTTGAGGCCTTATCAACGCCTTTAAAAATTATTGATAGAAAAGGCGATATAATTTTTGTTAAAAAACCCATAATACTTGTTTTTTCTAATATTGCCATAATTCCGTTCCACAAACTTATTATTCCCAACATTAGTATTGTTAGCTCTATTGCTTGTTTGGTTGAATCAAACATAGAATTTGTTACTAGGTCTAATTTGTTTGTAAGTATTGCAAATGCTAATGAACCGATTATCATAAATCCCCAAATATAATTCATCATAAATTATCACCAATATAATTTTATAAAAAAAATTAAAAAATATGACAAGATAAAACAAGCGTAAATACAGTGTTTTCAACGGTTTTGTCGAATTTTGTCGAACGATTTTTCTTGACATTTATTATTTTTTGTTATATTATATTAGCAGGTGGTGAAACAAATAAAAAATACACAAATTTTGTTTGACATATTAGATATACAAAAAGGCATATTAATTTTAAAGAATAACTGTTTTGCAAGAATAATAAAAATACAACCTATTAATTTTAATTTAAAATCTGAACATGAAAAAGACCTTGTAATAGACAGTTATAGGCAATTTTTAAAAGTTTGCAATTTTGATTTTCAAATTATTGTAAAAACAAGAAAAGAAAATACAAAATCACATGTAGATTATATTTGTAATAATAAAAATGCTCCTAAACACATTCAAAAACAATATTGTAATTATATTAATGAATTAAAAAACTCAAATTATATATTTCTTAAAAGTTTCTATTTGATTTATTCAATAAAACAAGATTATCTCAAAAATTTAATTAAAGTTGAGAAGGAGTTAAATTCAAAATATAGTTTAATAAAAGAGTGTTTAGAAAAATGCGGAAACGATGTTTATGATTTATCAGAATATAATGATGATAAACTGTGTGAACTTATATCAAATTTTATAAATGAAGGGGAAAGTTTGTATGAATTTTATTAAAAATTTATTAAAAAAGATTACAAGCAAAAAGCCATTGAATAACAATGATTATTGTTTTCAAAATAATATTATAGATAAATTATCAAGTGATTCTATTATATATAGAACACATCGGTTACCTAGAAATTAATAATAAGTTCTTTTCTGGAGTAATTATTGTTGATTATCCAAGAATAATTGATAATAAATTTATGGAAAATATAATTTATTTGGATATACCTTTTAATATATCAATGTTTTACGAACCTATAAATAAATACGAAGTAATAAAAAAATTAACATATCACTTGGGTAATGTAAAAAGTGAAATTAAGACTAGTTCAAAAAATAAAGAAGATTATGAATATTTAAATATTACATATAATGATGCAATTGATATAAGAAAAGAATTGCAAATTAATAACGAAAATATATATAATTTTTACTTATACATTACAATATATGATAATGATTTACAAAGATTAAATCAAAATATTAACACTATAAAATCATTACTTTATAGTTATGGAGTAATATCTAAAGTGCCTTATTTTAGACATATTAGCTTATATAAAGCGACAAATCCTTTTAATATAAATCCAGAAGAAATAAAGTTTGATACTAAAAGAAATATGATATCTAAAACATTAAGCTCATTCTATCCGTTTATATCGACTAATATTTATGATATAAAAGGTGTATTATATGGGATTAACAACCAAAACAAATCACTAATCATAATTGATAGATTTGATAAGAAAAAATATATAAATTCAAATATGAGTATATTTGGAACAAGTGGTGCAGGAAAATCTTATTTTATAAAATTACAAATAATTAGAAATAGCCTTTTAGATATAAAACAACTTGTAATAGATCCAGAAGGTGAGTATATGAAAGTTTGTAATGAGGTAGGTGGAACGTATATTTCTTTAGGAGGAAAAAATAATTATCATATAAATATTTTTGATATATATAATGAATGTGATATTGAGTCTAATAATAGTATTTTGGAAAACAAAATACAAAATTTAATGATATTTTTTTCAATGGTTTTACCTGAAATTAATAATATTGAAAAAGCATATTTGGAAGAAAAAATAATAGAAATATATAAAGAAAAAGGCATAACATTTGACAATAAAACATTGTACAATTATTATGAAAATAATAAAATTTTATTAAGGCCTAATATAAAAAATAATAAGCAATTTCCAATAATTCAAGATTTATACGATATAATTCTTAAAGATAATAAATATCCGGAAATGTTATACTTATTAAAACCTTTTATTAGTGGAAGATTAAAGTATCTAAATAATCATACTAATTTTGATAGTAGCAATAAAATTTTAATAATAGATATATCTAATATTAAAGAAGAATTTATGGATATACATTTATTTATCATAATAGAATTATTTTGGAATATTATAAAACAAGATACTAATTTAAAAAAGATTATTTATATAGATGAAATTTGGAGATTAATAGGTCAAAAAAGTAACTCTTTGAGTGCTAATTTTGTAGTGCAAATTTTTAAAACAATTAGGAAATATAATGGTGCAGCTACAGCAATAACACAAGATATATCAGATTTGATTATTAATAAAAATATATATGGAAAAGCAATAATTAACAACTCTTATTTTAAATGTATTTTTAAAATGGATGAAGAAAATGTTAAAAATTTAAGTGAGTTAGTATTGTTATCAGAGAGTGAAAAAATAAAAATAAATAAAATAAAAAGAGGAGAATGTTTGCTAATGTTAAATAATAATAATTCTATATTAAATATATGCAGTTCCGAATATGAAAAGTCAATAATAGAACAAGGGGAGGGATGTGATGTATAAAATAATTACCGCAGTAGGTAATGAGTTTATAAATGAAGAATTAAAAAAAACACAAGAATATGAAATTTTATTTAGTGATATTGCGTATCAAGAAGCATTACTGGATATTGTTAAGAATAGAGAAATTGATAAAATTTTAGTGTATGAACAATTACCTGGTGAATTATCTAAAGAGAATTTTTTTGAAAAATTACAACAAATAGTACCTAAATCAGATATTATTGTAATTGTTGATAATTTGAATGCTAGTAAAAAGAATATATTTAAAAAGTATAATATAGAAAAGTTAATTGATAGCAATGAATTAAGTATTGAAATATTAAATGAACTAATAAAAAAAGAACCGGTAGAAACATTACAAAATAAAAAAAATCAAGATATTCACTTAAATGAAAAAACAATAATCGAGTATAATTATAATAAAAAAATAATAGTGATTAATGGAAATAATGGTTCAGGAAAAACAACATTTGCTATTAATTTGGCAACTGTTTTATCTCAAAATAATAAAAAAAGAGTTTTACTCATAGACCTTGACACTGTAACAGCTAGTATAGATAAATTTTTATCTATACCTAAAATAAACAAAGATATGATAATAAAACTTGATGCAGATAAAGAATGTGTGTTAAATTACTGTACAGAATATATTCAAAAAAATATGTTCGATTTTGATGCATTTTCAAATGTTGTTGTAAAATATAATAAACAAAATAATTTGGATATTATAACAGGAAATACATCTATGTTTGTGTGTCAAAATGTTTTATGTGAAAATTATTATAATAAAATAATTGAAAAAGCAAAGGAAATTTATGATTATATAGTCATAGATACTAATAGTTGCTTGTTTTTAGATGCAACAAAATGGGCGTTACAGAAATCAGATGTAATATATTATATAATGGAAGGTAATTACAAAGACATAAATAATTTTAAAAACAATATAACAGTTTTTTCTAAGGTATGGGATATATTGTTAGAAAAGATAGAAATAGTATTAAATAAAAACAATATATATTCTCTAAATAAAGAATATATAGAAGGAATTTTAAATATTAAAATAGAAACAGTTTTTGAATATAGCAGTGTGTTTTCAAAAGCTATTAATAATGGTGTGCCAGTTGTGTTTTTAGATAAAATAATTAAAGGAAAATATGAAAAAATTTTAGGAATAAAAACCAACACGAATTTTTTAGAAAAAATAAAATTTATGATAGGAGGAAATAATTGATAATAAATCCGCTAAATACTAAAAGAGAAGATAAAATGGAAACTGATAAGATATCTCTTAATAATAATAATATTGTAAATGATATTATTGAATATATAATAAATAATCATTCGAGTACGTTAGCAGAAAATCTATCTAAGGAGAATAGAAAAATTGTAGAAAATTTAGTAAAGGAAAGATTAATAAATAAATATATAAATTTAGATATTGATGTAGAAAAGGTTGTAAAATTAGTTTTAGATAGATTTTTTGGATATTATATATTACAAAAATATATAGATGATGTATTTATAACAGATATAAGAGTGATTAATTACAAAAATATATTTGTAAAACAAAAAGGTGTATGGATAAAAACAGAAGAAAGATTTCAAGATGAAAAAGAATATTTAAATTTTGTTAGAAATTGTATATTAAAAAATGGTGGAAAAATAAATAATGAAAAACCAATAGTGGTTGTTAGTGATAAAGAGAAAAATTTAAGAATAGAAGCAGGTATAGATCCGGTTAATGTTCTAAGTCCTAATTTAGTAATAAGAATACATAGAGTAAATAATAATGAAAATTTAGAAAGTCTATTATTTAATGATTCATATATGTTTAATTTTCAAATTTATTCATTTCTTTTTTATGCAATCAATTCGGGGTGCAATATTATTATTAGTGGAAAGGGTGCGAGTGGAAAAACCACACTTTTGAGAAGTTTAATAAACAAATTACCAGATAATATTTCAATTACTTCTAATGAAGAAACAGCAGAAATTTTTTCTAATCATCCGAATATAATACAAAGAGAAATACTGCAAAATAGAATAAATGATAAAAATATTACATTAGAGCAACTTACAAAAGAGTGTTTAGTAATGTCAAATGATGTTATTGTTGTTGGAGAAATAAAAGGAGCTGAAGCTTTATCTTTTTTAGATGCAATATCAACAGGACATGTAGGATACGCTACAATACATTCGAATAATGCAGAAAATACGATTAATAGGTTATGTTTATTAATGAAAAAAGACAAGCAAGCATCAATGTATACAACTGAGTATTTAGAAAAAATTATTGGTAATACTCTTGATATAATTATACACATGAATAATTTTAAAATTGTAGATATTATAGAGGTTTATTATGATGATAAAAAAGAAAAAATTTGTTTTAATCAATTATATACATTTCAAAAAGAAGAATATTATAATGGTTGCTTATACGGTTCTTTTCAAAAAGTTAATAATCCTAAATATAGAGTAAAAGAAAAAATAAAATTAAATAAAAATGAGATAGAAAGGATTTTAAATATATGTTAAATTTATTATATGTTTTGTTATATATTAGTGTTTTTATTTGTATATATTTTTCTATAAAAACAATAATGAAAAAAGAATTTTATAAAAATGTTAAAAATAGAATAATAGGTAAAAATACGAAATATTCAAATATATCTGTAAACAAATTTTTAAAAAAAAGATTTAGTATTATAAATAGTATATATATATTATTGTTAAAAACAGGAATAAGAGATACAAAAGTTTTATGGTGGATTACACCCAAAACTGTTATTTTGTTATGTATAGTATTATTTATTTTATCAAGCATGTTATTTTTACCAATTTTAAAATTGCCGATTTTAACTTTCCTATTTTGTATTCCAATTGCTTGTATCCCTATATTTTTATTAATGTTTTTATGTGATTTATATGAAGAAAATATAGAAAAAAATTTAATTAGTTATATAATACAATTAAAAAATCAAGCAAAAATTAGTAATGATATAATATATTGCTTTAAAAACACTGTTGATTATTTGAAATCACCACTATCTATGTATATAAAAGTGTTTTTATTTCAAATAGAGCAAGGAGTAAATATTTCAACTGCGTTTGATGAATTAAAACAAAAAGTAGACTTGGACAGGTTTAGGCAACTTATTAATAATATGGAAAGTTGTTACATAAATGGTGGTAATTTATATAATTTGTTAGAAAAGACGCAAAGCGTATTTCTAAAATTGCAAAACGAGAGAAACAAAAGAAATGAAGATACTTTGTCTGCAAGAATAGTTTTGATAATTTTAATAATTATATCAATATTTATATATTTTAGATTTATAAATTTTAATCAAGTGAATTTTAATATTATGATAAACAGTTTGCTTGGACAAGCAATACTAGTATTTAATTTTATTAGTATTTGGTTAATGCTATTTTTAGTTATTTATGTAAGAAAATTTGATCAATAATAGAAAGGAGTATATATGAATATAACAGCAAGTGGGTTTGATAAAGTTTTTGATGGTGTAGTTAGAGCAATGCCATTACCAGGTTTTGTAGAAGAAGGTGTTATAGGAATAAAAAATATCTTAAAAGATGAAAATGTGAGAGAAAATATATTGGATATTTTTAATAATCTTTTTAATAGAAATGGGAATATAGTAAAAAATATATGGGATGTTAAAGATACAATAAAAGAAAAGGGGATAAAACAAGGAGTGTCGCAACTTGTTGATATAGCTATAACAAATGCTAAAATGAATAAAAATATATCAACGTCAACAGCTAAAATGCTAAAAGATAGTAAAGATATAATAGTTGAAGAAGTTTTAAAAGAAAAAAACAATGCATTTTCTCGGGCAAGAAAAAATTTTAAGTAGTATTGATAATAAGTATGAAAAATGGGAAGAATTAGTTAAAATGGACAAGATAGAAAAAGCACAGATTTTAGGGAATGAAATAAAAGAAAATTGTAAAAAGCTTTTTCCCACATTAGAATTAATACAAAAGGTTAACAATATAGATAATGTTATTGCATTGTCTAATAGTAAAAAAGTAGCACAAGATAATGAAATTACTAATTTGGAAAAAGAAATTTTACAAAAAATTGCATAAGGAGAATATATGGAAGAAAAAGAACTAATAAAAAAAACAAATGCTATTTTAGATATGAAAAAAGTATATATAGATGTATCTAGTGTAAAGAATAAATATTTTATGGAATGTATTATAAAAAAAGATGTAATAGCATGCTTTTCAGAACTTAGTGTTTTAGAAATTAGAAATGAAAAAGTGTATAACGGTATACCGAATGAAGATTTTGTAAATGATTTATTGGAAAAATCAAAAATATTAAAAATAAATGATAAAATATTAAATTTAGCAAAATTTATTGTTGAACAAGGTATTATACACAAAAGAAATTATAATGATGCTTTGCATATATCAATAGCAAAATATTATAGATGTTATACCATTATGTATGATACAGGAGAATTAAAAAACAAAAGAATTGATTTTGGACGTATTTAAAAAGCTATAAAATCTATCATTTTTCCTTTTTTTCTTGCATCTTTGATATGCTTTTGATATAATATATAAATGAATAAACCGTAAAAATAAAGGTAATAAAATAAACGAAAAGAGGTAGTTTTATGAGTGAAAATAATTTGGAAAATGAGGGGAAAATAATACCAGTAGAAATAAGCAAAGA
The DNA here is from genome assembly GCA_944393615.1 of uncultured Clostridia bacterium. Taxonomy (GTDB): domain Bacteria; phylum Bacillota; class Clostridia; order TANB77; family SIG350; genus CALYAQ01. Next base: position 74,130 of record CALYAQ010000011.1, read on the forward strand.
GGTAAGAAAATCATACATAGATTATGCTATGAGTGTTATTGTAGCACGTGCTTTACCTGATGTTAGAGATGGTTTAAAACCAGTTCATCGAAGAATACTTTATACAATGAATGAAGATGGTTTTACACCTGATAAAGGTTATAGAAAATGTGCCACAACTGTTGGAGATGTTTTAGGTAGATATCATCCACATGGTGACTCTTCAGTTTATGACGCATTAGTAAGAATGGCACAAGATTTTTCTTTAAGATATATGTTAATAGATGGTCATGGTAATTTTGGCTCTGTAGATGGTGATGGTGCAGCTGCATATCGTTATACTGAAGCGAGAATGTCTAAAATTTCAATGTTGATGTTAGAAGATATTGAAAAAAATACAGTTGATTTTATGCCTAATTTTGATGATAGGTTGAAAGAACCAAAAGTATTACCAGCAAAAATCCCGAGTCTTTTAATTAATGGATCATCAGGTATTGCGGTTGGTATGGCGACTAATATACCCCCACATAATTTAACAGATGTAATAAATACAATTGTTAGATTAATGGAAAACCCAGAAACTACTGATGATGAATTAATTGCAGAAATAAAAGGGCCAGATTTTCCAACAGGAGCCATTATTGTTGGAAAAGAAGGAATAAAACAGGCATATAAAACCGGTAGAGGCAAAATCTCGGTAAGAGCGAAAGCTGAAATTGAAGAGATGAGCAATGGTAAACAAAGAATAATTGTAACAGAAATACCATATGTTGTAAATAAAGCTAAACTTGTAGAAGCAATAGCAATGCAAGTAAGGGACAAAAGAATAGTTGGAATATCAGATTTAAGAGATGAATCAGATAGAGATGGAATGCGTATTGTTATAGAATTAAAAAGAGATGCAAATGCAAATGTTGTTTTAAATCAATTATATAAGAATACTCAAATGCAAGACACTTTTGGAATAATAATGTTAGCTTTAGTAGATGGACAACCTAAAATATTAACATTACGAGAAATTTTAAATTGTTATATAAAACATAGAGAAGAAGTAATTGTAAGAAGAACTAGATTTGATTTAGAAAAAGCACAAGCAAGATTACATATATTGGAAGGATTAAAAATAGCGTTAGATAGTATAGATGAAGTTATTAGTATTATTCGTAATGCGTATGATGATGCAAAAGAAAAATTAATGAAAAGGTTTAATTTAACTGATATTCAAGCTCAAGCAATTTTGGATATGAGATTAAAAACTTTATCAGGATTACAAAGAGAAAAAATAGATGAAGAATATAACGAATTATTGGCATTTATAAAGAGATGTAATGAAATTTTGTCAAGTGAAAAAATAGTTTTTGAAATTATAAAAGAAGAATTAATAGCTGTTAAAGAAAAATTCGGGGATGAAAGAAGAACACAAATAATAGCAGCTGAAGGAGATATTGATGTTGAAGATTTAATAAAAGAAGAAGATATGGTTGTATCTTTAACACATTTTGGATATATAAAAAGAGTTCCAATTGATACATATAAAAGTCAAAAAAGAGGCGGTAAAGGTATTACTGGTCTTGCTACTAGGGAAGAAGATTTTGTGGAACAAATATTTATAGCTTCAACACACAGTACAATAATGTTCTTTACTAACATGGGAAGAGTATATAGATTAAAAGGATATGAAGTGCCTGAAGCAGGAAGAACTGCAAAAGGTACAGCAATTGTTAACTTATTGCAATTAGAACCAGGAGAAAAAGTAACTACTGTTATACCGGTTATATTATTTGCAGAAGGTCAATATTTATTAATGACAACAAAAAATGGATTAATTAAAAAGACTAATTTAATGGAATATTCTAATGTTAGAAAATCAGGACTACAAGCTATTAGTTTAAAAGAGAATGATGAACTAATCGATGTTAGACTAACTGACGGTGAAAATGATTTGGTAATGGTTACTAAAAAAGGTATGGCTATTAAATTTAATGAAAAAGATGTTCGTAGTGTTGGTAGAGTTTCACAAGGTGTAATAGGTATGAAATTAAATGAAGATGACTGTATAATAGGTATGGAAGTAATACAAAACAATAAAGATTATTTATTAGCTATTACTGAAAATGGATTTGGAAAAAGAACTGAACTTGAAGAATATAGACACCAAACAAGAGCAGGAAAAGGAGTACTTACATATAAGGTAACAGAAAAAACAGGAGAGTTAGTAGGTATAAAGATAGTTAAGGACAATGATGATGTTATGTTGATAACTGATGCGGGTGTGATTATAAGATTGAATGTAAACGAAATTAGCATTTTAGGAAGATCTACTCAAGGTGTTACTTTAATGAGAACAAACGATGGAGGAAAAGTTGTTAGCATTGAAAAAGTTGTAAATGAAGACGAAGAAACTGTTGTAGAAGAAAATAAATAGTTTCACATAGTTTAGGGGGATTATTATGGATGGCAAAAAAGAATTTGTAAAAGAAATAACCGATATGGACAAAGATTTTGCTTCTTGGTATACAGATGTTGTATTAAAAGCAGAATTAGTAGATTATCCACCAGTAAAAGGTTGTATGGTTATAAGACCGTATGGTTATGCTATTTGGGAAAATATACAAGATGTACTAGATAAAAAATTTAAAGAAACAGGACATAAAAATGCATATTTTCCACTATTAATACCAGAAAGTTTGTTAAATAAAGAAAAGGAGCATGTAGAAGGATTTGCCCCAGAAGTTGCATGGGTTACACAAGGTGGAGAAGAAAAATTAACAGAGAAATTATGTATTAGACCAACATCAGAAACGATTATTTGCACAATGTACTCAAAATGGATAAATTCATGGAGAGATTTACCATTGCTTATTAATCAATGGGCAAATGTTGTTAGATGGGAAAAGACAACTAGACCTTTTTTAAGAACATCTGAATTTTTATGGCAAGAAGGACATACTTTGCATTCTAATGAAGACGAAGCAAGAAGAGAAACTTTAAGAATATTAAAAATATATGCACAATTATGTGAAGAGTGGCTAGCTATACCGGTTATAAAAGGTAGAAAAACAGATAAAGAAAAATTTGCAGGAGCAGAAGAAACATATACAATAGAAGCGATGATGCACGATGGAAAAGCGTTACAATCAGGTACATCACACTATTTTGGTCAAGGTTTTGCCAAGGCATTTGATGTTAAGTTTCAAAACAAAGAAGGTAAAGAAGAATACTGCTATCAAACATCTTGGGGAGTTAGTACTAGATTAATAGGTGGAATTATAATGACACATGGAGATAATAGAGGATTAAAACTACCACCAAGAATAGCCCCAATACAAGTTATAGTTGTACCTATTGCGCAACATAAAGAAGGGGTATTGGAAAAAGCAGCAGCTTTAACAGAGTTTTTAAACAAAACATATAGAGTACAAATAGATGCAAGAGAAGAGTATTCTCCAGGTTATAAATTTAATCAATGGGAAATGAAGGGTGTTCCTATAAGGTTGGAAATTGGTCCAAAAGATATAGAACAAGAGCAATGTGTTTTAGTTAGAAGAGATACAGGAGATAAGGAATTTGTAAAATTAACAGAAGTACAAAAAAGAATAGGAGAAATGTTACAAGATATCCACAATAATATGTTATTAAAAGCTTTTGAAAATCAAAAAGACAGAACTTTTGTTGTGAAAAATATGGAAGAATTAAAAAATATTTATGATAATAAACAAGGTTTTGCAAAAGCAATGTGGTGTGGAAATAGAGAATGTGAAGATAAAATGAAAGAAGAGATAGGAGTAACAATAAGATGTATGCCATTAGAACAAGAACAAATAGGGGATGAATGTGTATGTTGCGGTAAGTATGCAGAAAAAATGGTATATATAGGAAAACAATATTAAATGGAGGAATAACTATGACCTATGAAGAATTAACTCAAAAAGAATTAGAAAGACAACAAAATACTATAGAACTAATTGCTAGTGAAAATATAGTTGATGAAAGAATTATGAATATAGTGGGAAGCGTGTTAACAAATAAGTATGCAGAAGGGCAACCAAACAAAAGATATTATGGTGGATGTGAATGGGTTGATAAAATTGAATTAAAAGCCAAAGAAGATGCATGTAAATTATTTGGAGCAGAACATGCTAATGTACAACCACATTCTGGAAGCCAAGCAAATATGTCTGTGTATTGTGCATTGTTAGAATATGGCGACACTATAATGGGATTATCGATAAATAGCGGAGGACATTTATCACATGGTACAAAAATAAACTTTTCTGGTAAATATTTTAATAGCATTACATATGATGTAAATCCTGAAACATATTTACTTGATTATCACAATATAGAAAAATTAGCATTAGAAAATAAACCAAAACTAATAATAGCAGGAGGTTCAGCATATCCTAGAAATATAGATTTTGCTAAATTTAAAGAAATTGCACAAAAAGTAGGAGCATATTTTATGGTTGATATGGCTCATATTGCAGGGCTAGTAGCTGTTGGATTACATGAAAATCCTGTTAAATATGCAGACGTTGTTACAAGTACAACACATAAAACTTTGAGAGGACCAAGAGGTGGGTTAATTCTTTGTAAGAAACAATTTGCAGAAAAAATAGATAAGGCAGTATTTCCAGGTATACAAGGTGGACCATTAATGCATGTTATAGCTGGAAAAGGAATTTGTTTTGAAGAGGCAATGAAAGAAGAATTTGCGCAATATCAAAATAAAGTGGTTGAAAATGCAAAATATTTTGCACAAAGTTTACAACAAAAAGGTTTGAAGGTTTTAACAAATGGGACAGATAATCATTTGCTGTTATTAGATTTAAGGGGAACTGGAATGACAGGCTTGGAGTTAGAAACAAAATTAGACAAATTAGGAATAACTTTAAATAAAAATGCAATACCTTTTGATACAGAAAGTAAATTTATTACTTCAGGAGTAAGAATTGGAACACCGGCTATTACAACTAGAGGTTTTTCAAAAACAGAAATAGAAAATGTATCACAAATAATAGCGCAAGTTGTGTTTAATAAATCAATGACACAAGAAGAGGAAAAAGAAATAATGTATAAAGTTAAAGAAATGTGTAAAAAATATCCTATATATTCACAGTTAAAATATAATAATTATAATAAAGAGTTTGTTAAAGTGTAATTTTAAGGAGATGGTTACGTGGAGCCAGATATAGTTATAGCAAATAAATGTAATAAAAAGTATATAACTGAAATTGCAAATAAAATTGATTTGTCAGAAGAAAATATAGAATTATATGGCAAATATAAAGCAAAAATAAATTTTGATAAAGTGTGTAAAAAAGAAAGTGGAAAGTTAATACTTGTTACAGCTATAAATCCAACACCGTATGGTGAAGGAAAAACAACTGTAAGTATAGGATTAGCTGATGCAATAAACTATATTGGCAATAAGTGTATATTGGTGTTAAGAGAGCCGTCTTTAGGACCTGTTTTTGGTGTAAAAGGAGGTGCGACTGGTGGAGGATATTCACAAGTTGTACCAATGGAGGATATAAATCTACATTTTAATGGAGATTTTCATGCTATTACAACAGCTAATAACTTATTATGTGCAGCTATAGATAATCATATTATGCAAGGAAATAAATTAAATTTGGATATTGAAAAAATTAAATTTAAAAGATGTTTAGATATGAATGATAGGGCACTTAGAGTTGTTAAAATAGGTATAGGCGACAAAAATGGAGAAGAGAGAATAGAAGGATTTAACATAACGGCTGCTAGCGAGATAATGGCGTTGGTTTGTTTATCAGAAGATTTAACAGACTTAAAAGAAAAATTAGGTAATATATTAATAGGATATACTATTAATAATCAACCTGTTTTTGCAAAAGAGCTTAATGTTGTTGGTTCTATGGCTGTTTTGTTAAAAGAGGCTATAAAGCCAAACTTAGTACAAACGTTAGAAGGAACACCAGCAATTATACATGGAGGTCCTTTTGCCAATATAGCGCATGGATGTAACACTATAATAGCTACTAATTTAGCTTTAAAACTAGGTAAATATGTTGTAACAGAAGCTGGTTTTGGAGCTGATTTGGGTGCAGAAAAATTTTTTGATATAAAATGCAGAAAGGCTAATTTAAAACCAGACGCTGTTGTACTTGTTGCTACGGTTAAAGCTTTAAAATACAATGGCAATATTTCACAAGAAGATATAAGAAAACCTAATATAGATGCATTGAACAAAGGTTTATCTAATTTGCAAGTGCATATAGAAAATATGAGAAAATATAATGTTAATATGGTTGTATGTATAAATGAATATAGTACTGATACTGTAGAAGAAATTCAGACAATAATTGATTTTTGTAAAAAAATAAACTGTGAGGTTTGTGTATCTAGTGCATATTCTAATGGTGGAAAAGGTGCTGTTGAATTAGCACAAAAAGTAATTGAACAATGCAATATGGAAAATAAGTTTAAACCGTTATACAATGAAAAGGATAATATAAAAAACAAAATTGAAAAAATTTGTAAGGAAATATATAGAGCAGGAAATGTTATATATGAAAAGAAAGCAGAAGAAGAAATAGAAAAAATAGAGGAAATAGGTTTTAGCGAATTACCTGTATGTATAGCTAAAACACAGTATTCAATTTCAGATGATAAAGATAAACTTGGAGCACCTAAAGGATATACAATAACTGTTAAAGATGTTTGTTTGTATAGTGGAGCGGGTTTTATAACTGTATTGTTGGGAGATATAATGACTATGCCAGGACTTTCTAAAGAACCAGCACTAGAAAAAATTGATGTTTTATCAAATGGAACAATTGTAGGAATTTTTTAAAAAATTTAAAAAAACACTTGAAAATTTTAATGACCCGTGCTATACTATATAAGCATTATAGTTCGGGGTGTAGCGCAGTTGGTAGCGCACATGGTTTGGGACCATGGGGTCGCAGGTTCGAACCCTGTCACCCCGACCATAAGAGATATAACCTCAGTATTTATCTTGAAAATACTGGGGTTTTTGTATGTTAAAATAAATATTATAATGAAATAATAAAAGTAGAAAAAGGCACATCTTATTAGATATGCTTTTTACTTTTTTTAATTTTTTGAATAGCATTTTTTTCAATTAAAAGACTACCGTATTCTGAAAGCTTATTTTTTATAACTGGGTTTGCTGTAAAGCTAGCGTAATCGGAAAGAACAAATAAAAGCTTTTTATAAGTTTCGCTGTTTTCCATAGTACAACTTAGCACTAAATAGTAATTATGGTTATATTCATATAAAGAATTTTGATACTTTATAGATAATCTATTTAACCTGTAGACAAACTCAACAAAATTATCAAAACTATCAAACTTATATATTAATTCTTTTACGCTTTGTGTTGCCTCTTTTTTCTTAACTTTTAACTTTGGAACAGGTTTTATAGAATCATGTGCATGTGGAGTGGTTTTTGTAACAGTTAAAATCATACCACCATTAGAAGTACTCACACCTTCTAATAAAACTTGAGAATTACCCATATCAAAGCCATAATAAAATTCTATTTCCTGTAATATATCAAAAAACAAATCTTGTGATTCCATACTATTAGGATTAAGAGTATGAATATCTATATCTTTATCAATTAAATCTTGTTTAGATAAAACAATTTTTAATTTGTTATCACTAATCTTTTCTATTTTCATAAGTTGCAACTCCTCTCATTAGCAATTATTTTTATATATATTATATGCACATAACATATAAAAGTCAAATGTTTTACTAATATTTTTTACAATTTTGATATAGTTATGCATGGATATATTGAATAATCTAATTTAGCATCATTTATGAATATATATCCAGAATTACCAATATATTTTATCATATTAGTATTATTGGTATATGGTGTAAGAAAAGCCATGTTTTCTTTAGTTTTTATGCCTGTATCAATAATATATTTTTTATAATCAAAAACATTTAGTAAAAACACATAATCTTGACATGTTGTTTGGTAAAAATTTTGTATATTTGTATCTTGAGATTCAGGAAATGGCGATAAATAGTATGGTATAGAACCTCTGGTTTTAAAAGCAATTTTATCTTCACAAAGAAGAATTTTAGACGAAGTTTTTAAAATTCTTGCTTTTTCATCTTCTGAAAAACAATTATAAAAATCAGTATTCAAAAAATGCCTTAAAGAAGATTCTACCCAATAATTGTTATTGTTAACATCAAAAGGCATTTTAAAAATAGGCTCTTTTGATATTAATAGTAACGTTGTATCTGTTTGATCAATAATCTGCCATACAATCTCTTTATTATTATATGCACCAAAGGATGTTTCTTTAACTTTTGTACTAGCGAAAGAATTAATAGAATTTGAAACACCAACAATTGCTACAATCAATACAATAAATAAACTAGTTGTTACCCTAAAAAGTGAGTTTTTTTTTAAAATATCTATAAGTTTTGAAAAATTAGTTATTGCTCCAACAATAATAATTGCAATTAAAACATCATATATATTATTGAATAAAAACATATGCTTTTGTAAATCAGCTTCACCATTTCCCATAAAAGGAATAACTAATGCTAGTATTAAAGACAGCAACAATGTTATATATAGCAAAACCGAAGGTAAATTAGATTCATATAACATAATTGAACCTAAAATTTGATTTCTTTTATTATTTTTAATATATATAACAATACTTGCTATAATATAACCTATAATACCAATTAAAAGTAATAAGAAAAATGTAGGAGAGGTTATATTTAATGCTTGTCTTAAGTTACTCCAAATAGAAAAGTGATTATTCTGCTCAAGTTTGTTATTTTCGCCATTATCAGTGTAATTAGCTAAATATACTGGTTTAATAAATTTAGCATTTTCTAGGGAAATCTCTATTTTTTCAAACATCCTACCAGGATGTAATAAATAGTACCCTAAAATCTTACCTTTTGAAATGTTTTGATATACATTTTCTTGAAACTGTGGTGTGTATATGTCTTGTTGATATTCATTTATATATGCAGTGGTATTAGCTAAATATGAATATCTTCTATCTATGTCAAAAAAATCTAAATCTTCATATATATTATCACTATTTTTTAATATACCGTAAAATACAGAATGATAATTTGTAACATCATTCATCCATTGAGGTGTTTTTGTTATATGATAGCAACTGAAAAATAAACAGCAAACACCAATTGCTATTAAAAAACACTTTACAAGTTTTTGGGTAGCTAATATACATACTATTATACCAGAAATACCAAACACTATACCAATAGGTAAATTCGCTACTTTAGAAGCGGAAAAAATATATACGCAAACAAAGAATATTGTTAACAATATATAAATAAAAGATGTAGGTCTTTCTTGTCTTCTAAAGCTTTGAATTGTGTATGCTAGAATAGCTATCATAAGCATAAATGAACAATATTGAAGAGCTTCTCCATAAAAAGAGTTAAAATAAATAAGGTAGCCCAAGTCTAAAAATATAATTGCAAAAGTAATAAATATAAGTATATTTTTAAATTTACTATCTGTTCTAAAAGACTTATATAACAAAACAAATGCAAAAGCAAAAACCAAGATATATAGAATGCTTAAAAAAGAAATGTTATATTTTTCAATAGGTTGGTCAAATATTACGTTTGATATATAATTTAAAACTTTTGAAATTTTAACAAACAAAAATTGAGTTGAAGTATAGTCATAATCTTGATAAAAATTTTCTTGAAATAGTTCACCAATTATATAGAAAAAACTATCTTCACTAATATCCATTATATATTCATTTTGAAAAAAGAATGTAGCTGTAGAGCTATCAGTTGAAATAATACTATTTGGAGTAATAACTCTTCCAAAATCTCCATTATCAGATAAACCTGTGATTTGAGGCACATGCAAGATAAAAAAACAAGCAAGTACAATAAAAACAAAAACTAAAAGCCCTCTAAAAAAACTAAATCTATTTTCCATTTTTCCACCTCTATAATATATTAATATATTGTGAAAATAAATACAAGCAAATATTGAATTTTTAAACATAATAATATATATTATTTACAAGGAGTTGACAAAGTATGAGCATAAATAAAAATTTTTGGTTGTTATTAATTTTTGTATTATCAGGAATTGTAGTAGGAGGACTTTTAGGAGAGTTGGCAAGCCAAGTTAATTGGTTATGGTGGTTAGCATACGGACAAGAATTTGGAACAAGTAGTCCATTTGTATTAGATCTTGATATATTAAAATTAACATTTGGAATAAGTGTAAAGATAAATGTAGCAAGTATTATAGGGTTACTATTATCAATATTTATATATAGTAGGTTCGTTAGATGAAAATAATATTAGCATCGTCTTCTCCTAGAAGAAAAGAAATATTAAAATCTATGAATATTGATTTTGAGGTTATACCGTCAAATGTTGTTGAAGAATTAAACGATACCTGTGATGTTAAACAAAATGTGTTAAAAAATGCCCAAAATAAAGCGGGAGATGTTTTCCAAAGCAATAATAACGATAGAATTGTAATAGGAGCGGATACAGTTGTATATTTTAACAATCAAATTTTAGGCAAACCAAAAACTTGTAAAAAAGCAAAAGAATTATTACAAAAATTAAGTGGAAACCAATGCGTTGCTTATACCGGAATGTGTATTATTGCAAAAATAAAAGAAAAACAAAAAATATATAATGATGTTAGTTGGTGTAAAATTTTAATAAAAGAATTAACCAATAAAGAAATACAAGATTATATAAACACAAATGAACCATTAGATAAAGCAGGAGGGTTTGCTATACAAGGAATTGGTTCTAGATATATACAAAGTATAAATGGGGATTTTTATAGTGGCGTAGGTTTATCTATTAGCAATTTGTACGACACATTAAAAATGATACAACAAGATTTTGATATTGAAATGTTCCAATAAATATGATAAAATACAAAAGAAAAAAATTATTAAAATTCTTATATTTTTTTAGGAGTAAAAATGAGACCAGCATTAATTATTATTGAAGGTGCACAAGGTGCAGGAAAAACAACTTTAACAGACTATATTAGAAATAGTATGGCATATACTAACTTGTATAGGTTGTCTGGGCATAGTGATTCTACTAAAACAGGAAAGGCTAAATCAAAAGCAATGTTTGATTCTGTTTTAAGACACATGAAAGATTTAGAAAATCAAGACTTGAATTTGGTTTTTGATAGAACTTTCTTTTCAGAAGAGGTATATACAAGACTTGGATATAAGGAGTATTCTTTTACAGATTTGTATGAAATATATCTAAAACAATTAAACGATTTAGATTATGACATATACTTCATAGTTTTGTATTTAGAAGATGTAGAACTGTTTAGGCAAAGACTCGATAGAACTGGCAAAGCAAAAGTTGATTATGCCAAATTTGATATAATGAACAGCATAAATCAACAAAACACGTATTTGCAATTAGCAGATGAAATACAAGACAAAGGGTACAAGAATATAAAGGTAATAAAATTACCAACAGACGATAAAAAAGAACCTAAAGATGTAATTTATAACCTATTTAAAGACAAGTGGAAGTAGAAAGTGTAATAAATTTACACTTTTTTGTTTTCGTAAAAAAATAAAAACTAAGAAAACATATTTATATATGCTTTCTTAGTTTTTTGTTGCTAAAAATATATTACAAAATAATGTCGTTTTATAGCGTAAAAACGTAATTTTTCAAAAAAATAGTAAAAAATGTTGAAATGATTAAAATGGTATGCTAATATTAAAATGTAATACGAAATAATATACAATAATAATACAAATGATATACGCAAAATAAAAGAGGAGGGAGAATATAAATGAAATGAAACAATAATAAATAATACTAAAGATTAAAAAAGAGGGAGAGTTGATAAAATGAGGAAAGGAATAAGTTTAGTAGCTTTAGTAATAACAATTGTTGTTTTAGTAATATTAACAGGAACTGTAATGATAGCAACTTTAGGCCAAAACGGAATATTAACCAATGCGCAAGTTACAGTAAATGAATATAACAAAAAGGCAATAATAGCAGATATAAACGTAAAGATACAAACAGAAAGGTTGAAAAGGTCTATTAATGGAATATATACAATACCTATGTCAGTAATAATACCAATAATCGAAGAGCAAGGGACATTTAACAATAATATATTAAAGTTAACAACAACACAGGGAGTAGAAATATGGCTATATGAAATAATGGAAATACCATTAGAAGAATATGCAACCATAACGTATGAAAATAGCATATTGACAGTACAAACAGAGTTAATAAATAATGGGTATAGAGTACAATATACAACAGATGCAGGGAGTAGTTGGGGGTTGTATACACAAGCAGTAACAATACAAGAGGAAACAGGAATACAAGTAAGATTAATAAATGAAACAGGAGAAATTGTTAGTAATACATTAAAAATAACAAATGGTTATGTAGAAGAAGTAGATAGTAATAATCCTGTAATAACAATATATCCAAATGGAATAGGATTAGCAAAAAATATACAAGTAACAATAACAGCATTAGATGATAACGAACTAGCAAACAATAATACGTATGAATACTATTTATCGACAAGTAGTACAACTCAAACAGGAGGAAGTTGGACAACATATACAAACGGAACCGCATTTACAATAGGAACCAATTTAACCGGCACATACTATCTACACGTAAAACCAATATATGATGTAGCAGGAAATACAAGTGGAAATGTAGTAAGTCAAAGTTTTTATTTTGATAACCAAGCGCCTACTGCTCTAAATGTAAGTGTAAGTCAAAAAACAACAACAAGTTTGGTAATATCCGCAAGTGCTACAGATAACAACGGACAGACAGTAACATACAAATATAGTAAAGATAATGGAGAAACATGGCAAGAGAGCAATACGTTTGATAATTTAACAGCAGGAACAACATATAGTGTACAAGTAAAGGCAATAGATACATTAGGAAATGAATATACAAGTAATAGTATAACAGCAACAACAGTGTATCCAACAGACGGAACATATTATGCAAGTAAGGGGGTAAATAGTCCAAGATTAGCA
>CALYAQ010000012.1 GCA_944393615.1 uncultured Clostridia bacterium
ACGATTTCGCTATTGCTTCTTTTCACGCTCCATTACTAGTTTACGCTTTGCAAGTCGCTATCGAGTTCGCGACAAATACGCCTCTTGGGACTTCCACCCTAGATTTATGACATGCCCGTCATACAGATAAAAAGATAACTCATTTAAGAGTTACCCTTACTTTTTATACACTACCTTTTGATACCATTCTCCGTCAATATATACATTACCTTCGGTTTGGTCATAGATTGTATAATATTCGTTTAATCTTTCTGTAAGTTCTTTAGAATAGCAACCAACTCCATAAATTCCTGTTGCATCTACAACATAATATTCTTTATCGTTGTACGATAACATCACATCGAAATTATATGAATTACTATTTGGTGTATACATTCCTGTATATGGTCTAATATCACTTACAAGTGTAGCCAAATGAATATCTTGTAATAATGTAATAGCATCATAGCCTGCTGTTCTTAAGACTGCGGTCATGAGCGTTGCCTTACAGTCACAATCGCCTCCATAAATTAACGTTTCTACTGGATATGCCCAATAATCACTTTGTGAGTGAGCATTCATATCCGTTTCATAACTAATTGCATTTTGTACAAATGAAATTAAAAACTTTGCAAGTTCCTGCCTATCATTTGTATTAGCCTGATTAGTTAACTGTTGTATTACATCTTCAAGGTACACATCTTTTGCAAAACCTCTTTGATAGTCATGCAACTTATATGTATTGGCTTTATAATTGTTTAGTCTATACTGTGGAACATTTACATTTACGGTGTAAATTTTGCCTTCATAGGTAAATGATAATGTTTTACTAACAATGGTTTGATCATCAGTATCTTTCACTTCATCTACTAAAGTATAAACAGATGTATCAAATTCATTGTTAGTTTTGTTTTGACTGCTGTTTGAAAAAACATCTTCTCCTATACAACCTGCATTAAACACAGTTGCAATCACAATAAATGTAATTGCCATACAAAGCATAATTTTTTTCATACATATATATTATATCATACCGTTTACATAAATTCAAGTTCCTTTTTCATTTTTCAACTTGTAAAATATTATACACTTCTTGTTTTATACTATTCCAAAACTGTTTTAAATTTTCATAGGAAAGTTTATTTTCAACATTTTCAAAATCTATCCATAAAAGTTGTTCTGTATCTTCTGGCGCAATTTTTTTCGTAGTCAAACCAGTTTGTTTAGCCAAAAACATATATAAGCATACATGCTCTCCTAATGAATCTATATATTCTATAATTCTCACTTTGCTTTGCGAAATAATATTACAACTATAACCAGTTTCCTCTTCTGTTTCTCTTATTGCACACTCCATAAATGTTTCTACACCTTCTAAATGTCCTTTAGGAAACGAGTAGTCACGATATTTTGCTCTATACACTAGTCCAATCTTTTTTTCCTCCATATTTATTAGCACTGTTCCTGCCTTTTTTTTCATAATATGCTCCTTTATTATTAAAAACCTGATTTCTCAGGTTTTTTCTTAATGCGCTATTGTTGTATTTCTAATCATTCCTCCGTATGGTACTAATATTGTTAAATTAGATACATTAGAACCATATAGAGCTTTTTTAATAACTGTTGCAGCTGTTGTAGATTGATTTTTAACAGATACATAGAAATAATCTCCAACATCAAAGTTTGTATAATCTTTATACCCTGATACATTATCTGTATATACAGGTTCTCCCTCTTTAAATGTAAGTATATTCATTATAACTAATATTTGATAAGTATAAAATTCGTCATACAACTCTAAATATCCAAAATCGTCCCTATTAGGATTAAATCCATTACCTGGTATTATATCGTCAACAGCTGGCCAATAATCAACCTTTCTATGAAGTAACTCTATTGTATATGTATTACCTGTAGCATCTAACACCTGCTTAAATTCAAAATACATATCTGGGGTTATTTTTCCTGTATTTCTTACAGAATCTACAAATTTAACTGTTGCTGAATATACAGATAAGTATGATAAATCATCCATTCTTTCAAACGCATCAAGTAATGGAAAGAAAAACATTAATATTACAGCTAGTATAATTGCAAATATCTTTTCTAAAACATCATACATAATCTTTCTCCTTTACATTTTAGTAAATTTTATTTCTAATATTTTGTGATTACTCAAATTCAATCTGTCAGGTTCTTGATACTCGTATGTATACTCTACTTTATATTTTGAATCTTTAGTAAAATATGTATCAAAACCACTTGTTATCGCTCCTGTTTGTTTATTTTTGCTATACATTTCCTTTGTAAAATCACTTAACTTATACCATGTTCTAACAGCTACAGCATTACCATTTTCCCAAAATGAAACCTTTATATCATCATGATATGGGTTATATTCATCTACAATATATCTTTCGTCATCTACATCTGTTTTAGCAATCATATCTTGAACAATAAAGAAAATCTCGCTTGCTGAATATTTTACATATTCATTACTAATATCTTGCTCGGTAACAATAATGCTAGCATCTGTATCATTTACACTAAGCACTTCCTTTATTGATTTATTAATACTTGCATATAGAAAAACATTAACTGATAAAGCAATTATAAATACGATTACACCAACTGCAATATCAATAGCTCTATTAGTATCTTCCATTGTCTACTCCTTACTATTATTTTTATACTTCTGATTCATCAGAAGCTTTATATGTTGAAAAATTTATCCCTGTTATATTTCCATTATCATCTAATATTAGTTCTCCTTTATATTGATCGTTTCTTAATAACTGGTTTAATGCGTAAATAAGTTCATTATTCTCATCAAAAAGGTCACTTGCTACATTAAAATAACCTTTTGGACATATTTTAGTATCTAATCCTTGAACATATACTTTTATATCAGTACCATTTAATTCATTAAACGTTATTACTCTTCTAATACAATTTTCGACTTCACTTCCATATAGTACTCCTACATATTGGGAAAATTTAACCATTTGTTCCTCTTTTAATTCAGCTGCTCTTTTTTGTTCAACAGAGCCAAATGCACCTGTACCAATTCCCCATATATACATACCAAGACTAATGACTATTATTGCAATTAAAACTCCTCCTGCTATCATAACAGCCTTACTAGCATTTTCCATAAAGTTCTCCTTTCATACATGTTATATACTATTTTGGTTCAAATGTTATCGTATCAATAATACCTTCATTGCTATAAGCAACTGTACCTTTATATACTCTTGTCCTATTAACTTCATTTAAAACATTTTGATATTGCTCTATATCGTCATAGCTAAATGTATATGACTTGCCTTTTTCAGGATAAACAGTTACTTTAATAGGTAATCTTGCATTAACATTGTATTCTTTTATTTTTATACATGAATTAACAACTTCTACACCTAGAACTTCTCCGTCATAAACAAGAAAAGAATTATTATGGTTTTTGATTTCCGTTGCAGATATTTTTTTACCAAAAATATCTACAACACCTGTTGATTGACTGTAGAAATATACTGCCAATGATATTATTAATAGCACTATAATAACTGCACCCGCTATAATTATTGCCTTACTTGCATTTTCCATTTTTACACCTACCTAATTTATCTTCTCTATTTTAATTGTATCTATTACTCCTATATCATTATACATTAAATTTGTTTTAAATACTTTACCCTTGTATACAGAGGTTGAATTTAAATAAATGTATTTTTTATCATTCATAAAATTACTATTCATTGGTTGACTAACAGTTTCAAATGCACCAGTAGCAGTATAAACTCCTCCTGATTTTGCATTATATTTTTCTAATAAAACATCAACCATATATTTTTCATCAGTTTGTCTTAAATTATTTTCTACTATTACACCAATCAAAGATAATAGTTCAGCATACGTTAAATCATCTTTTTCATAAGGTGTGAATTGTGAATTATGATATGCAACTGTTGTAAAGTCAACTTTTGTAGAGCCGTCATTAATTATTATTTGGTTTTTTATAAATATATTTACAACTATTGTAATTGTTGCTAAAGTAATTATTATTCCACATGCTATAAACAATGCTTTTACTGCGTTTTCCACTTTAACACCTCTTTTACTGTCTAGTAAATTCTAATTTTGTAATTATACCTTGTTCATTATATGTTACACTACCCATGTATAAATAATTCGATTTAATATAATCAGACATTTTATCACAAGTTGTCTGTTTACCATTACCAACTTTATTTATATCATCACTTTCATATTTGATATAATCTAATTTATTATTTATACCTTGCTTTAATTTTGCATCTATAACAGAAATTTCCACCTTATATTCAGGCATAGTATTTTCATTATAATTATTTGCCAATACATTTGATATACATATTTTTACTTGTGAACCTGTAACCTGTCCTATATATCCAGAAAAACGAGAGTTATGTGTTGAAATTGCTGTTGCATCTATACTAACATTGTTCATAACCTCTTTCACATTAAAATATATTACAACTGCTATAGAAATAACTGCCATAGCAACAATAATTGACCCTGCTATTAATACTGCTTTACTCGCGTTTTCCATAAACTCCTCCTACCTTCTAAATAAATGTTATAGTCTTAATTATACCATTTGTATCATAGGTAACACTACCTGTATATTTTTTACTTGTATTAAAAGAACTTGGTGCAGTATAAGTTGTTTTTGTAGAATCAATTACAACTGTTCCTGATAGGCTAACTGTAATTCCTTTAAATCTAGCATCCAAATCTTGGTTAGAATTTGTTGTAAGGGCTTTTTGAATACATTCTAGTACTTGAGAACCTGTTACTTGTCCAACATAACTATTAAATTTATTATTATGAGCTTGTACCGCAAAACTATCTATTTCAGTTCCCATATTATCAAT
The DNA here is from genome assembly GCA_944393615.1 of uncultured Clostridia bacterium. Taxonomy (GTDB): domain Bacteria; phylum Bacillota; class Clostridia; order TANB77; family SIG350; genus CALYAQ01. The sequence goes on from CALYAQ010000012.1 coordinate 4,893, forward strand.
AGTTCCTCTTGTTTGTGAAAATATTACCATTCCTATCCCTATAATTGCCATTACTAATAAAATTGCACCTGCTATCAATATTGCTTTACTTGCATTTTCCATTATAACTCCCCCTTTATTTTAAATACTATATTTTGTACTAAACCATCATTCCCAAGTATAATAGTTGTAGTATACCTACTTGCATTATTTATATTTGATAAAGACAAATTATTATTTGTTGCCTTTTTCTTTCCTTTATTATCAACTTCTATTTTTATATATTCATAAGTTTGAGCCTTATTTTCAACAGTCAACCCCGTTACAAATACAGTTTCATCAGTTGCGTTTGCATTATTATATAAAACTTCAGCTATACATTCTTTAACCTCAATACCTGTAACAAACTCTTTGTCATACACTAAATATTGAGCATTATATTCTTGAGCTACTATATTATCAATTTGTACATTAGCTACACCTAATGAATTTTTCACAATGTTATATATTAGCAACCCTAAAGAAACAATAGCTAATGCAATAATAACAGCTCCTGCTATATATATTGCCTTACTTGTATTTTCCATTTTCTCAACTCCTGACATTACATTTAAAAATACTAGTATTTTTACTAATATTTTTAAATATAATTATTACTGCTAGTAACTATTTTAAATAGCTACTAAACAGTATAAATTATATTTTTAATTATGTTGAACCAGTTTGTTTTATAGTAATTGTATTTATAATACCTGTAGTGGCATTCATATCACCAGTTACTGTATAATTCAAATTTGCGTTAATCTTTGTGTTTACATTTGTTGTTGTATTACCTTCTTCAGTTGTTGTTAAACCACTAGCTGTAACTAGACTTGTTCCATCAGACATAGATATTGTAACTTGGTAATCTATATCAGTATTTTGGTTATAGCTTGCTATTTTAGCGCACAATTCCTTTATAGCTTTACCTTTAATGTTAGTTTTATCAATATAGCTGTCAAACATGCTATTATGTGCTTGTACTGCCATAACATCTATTTGTTGACCAGTTTGTCCAATAACAGTTTGTGCTTGTCCAAATATAGCCATACCAATACCTATAATTGCAATAACTAATAATATAGCACCAGCAATTAAAAGCGCTTTACTTGCATTTTCCATAAATTCACCCCCTCGCAAATAATTATTTAATTTTATATATAATATATATATATTATATATTCTTAAACTGAACTTGTCTACATATATGTTGACATTTGTGCTAAATATTCTCCCATAAATGTCATACTAACATATATCAATGGTACAATTAGATATGCTACGAATAATAATATCATAGGAGCAAACCCAATTATTTTACCATACATAGACTTTTTGGATATTAATCTTTCATTCGCCTCTTTACGTTTTTCTTGGAAAAAGGCTCTTTCAGATTCCAATTCATCAAATGCATCTACAATTGGAATTTTATCAACTGCAGATTGTAAGTTTTTTATAATCTTAATAAATGGCTCAAACCCAGTTTCTTCTCTTAATTGTTCTAACGCTTTCCAACCGCCTGCCTCAAAGTTATTTAAGCATGTTGATATTGCTGGTTTAAATATATTTGAAAATCTTTCAAGCCATTCTAGAATATCTTGTACTGAAATTCTTTCTATCCTCATTAACATTAATATTAATGTTTGGAATTGCATTATTTCATTTTCCATTTCTAGTTGTCTCATTTTTTTCTGAAACTTAAGTACAATCATTGGTACAAAATATCCTATCAAACCTACGATTAATGCTATTATCATTTCTGCAGGTTTTACATATTCGTTATTTACAGTTTCAATTTTTTCTAATATTCTATCTGCTGCAGCATTTGCAGCTTCTTCATTAGTAAAATTGTTATTTATATCTGTAGTATTCAATATGAATACTACTAAATCTTTTTGTGTTATTTCTTGATCTTTATATTTTTCTATGAAATAATTATCAAATTCTGTCAATTCATTTGCTTTCTTTTCTTCACTTGCTGACAAGCTTCCAAAACTCATGCTATCAGTTGTAGGTTGCGTATATATCTGCTCTGTTGCAAAAATATGCAAATAGTTCATCAAAAATAGCATTGCAACAAAGGCTACTATCGCTGCACAAATTCTATTTATATATACCCATTCTAATTTTAAGCTAGATTGTGTATCAATTAATAATTGATTTTCCTTTACAAACTGTGCAGTTCCAGCTCTTGGCATTAATCTATCAACAATCCATTCAATAACTGGTATCTTATATACTTTAGCCTGCCATCTATTAGGCTTACTATTAGTTACTTTTATTCTATCATTATTTTCTTTAATTCTTCTTAATAGATTATAGCATAAAAACCCTGCAAGTAATATAACTATTTCTACTATCTTTCCTGCTTTACCGTCATAAAACATTGATGTTATTGCAAAAGTATCTAGTGCCCAACTCTTCAAAGCATTCATAACAAACAATGGTGCAATAGCTATAAATGATAAACTCTGGAAAATATAGTCAATTTTATCTCTTTTCAATATTTCTAATTGCAATTCTTGTGTAATATTATTTACATTTTTTAAGTATAGAGATGCTCCATCAACTTTTCTATCTCCAAACTCTTTTGTCAAATATGATATACCTGCAAAAGCCTTTAAAAATCTATTTGGTGCAGTATCATAATATTTTTCAAGTTCATCTTCAGAATTATTAGCAACCAACATATCATAAATTGCCGTACCTTGAACTGCAATTTCTGTACCTATTGATTGAGACGCTTCATATACAGCCTCTTCAACCATACCATATTCATGATAATAATGTCTAACTTCCGAAAAGAAATCTAGCTGTTGTTTTAAAACCTTATCTTCTAATTTGTTTACCATTAAATCAACAAACGTTTCATGAAGTACTACTATGCCAAGGAATGATAAAACTAACATATAGAAATCTGATTTGTTTAAATATACTAATATTACTAATAGTATAACAGTAATTATTGTTGAAAACAAAGTAATTTTAGTTGCTTGTTTTCTTACTGCAAACTCATCATTATTATGCAATATTTCTAATCTCTTCCTAATTTTAAATAGATATCTGGATATGTAAGGTGTTTTGGCAAGTATTATATATAACTTTTGGTAAAGAACGTCCATTGAAAAGCCTTTAGATTTTGTAGAAGACAACATCTTCTCAATTTCGTATGCCTTACCACCTTCTTGCATTTTTCTTTGAAGGCTAACATATATTATAACCATTACTAATAGTGCAGCAATACATATTCCAATTAATATAGGCAACAAGTTTGTCTCAACTCCTTTACAATGGTATTTTAAATCTTATATAATCAATTACTCTTCTTTTTTGGTATTTTTACTACTTTTCTTTATAGCATGATGTGTTGCTTGTTTGACGTGATTAGAAGGTTTAACTGTATTGTCATTCGTATTTTTACTTTTTTCTTTCTTTAAAACAACATTACTCTTCTTAGAAGTTTTGGCTATATGTTTATTATCTTCTTCGTTACTTTCTTCTAAATCAAGTGTTATAGTTGAATCTATTCTTGGCTTAACCTCTAATACATCTTCGTTGCTAGCATAATTGTTAATATCATTTTGATTATTTTTTTTGTCTTCTTCCATTAATCTTGCAACTATTTCATTTTGCATTATCTTTTCTTTTTGTTCAGGCCAATGTTTAATAATAAATTTAGCAAATTCAAGCACGTCATCCTCTGACATATTTTCAATCATTGGAATAACATTGTAATCTGATATAGGATTTGTTAAAACATATCGACCATCAACATATTCCAATATATTTACAGCTTCATATACTTTCTTATCTGTAATCTTAGTAAAATAGTGTGTAGCATTATCTATAAATACGTCCATTTTTTCTTCTAGTGACTTATATTTTCTATGTTCAAATGTATACTCATTTACATCTTCAACAGGTACACACTCTGTAATTCTCTCAATAAATCTTTGTCCTGTAAAGTCTTTTTTCAAATGTATATCGAAGTTTAAAACTCCAACAACTTGTAATTCTGCAACTTTTTCATCTTGGAACATACCTATAGCCAATAATGAGTTTCTAAGTGCTGTAACCAAGTTAGGGAACGTTTTAGCGTGGTGAGTAAATAATGTAAATTTAGATGCAACCTGCGCCATTTGTATCATCCATGCAGCAACTGGGTGTGTAGCAACCTCACCTAGGATATTAACAGAACCATCTGTTTTCTTTTGAACATCTAGACCTTCTTGTCCAGATATAGTTTCAGTTTCTCTAAATGTTAATATATTTCTAGTAGGATAAATTTTTCTTAAGTGTAACTCGAACGCTGTTTCTTGTACCCTTATATTATATGTATCATAAATACTATCTATCATAGCCATAAGCATTGTAGTTTTACCACAACCTTGCTCACCTGTTAATGATGTTACCCTTGCACCTTTTACCAAAAATCTTAATAAAGGTATTGCAAATTCCGAACCAGGTAATGTAACCAATTGCTCTAGTGTTGCTTTTTGAACATCAAATTTTCTTACAAAGAATGCCCATGATTCAGACATTTGTGGTCTAACAACAACAACACGAGAAC
>CALYAQ010000013.1 GCA_944393615.1 uncultured Clostridia bacterium
GTTGCCTTGCTTTTGTGTTTATTTTACATGTTCTCATATTTGAAATATACATACCATTTATATTTTCTTCTAACATATTATTAATTTCAACTTTTACATCTCTGTTTTTAGTAAACTTTTCTATTATGTTGTTTTTTTCATATATATTTCTTAACCTTGCATTTTCAATTAAATTAAAATTTTCATATAAAAAATTTTCCCACTTAATATTGCTTGTTTTCTTTTTTGTTTGTTTCAAGAACCGCTCCCTTCTTTATAAAATAGCGTTATTAATTAACAGCATTACAATGTAATGTTGCTCTTTTATTTAATATGTTCTAAGTTCTATTTATCATTTTGTAATCTATCAAACTTATTTTTTATTATATTTTTCCTATCTGTTGTTAATTTTTCGTCAACAACAAATTTACCATTTAGTTTAACTAAACAATCTCCCTCTTTAAAATTTTTAGGCATATCGAAAGATTGTATATTCTCAACTTCTCTTGTTGATAAATTCTCACAAACCACTATATTCCCCTCAATTTTATCAACAACATACACATTACTGCTTTTTTTTAAAATTTCATTTGATATATCCTCCAATGAGTTTTTAAATTCCTGTGATATACTATTGAACAAAACTTGTTTTTGATTTACAAATTCATTAAAATTAAAAAAGTTCACGATGCCCTCCTATGATATTTAATAATATCACTTTTGGTATATATTGTCAATATTTTTTTGTAAAAAATTAACAATAAAGTGTTTTACTTTACTGTTAATCTATTAAATATCTATTCCCATAATTTTTTCATTTTTTCCTTTATTCTTTTCTTTCTTGCTTTTTCTTCTTTAACATCAATCATATACGTATTGTTTTCAAAAATCACAACACTGCCTTCTTTACATTCACTCGGTAATTTATCAATGCCTATTTCAAATATATTTCTATTTTCTACATCTTCACATATAGCTATTCCATTCTCAATTCTATCAATAACAAATTTCATAAATTCATCCTATATTACTTGTGGTTTGCATATTGAACAAGGTTCATAACCACCATTCACAGCTTCTTCTAATTCAATTTGTATTTTACTACTTTTTAAATAACTACACCCTTGTTTATGATACTTCTTGCCTGAATTAGTAACATACACAATTATACTCTTTTCCTCTGAAGAGTTTAAATTTTCATTATCTACGTTACTCGTATTACTTTCATTTGTGCTTTTATTTGTATTACCGTCTGTATCAGTTTTTACAGTTTTAATAGAAATATCTTCTCCATTAGATTTCATTATTATTGTTCCGTTTAAATCCGTTCTATATACTTTAATATTTCTATTTTCTAACCTTGTTAAAACTTCATTTGTTGGATGTCCATAACTATTATCTTTACCCACACAAATCACAGCATATTTAGGGCTAACTTTATCCAAAAATTCAGTTGTTGTACCACTTTTAGAGCCATGATGTCCGCACCTTTAATACATCTGCTTGGATATCCTTGTAAAGCATCTGATTTTCATTTTCACTTTCCGCATCGCCCATAAATATGTAATCATTATCTCCGAATTCCAATTTTAATACTATAGAACAAGAATTTAAGTCGTTACTATTATTTCCAACAGATAGCACTTTAAAATTACAATCTCCCATTGAAAACGTATCATTTATTTTAGGTGCTACAATCTTTAAATTTTTGTCTTCTATTGCATCTAATACATCTTCAAATGTAGCTGTTGTTGTTAATACATTTGGCATATAAATCTTTCCTATATCAAAATTAGAAATCACATTATCTAGACCACCAATATGATCTTCATGAGGATGCGTTCCTACCAATACATCAAATTTAGTTATCCCTAACCCCTTTAAATATTTTACTAATTTTTCTCCGTCCGCATTATTGCCTGCATCTATTAGCATGTTTTTATTATTGTTTCTTATTAGTATACAATCTGCTTGCCCAACATCTATAAATTGTACCTCTAAAGTTGTATTAATAACTGGTTTTGTATATTTATCTTCAATTATATTAGTATTATCAACTTCTTTATTTTCTTGATTTTTTTCTTCTATCAAGTCATTTGTTTGATTGTGAATTACAATTTCATTATTGCTTTGTTGTTCATTAACAAATGCATTTTCTACATTTGTATTTGGAGATAAATACATTGCAATAATTAAAAATGCAACTGATATTAATGCATATATTCTATATGGAATTTTCATTGTTTTGACTTTTTGATTTATTTTTTTTATTACACTAGGGCATATTATAACTGCACTAAGCAAAAGCAATAATGAATGTATAGTATACGGTCTAATACTTAATGCTAATATTAGTATAATTACAAATAAACTCCAACATAATATATTTGTTATTTTTTGAAAAACATTTTTCATGTTTAGCACCCTCTTATATTTTTACAAATTATATCATAATATTGCATATTTTTCAATTGTTAAAAACGTAAAAAAATTATAAAAACAATTTAGGCTTTTTAAAAATTTACAAAATTTACAAATTTATATATGTTACTGTTGACTTTTAAAATTAAAAGCTATATTATATATGTATTCCAATATTAATATTTAAGTTAATCTAGTAGTAAACAAAATATTATGGAGGTAATTTTATGAGTAAATTAAAAGATCCTGTAAGTGCTATAACACACTTGGTTGGTGCTGTAGCATCAATAGTTGCGCTAGTATTTTTAATAATAATTGCAGCAACACAAGGGGATGCATATAACGTAGTATCATTTACAATATTTGGTGTAAGTTTGATACTCTTATATACATTTAGCACATTGTATCACTCAATAAATGTGAGTGAAAAAGTAACAAGAATATTAAGAAAATTTGACCACATGATGATATTTGTATTAATAGCAGGAACATATACACCAATTTGCCTTGGACCATTAAGAGGCCCTTGGGGGTGGAGTATTTTCGGTGTTGTGTGGGGATTAGCTGTTGGTGGTATCATATTAAAAGCCGTAGCAAATAATCCACCTAGGTGGCTATCTACTTCAATTTATGTATTAATGGGTTGGGTTGTGTTAGTTGCAGTTGTTCCTATGATAAATACATTTTCAATTGAAGCTCTACTATGGTTATTAGCCGGCGGTATATTTTATACAGTAGGAGCGGTAATCTACGGACTAAAAAAACCAAACTTACCTTTTAAACATTTTGGATTTCACGAAGTATTCCATGTATTTGTTTTATTAGGTAGCTTGTGTCATTTCTATTTTATAATAAATTATGCAATATTATAGCAAAAATGTAGTTCTTTTTAAAGTAACTACATTTTTTGGTTTTTAATCTGTTTTTTTGTTTTTTGGGTTTTCTTTTTTACTTTCCCTTTTATTAAATAAATATTCTTTTTCTACATATAGCTTGCTTGCAAAAGACTGTACAACATACTTTAATATGTATTGGTCTTTTGATAGCTCTATATCTTTATTATCTTTTTCATTATGAAAAATTTCTTTTATTGACTTTTCTAATGCCCTTGTAAATTTATTATATGCCTCTTGGGGAGCATTATTTTTAAAAGATAATTTTATTAAATTAGATATATCATTTATACTATACACTTGCTTTAAAATGCATATAACAAATAAAGTTCCGATATGATCCTTATTATACTCTTTATTACCAGGTGTTTTAATTATATTCTGTTTAACCTAGTTATTTATCATTGTTTTAGTAATAACCTT
>CALYAQ010000014.1 GCA_944393615.1 uncultured Clostridia bacterium
GATAAGCTAATTGTTTGTCCTTCGTCTATTGTATATGTTGTATTTGTACTTAAAGTAGTACCATTAATTTTTACAACTGGTGTTGGTGCTGTCGCTGCAAAAACACATCCCATCGTGAAAACACTTAATGTTAACACTACAACTAATAATGATATAAGTTTTTTACTCATAATATTCCCCCTTAAATTTTTATACAATATGTACTTACATTAGTTTCAAATAAGCACAAATTGAAACTGATGTAAATTAATTGCATTTTCATACATATATATTATACTATAAAAAATAAGCAAATGCAAGTACTTTTTTAATTTTTATGTAAACTTTTTTTGAAAATATTACAAATATCGCGTATTATAGAAAAAACAATTGCTTTTGTTTTTACAAACAAGCAATTGTTTTGAAAAAATACTTATCTATTATTGCACTACATTGCTATTTTTTTCTTCATCTGATGGAATACCTTTTATTGCAAATATAATATATAATGTAATAATTACTAATTTTGCACCTGTCCACATTGGAACAAAGAAAAACATAAAACCACCTAGTAAAAACATTAATGTTGTTGTTACACCTGCATACATTGCTATATTAAATAATTTTGCAAATGATAACTTTTTATTTTGCATACTGGCAACTATTAAACCTAACACCCCAAAAATCAAACCACCAATTAATTTACCTACAAATATAAATATTGTTAGGAATATAAACATTGAAATTAAAAATACAGTTTTAAAAAATCCTTTTATATATACATCATAAAACTCTATCAAATTACTTTTTGTATATACATCATTTACTATTTTATCAAAATACAAAGTTTGTGTTGTCGTTCCTTCACGCATTGTCAAACCATCTTTTGCAATTATCATATATTCTCCAGAACCAAATATTTCATTTGCATACTGTGTTTGCAATTCTGATACAGCTATATTTGCATCTAAAATAAATAGCATTTCATTTCCTTCAGTTTTATATATTAATGGTTCTTTGCTTTCTGTAGTCAATTGTCCATTAGTAATTGTAAATTCCGGTATCTGTGGTATATATTTATCAGCTATCCCTGTAACAAAATTAAATAATAATGTTATTAACACCATAAGAAACGCAACCTGAATAAGTGTAACAATAAAAAATGTACCTACTGTATTTCCTATACTTTGGTTTGCTAATTTACCATATTCCCTAGGTCTTGCTATTGCAATTCCTAATCTTCTAAAAAAACCTACTTTTTCTTTTGTCTCCTCCATAAATTTTACCCCCTTTATTTCAAATATACACTTTGCATATATATTTTCTTCTTTAATAGATTATATATTAAATAAATTATTAACGCAAGATATTTTAAACGTATTTTCTTTGTATACTACTATCTACAATTGAAGGATATATATTAAGCTTTACTATATCTCCTATTTTTACATTAGAATTAGTTATATCTACAAAAATATTATTCATTCTAATATTGCTAACAACATCATACCTTTTATCATTTATATAGCATTGTATTTTTTCTTTTTTAATACATTTTATCAACAATCTTTTAACTTCTCTTAAAAAATCCACAAACCTAAAAGTATTATTTTCTATTTTCAATCCTATACCACTTGTATAACCAGATTGTACAATTCCTATAGTCATATCATTTTGGGCAATATATCCAGTGCCATATCCAATACTACTACCCTTTTTAATATTTTTTATTTCAGATATTTGCATCTGCAAATATCCAATTTTTTTCAACCCATAATTATTTTTAAAAGGTAAGCTACCAATAAATGCAGAGCCAACTCTTACAGCATCCAAATGATATTTAGGATATTTAAAAGTAGCACTTGAATTACAAACATGTAACATTACATCAGTAAAATCAATACTTTGTTTTAATATATTTACAACACTTTCAAATATTCCATACTGCTTTTGAACCAAAATAGAACTATTTGAAAAAGCCTCAATAAAATGTGTAAATACACCTACAATATTAATATTCTCGCACTTACTATACTCTTGTAAAAAAGCCCCAACATTTTCCATAGATATTCCATGTCTAGAAAAGCCTGTCTCTATTTTAATATGTACATCTATTTTTTCATTATTCTGTTTTGCAACTTTTTCATATACTTTTAAACTATCAATACTTCCAATTGTCGGTATAATATTATTTTTTACTGCTAGTTGTGCTTCCATTTCAATTGCTGTTGAAGATAAAAATAATATATCACAATAAACGTTATTTTCTCTCAACTTAACCGCTTCTTCTATTTTAGACACAGCTAACATATCAATTCCCTTTAAAATATATTCATTAGAAAGTTCAACTAGCCCCATGCCATAACCGTTAGCTTTAACCACACCAATTATCTTAGGTATTTTTCCACTTTGATTTTGTTCAACCAAATAATTCTTAACAACATTAATATTATATTCCAAATCTTTTTTATTAACAATCAACTGCTCCATTCTAGCATTACCTCACATATTTATCTTTTTACATTTCTAAATTTAACTCTTCTAAATAGTTTTAATCCTTTTTCAAAGCAAAAATTTATAAAGGGATGATAAACCATTTGTATTTCTCCTATAAATTCTATAAATTCACCATTAAAGCCCTTCTTAAATTTATATACACCATATTCAGGTTTTGTTTCATCTTCAAATTCCTCTACCCCTCTAAAATCATAAATTTCTCTACTGGTTGCCATTCCATTTTTTATCATTTCCCACTGTAATGCATAATTAGGCATTACATTTCTAAACTCATTTGAACTTGCACCATAAAGATACCAAGCTTTGTTACCATACAATATTTCTATTACACCTGCAATAGGCTTGTCTTGATAATATGCCATTAACAATTTCATATTATCAGGGCATAAATTATCATACATATTTTCAAAATATGATAAAGGTCTTATACCAAACGCATCTCTTTTTCCTGTTTCCTGCATTATTTTATGAAAATCTTTTAAATCTTCTCTATTTCCTTCTTTAACAATGACACCCTTTCTACCTGATAGTCTAATATTATATCTTGTTTTTTCATGAAAAGATTTTAGCAATTCCTCTTCACTTTTATCTTTTATATTCATTCTAAAAACATATCTAGGTTGTATTCCGTCACTAAATTTTTTTATATTGTCTTTAACATTAAAACCTAATTGCATTGCAATATCTTTAAATTTCTTGTCTTCATTTTTTATATCAGGATCTATTCTTAGTATAAAGGCTCTATGTTTTTTAGAAAGTTGTTTTGCGCCTTCTATTAAATCTTTTAAAACCTCTTTGTTATACACATCACACACAGGGCCACGTGGTGCATACATTATGCTCATATTAATATATGGTACCTTTCTAATAAGTACACTCATTCCACCCACAACTTGATTATCTTTATTAAGCGATACTATAACTTCGCCTTTCCAATCTGGTTTCATTTTATGCCACTTAACAGATTGCATAAAGTGTCCTTTAGGCGATTTTTCCACAAATTCCTCATATATTCTATATTCTTCTTTATTTAAAATTTTATACATTTTTTCTCCTTTAATAGCACATATTTTTTTAACAAACATATTATATCATATATATAGTAAAAAAAAACAATATTTACAAAAAATTGTTTTTATTTTTCTCCATAAATGAAATGGAGTTAATATATATATCGTAAAAATGTTTTTTAACCTAAATCATCTTTACGAAAAAAGAAAAATGTTAACACATTTTTCCTAAAGAGTTCTAGCAATAGAACTCTTTATTATTCATAAATCTTTGTACAGATTTTCTACACTTGTATTTTACTTCTTCCTCATTCAATGTTAAAATTTTCCTATTTTCCATTATTACTTTACCATTAACAATTACAGTTTCCACATCTCTACCATTGACACCATATACCAAAAGAGAATATATATCTAAACATGGAGTTAAATACGATTTATCAATATCAATCAAAATAACGTCTGCTTTTTTACCAACCTTTATAGTGCCTATTTGCTCTTCTTGGCATAATACCTTTGCTCCGTCAATAGTGGCCATTTGTAAAATATCGTAAGAATCAATTACCGTACTACTCATGTATTTAAGTTTTTGTAAATATCCACAAACCTTCATTTGTTCAAACATATCCAACGTAGTAGTAGGACTTGCTCCGTCTGTACCCAAGCCAACATTTATTCCATTATCCCTTAGTTTTATTACATCACATATTCCTGATGCGAGCTTTGCATTACTTATTGGGTTATGAGCTATCCCACCTTTTATCTTTTTTAATATTTCTATATCACTATCATTTACATATATACCATGTGCTAATATTACTGGAACCTCAAACATTCCTATACTGTCCAAGTATTCTACAGGTGTCATATTATATTTTTCTTTAATAATATTTATTTCATCTTGTGTTTCTGCAACATGAATTTGAATACCTGTATTATGTTTTTTCGCATTTTGTATATTTTCCTTTAAATATTCGGTATCACAAGCATACGGTGAATGTGGGTCACAATATAGGGTTATAAGGTTATCATTATCCATATTTTTTACATATTCAAACAAATCAACATTATCATTATTTTTAAAAGCATCTGTTGAACCAATTATTCCCCTAATTCCAATTTCTTTATATGCATCAGCAACTTCATTTTGCATAAAGTATGTATTTACTACATTAGTTGTACCAGTTTTTATTGCTTCAATACATGATAGCAAAGAAAAATCGTGAATAAGCTCTGGCGTCAAATTAGCTTCTTTGGGGAAAATATATAAATTTAACCACTCCATTAATTCTACATTTTCTCCATACGTTCTAAATATACTCATACCTAAATGTCCATGAGTATTAATAAGTCCTGGCATTAGCACTTTATTGGTACCGTCGATTACTTTATCAACTAAATCATTAATGTTTTTTTCTATCTTACTAATTTTATCATTCTCAATTAGCATATCACTTATATACGGTTCCTTATTTTCCATATCTATAATCCATGCATTTTTTATTAATATTTTCATAATTCCTCCTAGTACACATCATTTAATTTCACAAATTATATCATAATGTTTTTAACTTGTCGATACTTTATTTTTAAGAAAACAAAATATTTGACAAAAATTATGAAGGCGTGATATAATAAGGCTATGACAGATTCTTCATACACAAATTCCTTTATGGATAATGTAAAGACTTATAATAAGCCAATTAGCTTATTTCAAAAATTCAAAAAATCAATATATAAGGCTTTAAACACTGTAATTGAATTAGGATTGTTAATACTAGTAATATTAATGTTCATACTGCTCATACTAGCAATATTAGCAATATTAATTTTAATTGCATGTTTGTTAGCTACAATATTTGGTTGGTTCGTTGTAATTTCAATTGTTATTTGCACTGTTTTAGGCATAATCTTCGACTGAAAAAGTAAATGCTATTTGTAAGAAAAAACGTAAGAAATTAAGCAATATTTTAACAAAAAAGTATTGCTTTTTTTGAAAACAATGTAAAATTAAAGTAGATACCAAAAAACATAATAAACCGAGTCAAATCATATTAAATTTTTTTCAGTAAAACTAAATGCAATTTAACTTTGTTAAGTTACCTTTTTAGACGTATAGGCTATCTCGCCTATCTTTTTTTCTTTACTTTGCTTAAAATATATGATATAATTAGTTCTCAAACAAGGTTGTTAAGTATGGCAAAAGAAAGTTTTTCTTGTAATGAAACATATTCTTATTCAGAGGCTGTAACACTTCTTTTCCAAAATCTTGAAATTAACATTTCAAAAAAAGAAGCTACGTACTCATTTAATGAATTAATGAATTTAAAAGGAATTAGTGAGTATAACTATTGTAATGAAACACGGAAGTTTAAAGGGTCAATACCTCTAATTATTCCTGGTGCAAACGTTATCGCATATTGCAATTTACCTAATGAAGACATTGCAATTCTTGTGCAAAACAGAAAAGATATTAACAATGGTAAATATTCATTTTGTGGTGGAGCTCAACAAGTTTTTAAAAGCAATTCTAAATTTGCATTAGAACCACCTATGCTTACTGCATATAGAGAACTTTATGAAGAAACAGGTCTTTCTATAGTAAATATTAATTTAAAATATTTTTTTACCGACACAAGTTATATTGAATATAGCAACGGTGATAAGGTACTTGCACCTTCAACATTCTATTTAGCTAAAGTACCTTACCAAAAATTACTTAAAATGTCTAAACACAAATGCAGAGAAGAATGGACACAGATGACACATTCTTTAATCAAAATTCAAGACATAAACAATGAATTTATAGGCAACTTTTGCCTTAATCATCGTAAAGCTTTACTTGAATTTCTTCAAAGTTTCAAGTAATATGCGAAAGCAAAAGTACAGTTACCAAACATTTTGTATCTGTACTTTTTCTTTTCTTTGTTCATATTGATTATTACCATATTTTATGATATAATTATATTATACATGAGTGATTTTATTATGTCAGAAAAAACTTTTTCTAACAACAATTACGGTTACATTGAAGCCGTAAAAGCACTGTTTTATGAACTCGGTATCGAATTATCTAGCCAAGATTGCAAATATACATTTGCTGATTTACTGGCAAAATATGGTGTATGTGAATACAGCTATCGTAACGAGATGCGAAAATTCATTGGTCACGCGCCATTAGTTCTTCCAGGTGGAAATGTGATTGCATATTGTAAATTACCAGAAGGTAGTATTGCAATTTTGGTACAGAACAGGAAAGACGTAACCGAGGGCAAACACAGCTTTTGTGGCGGTGCTCAGCAGTGTTTCAAATATGGTTCAAAGTTTGCAATGGAGTCAGCCTTGTTGACTGCATATCGTGAAATTTTAGAAGAAACACAAGTATCCGTTTGCAACATTGTGTTGCAAACGTTCTTTGATTATTCAAGCTTTATTGAATATATGAACGGGGATCAGGTACTTGCCCCGTCAAATTTCTACACAGCAGAACTTCCTTATGAAACACTTCTGAAGATGTCGAAAAATGAGTGTGATGAAGAATGGACACACATGACACATTCTTTAATCAAAGTCAACGACATTGACGAAAAATTCATTAAAGAATTTTTCCCGAACCACAGAAAAGCTTTATCTAAATTTGTTAACCAATTTAGATAAAGCTCGGAAAAGCAAATATAGCACCTACAATAGGTGTTATATTTGTTTTTATGTATATATGTATGTGCATACTGTTATAGAAATAATTTGTAATAGTATTAAAATTATATTGGTTGTAAATGTACTAAATATAAAAGTGGTATAACCTTTATTAATAATTCTTTCATATTCTCTCTCTACTAATTCTAGGTTTTCGTTTTCAATATATTTTCTCAAATAATTTGTAGCTTTTATTATTGACATATATGTAGCACTAGATTCTATTGCATTACGTGCAAAAAAAGAAAATAAATTTAAAATTAATGCTATACCAAATACAGTAAGGTATAAGTGTTCAGTTATAACATTACACCATATTAAAATAGTCGATATTATGCAAAATGCCACATTTATATTAGCAAGTATAAAGTTGAATTTTAAATGTGATTCTTTTTGACTAGCATGAACACATTCATGTGCAATAAATAGAATACGTGCAAAACTTTTGCTAACTTTTACATTATCGCATAGTATTATTTGTTTTGAAAAAACATTATAGAAACTAGTCGTTGATTTCTTATCTTCATTTAATTTAATACTTATATCCTTTACCTCTAAATCCTTAAGCACTTCTGTACATATACTAATATTATCTGGTAAATCTATCGTCAATTTATTTAATTCTTCTTTATTTAATATATTATTAATATCTTTTTGACCTATATTAATATATATTTTAGCTGATATTAACAATAAAATAACGTATATTATTAAAACTATTATCATTAATCTTCTATAGCCTCCCTTATTGACTCTCCTAATATTTTATACATATCCCCAACTAAAATATCAAACTTTACTTCAGCATCAAACATCTTTTTTATATTCTCATCTTGCATTAATATTTGGTACATTTGTTGTAATATTGCATACTTAGCTTCCGCTTCTTGCTGTTTTCCTTCCATTCCCAAAGATTGTACTTCTATTTGTTTTTGTCTAAAATCTTCTATTTGTTTCTTTTTTTCCAAATCTTTATATACTTCTTTTTTTATAGCTACATAATCATTAAGTTCACTACTTTGCTTTATAGCACTTGCTAAATCATTAATCTTATCATAAATATTCATTTTATCACTCCTTATTTTAAATTACCTGCCACATACCCAGTGGAAAATGCAATTTGTAAATTAAACCCACCTGTATACGCATCAACATCTATAATCTCTCCTGCAAAATATAGATTTTTAATTATTTTAGATTCCATTGTACTTGGGTTTATCTCTTTAACATTAATTCCACCAGAAGTTATAATAGCCTCCTCTATCTTTCCAAAACCTTGCATTGTTAACGGAAACGCTTTTAGTAATTTTGCAATTACTTCTATTTCTTTTTTAGAAATATCGCATGCTTTTTTATTTTCGTCAACTTTAGATAAATTTACAATTACTGGTATTAATTTTTTAGGTAATAAATCATCTAAACAATTTTTATATACCTTATTCCTATATTTTTCCAAATCTCTTTTTATTCTTTCAATTAATACTTCTTGTGTTAAAGCAGGCTTTAAATCAATATATATATTAATATTTGAGTTAGTTATTTTTTTCTCAATGTTTTTATACCTTAAAATATAACTACTTGCAGATAAAACAATTGGACCTGATATTCCAAAATGTGTAAATATCATTTCTCCAAACTCCTTATATATTTTTTTGCCATTTTCATTATCCACAATTTTTAATTCTACATTTTTTAAAGATAGTCCTTGTAAATCATAATCTTCTACTGTCTTTATTGGTACTAAACTAGGTTTAGGAGTAACAATGCTGTGTCCTAACATTTTTGCAATCGCATATCCATCTCCAGTTGACCCTGTAGTAGGATAACTTTTTCCTCCGGTAGCCAAAATAACTTTATCACACATCAAAATTTGTTTATCTGTTTTTACACTTTTAACCATATTATTTTCATTTACTAATATAGCTTGTACTCTTTCATTATTTATTATTGTTATATTTCTTTGTTCCATGCATTTTTTTAATGTATTTAAAACATCTATAGATTTATCAGACACAGGAAATACTCTTTGCCCTCTTTCTACTTTAGTTTTTAATCCATTCTTATTTAAAAAATCTATTAAGTCAACATTTGAAAATGTATAAAGACTGCTATACATAAAGTTACCATTACAAGGTATATTATGTATAAATTCAGATATATCAATATTATTAGTAATATTGCATCTACCCTTACCTGTAATAAGTAACTTTTTACCCAACATATTATTCTTTTCAATTAGTATAACCTCTGCTTTTTTGCTAGCATTTATACTAGCCATTATACCAGCAGGGCCACCACCAATTACAACTACTCTCATTTTAAATCTCCTATATTTCTTAGAGCATCCATAAAAGCAATTTTGCTATATTCATACACCAAACCGCCTTGAACAAATGCTGCGTATGGAACTCTTATTGGCGCATCACAACTTATTTCAATTGATGAACCTGATACAAAAGCACCTGACGCCATTACAATTTTATTTGAGTATCCAGGCATATCCCATGGTTCTGGCACAACATTACTCTCTATTGCAGAACCTTTTTGAATTCCTTGACAGAATTTAACAAGCTTGTCCTCTTCATTAAATATTATAGTTTGTACAATATCAGACCTTTTCGCATTATATCTTGGCACTACCATATATCCTAATATTTCCATTGTTTTTGCAACAAGCATACAATGTTTTATACTATCTCCAACTACTCTTGGTGCCATATACAAGCCTTGCAATAGTGATTTATTATATCCCAAACTAGCTCCGCCCTCTTTTCCAAGTCCAGGTGCTGCTAATCTATCTGCGCATAATTCTATCAAGTCTTTTCTTCCGGCTATATACGCTCCTGTTGGTGCTATACCTGCACCCAAGTTTTTAATTAATGAACCAACTATTATATCAGCATTTGGTTCTTCGTAATCTGTTAATTCTCCATAACAATTATCAACCATTATTATTACATCTTTATCTACTTGTCTTATCTTTTCTATTATACCATTAATATTATCAACAGATAATGCATTTCTTAAACTATATCCTCTTGATCTTTGTATTTCAATTAATTTTATTTTTTGTTCTTTAAGAATTTTAATAATATTTTCTTCGTCAAAAGTATCTGTATTAATTAAATCTGTTTGCAAATAATTCACACCATGTGCTTTTAGTGAACTTGGGTTTTCTCTTATACCTATAATTTCGTGAATAGTATCATAAGGTGTTCCTGAAATTGCAAGCATTGTATCTCCAGGTCTTAGCATTGCAAACAACGCTGTAGATACCGCATGCGTGCCAGATACAAATTGTATACGTACCAAAGCATCCTCTTTGCCTAATACTTTAGCAAATATTCTTTCTATTCCGTCTCTTCCTTTATCCCCATATCCATAACCTGTTGATGTATTAAAATATGTTTCATCAACTCCTTCATCCCAAAATGCAGATATTACTTTGTTGCAATTATATTCAACTAATTTATCTACTTGTTTATAATCTTCTTCCAAACTTTTTTCTATTTCCTTAAAATCTTCTATAGTCATTTTTCTCCCCCTGTATTTTTTTTATGAGAAATGCACCATATATGATAGTTACTAGTTATATATGTTTATATTGAAACTTATATAAAGGACTTCTCATTATCCTCGTATTCATTAATATATACATGAATTATGTATTTGCTTTAATATTAGATTAAAACATTATTATATTATCGAAAAAAATTAGTTGATATTCCACCTTCGAATATTTTTACACTATTTTATCAAGATAACAAAATATTTTCAATAGATTTTAAGAAAAAAACAAAAATTTAGGAAATTTCCTAAATTTTTAAAAAAATATATTTAATTAGTTAATACTATTGTATCTCCATTCATATACGCTAGACAATTAGCTTTTAGACATATTATTGGACGAACGCCTAAAAGTGAGTTATAACATTCAGTATGTGAAACATAACCAGTACCATTGCAATATCTAATATGATTAGAAGCATATGCACCAGGGGAAGAACACCAATATAACATATCATTTATCAAATATATTTCATCTATAGATAAATTTTTTACGACATTTGCATCATTTATCAAATAACCATAAGTTGCCTTACTTAACGTCAATGTAGTATACCCTTTATTATTTGCTGTTGAATATGCATTCCAACTTGCTGTAAACATTTCTGCTGTAGGACTACCTATTACCCCAACTATATATTCACTATAACTATTATTTATAAAACCACTCCAGTTATTTATATTTAATAATGCTGATATACATTTTCCATTTGTATAAGTACTATATGTTCCCCAATTTGCCATAAAATATGTTTGTGCTGTTGTTACTGTTTGTACTGCTGGCTCACTACTCCAATATATAGTTCCCCAACCCTTGTCATGCTTTCCTATTGTTGCACCTGTTATACTTGGTATTTGCTCTTGAGTTAATAAATCACTAGTTATTATATAATAATATGTTTCTCCATTTATTATTTGGTGGTAAAATAGTCTCCATTCTGTTACTCCACCTCCACTATAACTTACTGTTGTTCCATAGTCTGATGCTGTTAAATTTAATTCTGCTAATGTATTATAATTTGTTGTTACTGATATAATTTCTGTTGTTCTCTCATTTCCCACACTATCTATTGCTTTTACTTGTATACCACTATATGTTGTTCCTACTGTTAAGTTCTCAAATGTATTATTATCTTGCCATGTTTCTCCATTATCTATACTATATTGATATGTTACTGTCTGTCCGTTATTATCACTTGTACTTGCATTTACTGTTATACTCGTTTTGGTTACTTCTCCTACTGTTGGAATAAAACTATATGGGGCTGTATTATCAAATGTATAGCTTTGTGATACTACATTTCCACTTGTATTTCCTGCTGTATCATATACCGGTTTTACATGTAGATAGTATGTTCCAGTTAAATTTGTTCCTATTGTAAAGGCTGTTCCATTTGTATATGTTATCCAACTTCCTCCTGCTTGAGTTGTACTACTTGTTGATAAATAGTATTCGTACGTATTGTTATTTGCTAGTTCGTTATTGTCTGTTACTGTTATTGTTACTTGTGTATCTTTTGCTAGTCCTATTCCATTTGGTTCTATTGTTATTATTGGGTTTGTATTATCTACTTCTCCTATTACTCCTCCAGTTATTTTTAATGTATTACTCACTACTTGCCCTTGCTCATTTATTAATCGTATTTGTATTCCACTTTCTTCTTGTATTGTTACTGGGTTATTATATAAGCCCCAACTACTTCCTGCATCTGTTGCGCCTGCAAGAATTTCGTCATGCAGCAGATGGATGTCACCACTGGTTACAGGAAGGCTTCTGTTGTCGTTGAGGTAGTAGGTGGAACCTGCCGGTACGTATAAATGGCTTCTCCAACGCAACCGGATGCAGAAAAGAAACCTGCCTCTTGCCTCAAGCGGTGAAGCCGATGCGCCTCGCCAATGCAACTTTCGGGGCGTTTTCATAAAGGAAGGCAGGTTCGGCTCCGGCGACATCC
>CALYAQ010000015.1 GCA_944393615.1 uncultured Clostridia bacterium
GACTCGGTTCATTATGTCTATTTTTCTTGGTATCTACTTTAATTTTACACTATTTTCAAAAAAAAGCAATACTTTTTGTTAAAATATTGCTTAATTTATTGCATTTTTTCTTACAACTTGCATTTACTTTACAGAATTGCATTTACTTTTTCAGTTGACCTACTATATTCTGTTTTTCACTCCCTTTTTTGAGCAATATCCTTACTCAACATATTAGGGATAGTATTGTCTATAAACACAGCTCTTTTTATACTACCATTACCATACTTGTTTCTAGTCTTATCAATGACTTCATCTAGCTTATTTTTTTTATCTAATTTCTTTGTATTTTCAAACATATTTAATTGGTTATCTGGATAATCAGTTAATTCATCTAACCTAACCCCAAAACTTCTAATCGCTTGACCATTCCATAATTCATCAAATAATTTCTTTGATATATTATATATTTCTTGGGTTATATTAGTACTTCTATTTAATTTTTGTTGGTGTGATGTAACTAAAAAATTGGAGTCTTTTATTTGTACATTTATACACTTTGTATATTTTTTCTCACTTCTTAATCTTTTTGATACATATTCACAAATCGACAATATAATGTTATATGCTATTTGAACATCAGATATATCAACACTAGTAGTTATTGAATTTCCAATTCCTTTATACTCATGTTTTTCTTTACTCACTTGTAACATATCTATTCCATTTGCATAATCATGCATTTGTTCTCCCATTTTTCCAAACATTCTAACAAGTAGCTTTCTATCAGTTTTAGCTAAATCACCAATTGTATATATGTTTATATTATTTAACTTCGGTATGCTTTTTCTCCCCACCATAAAAAGATCTTGAACAGGTAAATTCCACATTTTAGTTTGTACTTCATTATACCAAATTGTATTTATTTTATTAGGTTTTTCTAAATCAGATGCCATTTTAGCCAATAGCCTATTATTTCCTATTCCTACATTTACTGTAAAACCATATTGTTTAAATATTCTTTCTTGTATAATCTTTGCACATTTTAAAGGTTCGCCATATAACCTTTGCATATATGTATAGTCTAAAAAACATTCATCAATAGAATATCGTTCAATAGTATCTGAATAATCACATAATATGGTATACATAGCATCTGAATAATATGAATATACTCTAAAATCAGGCGGAAAAACCTTTAAGTGATTACATTTTTGTTTAGCTTGATATATAGTTTGGGCTGTCTTTATACCAAAACTTTTTGCACTTTCAGACTTTGCAAGCACAATGCCTTTCCTTTGTGCCTCATCTCCACCTATCGCACTCGGTATGTTACGTATATCTATATTACTACCATTTTTTAACATATCACACGCTGTCCAAGATAGGAAAGCATTATTTACATCTATATGAAATATTATTCTTTCCATATCAACCTCCCGAACTTTCGTTCTTAATATATTTTATCAGAAAAAAATATATATTGCAATAGATAAATAAACAAAAATATTTGTGAATTTGTGGAAAAAACATAGGAATAACAAAATGTTATTCCTAAAAAATATTACACTATTACATAAAACTACTTACTCTAACTACTTTTATCTCACATCACTATTCTTTTCTTGTTCTAAATCTTCTACCCTCTTTTTCAATATTCCTAAACTTTGTATTAACAATCTATTTTGCTGAGTTAGTTTGGTTATCATATTATTATATGAGAATATAACTAACAGGATAAAAGCAATTATTATTAATAATATTGCGTGTATAGGCTCTCTAATACCAATTAAATTACTAAACCAACTAACAATATTAGGGAAAATAGAAATAGCTATAAATAAAGCAGATAATATAAACCACAATATACTATATCTAACACTAATTTTCCTTTTCACACTAAAGTTAAGCACTATTAAGAAAAAAATTGCTGAACAAATTATTAAAAATATCTGTAATTGACTATTTAATAGCATTTATTTTCTTTCCTTTCCTTCTAATCTTGCAAAAGTCATTGATATTAATACTTTTATCATATATTTTATGGACTTTATAGGAGTTATCGACGACTTTCCCATTTCTCTTTGTTTCATTATAACTGGAATTTCTGTTACTACATATCTATTTTTTATTAGCTTTATAATTGTTTCTGGCTCTGGATAATCATAAGGATAATCTTTAGCAAATATACCTATAATCTTTTTATTACATGCTCTAAACCCTGATGTTGGATCAGTTATTTTTTTTCCACATAAAATACGCATCCAAAAACTCAAAACATTTTTTCCAAATCTTCTCATAGCACTAGACTGAAAGCCTTGCTTATCTATATACCTAGAACCAATACACATATCACTACCATTTTCCAACTGTTCAACTAATTTATCTAGATATGTAACATCATGTTGACCATCTCCGTCTATTTGAATAGCAATATCATAGTCATTTTCTTTTGCATACTTATATCCAGTTTGCATAGCTCCACCAATACCTAAATTTTGTGGTAAAGAAATATATTTTAAGTTATTTTCTTTACAAACCTTTTGTGTATTATCAGTAGAACCGTCATTTATAATTATATAATCATAATCATTTGCATAATTTTCTAAATTATCAACTACTTGTTTTATACTTTTTTCCTCATTATATGCAGGAATTATAACTAATTTTTTCAATATGTTTACTCCTTTTTTCTATTTATTATATACATAATTGTAACAGCAGCAAAACCAATCATTATAGGCATTATAGGATATACATATCTTGAAAAACAATAATATGGCAAATGTACAATATTGAAAAATATTATTAGTGCAATTAAAACATATTTCAATTTATACTCCCTAAATTCTTTAGAAAATATACTTATACCTATACCTATTATTCCAAGAATTAAAAATATATAGTGTACAATGGCATATAACGAGTATCCTACATTATATAGATTATACCATACAAATGGTAATTTGAAATTTTCAATCGTCTTCCCTACTGTCATCCAATATATAAATTCGGAGGTATTATGTTCTAAATTATACTTTATAACTACATCTGCTCGTCTATTTTCCGTATCATTATTCATTAATTCATTCCCATATTCCCCAGTTCCTGTAAAATCTATTTCATCTTTATAACTAGGATTTTGGTCATAATTTATATACGCACCTTGTAATTTAGGATTACCTGAAGATAATGTTAATGGTATAAACTCATCAAATACAATATAGTTTCTTATCCACCATGGTGTCATGCATAATATTAATATTACTAATGGAATTATTGCATACCCTATCATTTCTTTAATTGTATATTTATTAACCAACATTATAGCAAATACAACTAAAGGGAAAGCTAGCATTATAGGTTTAAACATTACAGATATTCCCCAAATAACACCACCAAGTGCATACAACTTTTTATTTTTTTGTTCAACAGCAAATATACATATATATACTAAATTCATTAATAATGCAATAAATATTGTTTCACTTAACAATAGTGTTGTTACATATATATTAGCTACATAAAATAAATTTAATAGTACTGTAACAAAAGCTATTTTACTTGAATTAAATACTTTTTTAAATATTAGAAATACAACATATAATGTGAAAGTTTGCAATATAGCACTAAATATTCTAAAAGCAACAATAGCACCAAATTTTCCAAATATCGCCACAAAAGGCGCTAGCATAAATACTAAACCCGGCATTATAAACACTGTTGATGTATTGGGATCTGCATACGTTAATTTTCCTGTATCAATTAAAGTTTGAGCTGCTCTTAAATATTTAACATCATCATTATTATTTAATTCTAAATCTCCTAGTAATAACTCATTTCCATAATACAATGATGTACCAATACAAATTAATAGAAATATCACTAAGCATATTATTAATGGTAATTTTAATTTATCGTTATTTAATTTATACATAACTTCTCCTATATTATGAATTTAATGCATTATACATTGTTTGTTTTATTTCTTCCAAATCTTCCATATTTTTTGCTTCACATCTCATTGTTAAATATGGAGATGTATTTGATGCTCTAATCAAACCCCAACCTTTATCAAATAATACTCTTACCCCATCTACATCTACTACATTTTCACCTTTTTGTTTAAAATATTGTAATACCTTTTCGACCTGTGCAAATTTTTCTTCTTCTGTTGTATCAATTTTTATTTCAGGTGTTACACAATATTTATTAACACCTTCTAAAAGTTCAGAACACTTCTTATTAGTATTTGATAAATATCTTACAAATCTACAACCCGAATATATTGCATCATCAAATCCATAAAATTCATCTTTCCAAAAAATATGTCCCGACATTTCACCTGCAAGTGGTATATCCTCATTCATCATTGTATGATAGAAAAATGAATTTCCTGTCTTATGATAAAATGGCTTACCACCCAACTTCTGTATTTGTTCATATAACGAATATGTACATTTAACCTCTACTGGTATTTTAGAACCAGGATATTTTTTCATTACTTCATTCAACATTATAATCTGGTATTCGTCCCCTAATATAATATTGCCTTTATCGTCTACAATTCCTATTCTATCTGCATCTCCGTCAAATGCTATGCCTAAATCTGCCTTTTCTTCTTTTACAATAGCTATTAAATCTTGCATATTTTCTTCGTCTGCAGGGTCTGCAATATGGTTAGGTTGCATTGGGTCAATATCACAATATAGTTCTAATACTTCACACCCTATACCTTCAAAAATTTGTTTTGCAACAAGACCAGCTGTACCATTTCCACAATCTATTACTACTTTAATTTTTCTATCTCCTAATTTACATCTTCCTACTATATCTTCTATATATCTTTCAATAGGAGATTCATTTTTTACAATTCCCTTGCCTTGTAAAAACTCATTACTTTCAACAAGCTTTCTAAACTCTTGTATTTCATCTCCAAACATTCTATCTTGTCCATAAGTACTCAATTTAAAACCGTTATATTCTGGTGGATTATGGCTTGCAGTAATCATTATTCCAGGTTTTATATTATATATCTCACGCGAAAAATAGTATATTGGTGTTGTTACTAGCCCAATATCAACTACATTCACTCCTGTTGATATCAATCCATTTATTAAGCCTTCTTTTAGTATAGGCGAAGATTGTCTACTATCCATACCTACAATCACTTCTTTTTTACCATTTCTTTGCATATATGTTCCATACGCCTTACCTATTAATTCGGCACCTTCTTTTGTTATTTCTTTTTCATATATTGCCCTTATATCGTATGCTCTAAAAATATGTGGACTAATTTTCATTTAAAATCTCCTCCTTTGTATATATAAAAAATTATATTATACTTTATATTAAAATTCAATAGCTTTTCAATATTTTGGAAATATATAAAAAATATAAAAAATAACATGCTTACTTTTTAATTTAGCATGTTACTTATTTTTATCTGTCGTCCCTATCTTCGTCAACTCTTATTGTTTTTTGTTTACCATTAGCCCTAATTACAGTCCCTATTTTCACATCATCCCCATTTATCTGTATATCTAAATCATCGTTTTCTACTATTTCAGGCTCTCTTGTTTCAACTTTTTGTTCTTCTCTCTTACTTACTGCTTTTGCAATTTTCTTTGATACTTTAGGCGCTTTATCAGGATCAATTCCTTTCTTTGCCATTTTTTCACTAGATTTTGCCTTCGATGCATCAAGTATCGCTTTTTCCCATTTAATATTGTTATCTATATTGTTAGTGTTACAAAGTCCTCTTAATTTTTTCAATGCATCTGAACTAATTCCTTCAATTTGTCCGTCTTGTTCTACCTTTTGAACATATTCTTCAACTGTATTAATACCATTTTCTCTTAATAATTTTTCCATTTTCTTGTTACCAATATTTGAAACATCTGTACCACTAGTTTGTTCTTGTGGCTCCTCAATTTCTTGCTTTTCGTCATTGTTTCTAATTCTTATATGCTTTTTGCGTCCTGTATCAGTATGTGGAGTACGTGTAGTTCTTTTTGGTTTTTCTTCTACTACTTCCTCTATCTCTTCTTCTACTTTGCTTTCTTTTTCAGCTTTTTTCATATCTCTTCTTGCTTTTTTATCAATAACAGGTTTACGTCCCGTATTAGTATGTGGCGTACGCGTAGTTCTTTTTGGTTTTTCTTCTTCGTCTTGTTGTACTGTATAATTAGGGTCATCTGGTAATTCGTCAAACTCTATTACTTCTGGCTCTATTTTTTTACTTGTCTTTTTTGGTGTTTTTCTTGGTTTTGAACTAACATCGTCGTCAATAAATATATCATGTTTTTTATGTGTCATATCCACATCTTTATCCACAAATATGTCATGCTTTTTATTTTTTTGTTCTTGTTTTTCTTGACTTTGTTCTTGTTGTCTTTGTGTTACAGTTAAATCAATACCATTTCTATTTAATTCGTCAATCAAATCGCCTATACTATATATAGTTGAATTTCTCATTTTCTCTACAATTTTGCTGTCTAAACCTAATTTTTCAATTCCGCTTAAAATATTGATAGGGTCATTAAATTCGTCTAAAGTTGTTTGTCTGCCTTTTCCTTTTTGTTCTTGCTCGCTATTTTCCGCCTGTGGCTCTGGGTTAATTGACTCATGCTGTGGTTCAGCATGAATTCGTTGTGGCTCTTGATTATCTCTACTTTGTTCTTGATTAACAATAATTCCCTTTAACCATTCTGCCCTATTACTATTTCCTTGATAATGTCTAATATCCGCTTCTATATTTCTATATGCATTACGCAACATATCAGGTGTAATTCCTGATTGCATCATTACTGCCAAATCATTACGGTGCTCTCTTAATAAATTACTTAATTCTTTACTATTTCCTTTTGCTGCCAAATGCGGATATCTTGCTTTCAACATATTCTCCATATCGCCTTTATGAATAAGTTTATACCAAAAACTAGGTCTTTGTTTTACATTCATTGATAAAGCTTGTCCGTTTGCTCTTTCAAACTCTTGTGCAACATATCTAAATTCTTGTGGATCAAATATATTTTCAAACCCTTTATAGCTATTTTCTATAGGAAATAGTCCTGAACCTTCTCTTTGGCTTACGTATGCATTTTGAATAATTTGTGTAGCTTTAGAATAATTTTCAGGTCTTATATCATTAAAATTCAAATTTCTTAAATTATTTTCAATTATCCTATTATTTTTTTCAATCATATTCTGTAGCTCTGTTTTGCTTCCACCTTTAGGAAACATTTTTGCAATCTCTACAAATTTTTCTAATTTCTTTTCCATTTCATCAATTTGTCTTAATATTTCTTCTAGTTCTTTTTTCTTTCTATTTATGGCTGTTTGATTAGGGTTCGGCGATTTTTCCATTTCGTCAATATCTTGTTGTATTCTATCCTTTTGGTTTGTCAACCTATTTTTTTCATCTATTAAACTGTTGTATTTAGCTTCAAAACCCGCTTGTTGATTTATTAATCTTATTCCTAACACTTCATTTTCCAAGCCTATATCTTTATTTTCATTTATCATAAATTGAGCCTTTGATTGGTCTTGAAAAACATCAAAGTCTATATTGGGATTAATTTGCCCAATAATCTCTCTTTCCATATTACCAATTACTTCTAATGTTGCCAACAATTCAGCATCTAAATCTGCAAATTTATTATGATCTCCACGTTCTTTTGCAGCCTCTCTTTGCGCTATTAAACGTTGAGCTATAGCATCATTTCTCGTCAATTCCATTATTAAATCTTCAGTCTTTTCATTTATATTACCTGCACTATCAATTACTTCATATATCTCTTCTTTACTTACTTGTGCCATGGGTTACCTCCTAATTTAAAATTTCTCTTAATCTTGTAATGTTTTCTTTTGTTCTTTCTAAAGTTGCGTATAGATTTATGCAATCATCCATAGAAATATTAGACAAATCAACATTATTATCATTAAATTTAGACAATGACACTTCTTGAAAATTCTTTAATGCTTTAATCGTTTCGTCGCATTGAACTTCAAACTTTTTTTCCATAAAAAATTCCCCCTTAATTTTATTCCCTAATATATTATCAAATTCTATTATATTTATTTTTTTCAAAAAATCAACATCTTTTTTAATATTTATTTATTTTTCTTCTATTTGCTAAACTTTCTAAATATATATTTACTTTTTCAAATAAATATACTAAAATACAATATGAAATGGTAAGGTGAAAAAATGTATAAAGTTTTATCAAATAGCGTTAACCAAACTATAGATATATCAAACAAATTAGCAAAATATTTAAAGTTAGGCGACATATTAGTATTAACAGGAAATTTAGGAAGTGGAAAAACATATTTTACAAAAGGAATAGTTGAGAAATTTTCCAATTCAAATATTGTATGTAGCCCAACATTTACAATAGTTAACGAATATGACACAACTCCGCCGATTTTTCATTTTGATGTATATAGATTACAAAACATCGAGGAATTTTTGAATATAGGCGGAGAAGAATATTTCCAAAAAGGTATATCTATTATTGAATGGGGCGAAAAAATTAAAGAAGTGCTACCACTGCAATATTTAGAAATATGTATAAATAAACTGGATAATGATACTCGACAAATAGAGTTTTTACCTCACGGTCAAAAGTATGAAAATTATATGGAGGAATATTTCAATGAAAATTTTAGGAATTGATACTAGTTCTAACATATTATCAATTTGCATTTCTGAAGATGATAATATATTAGGCGAAAATACAATAAACAACTTAACCAATCATTCGCCGAAATTAGTTCCAATGATTGACGAACTATTAAATAATTTAAAAATAGACATATCTCAAATAGATATATTTGCATGTTCTATAGGTCCTGGCTCATTTACAGGATTACGTATTGGTCTTGGTCTTGCTAAAGCAATGGCACAAGCAAATGATAAACCAATAATTGGGGTTCCAACATTACTTAGTTTAGGAAAAAACATATCAAATATTGACGGGTACATTTGCCCAATGATTGATGCAAGAAATGAAAATATTTATACATGCATATTAGACAAAAACTACAATATTGTAATTGATTATTGTTGTTTAAATATTTATGAACTTTTAGAAAAATGCAAGACAATTAATAGCACTATATACTTTATTGGAAATGGTGCATCGCTATACAAAGATATTATTTACGAAAACTTAGATAGTACTAAAATATTAGATGTGGAATTTTCCGAATTAAGTGCTAAAAATATATGTAAAATTGGATACGAAAAATATATAAAAGGTCAAGTTGATAATATATTCGCATTAGCCCCAACATACCTACGCCCTACATCGGCAGAAAGGTTATGTAAAAAAAATGAATAATATCGATATACAAAAATTGTGTAATGATGTAGACATTAAATATATCACTGATAATTTAGATAATATATTTACTTGTTCATGGAATAAAGAACAATTTATACAAGCAATTAATAGTCAAGATACTTACTGTTATATTGCAAAACATAATAACATAGTCATCGGCTTTATATGTATAAAAATTATACTAACACAAATTGATATATTAAATATAGCAGTAGATATTAACTACAGGAATAAAAAAATAGGGTATGTTTTAGTTAAACATATTATTGATTTAGCAAATGCAAATAATCTTTTTCCAATAATGCTAGAAGTCAATACAAATAATGTATTTGCAATACAGTTATATAAAAAAGTGGGTTTTAGAGTAATTCACACAAGAAAAGGGTATTATTTTAATAAATTAACCAATAATAAAGAAGACGCCTATATAATGATTTTTAAGGAGGAATATATATGTTAAAAAATAAAGAATTAAAAGCAGAGCAATTAAAAAAATATTGTGATCCTGAAAATTTTAATTTCAAAAGTACAAAAGAAATAAAAGAAACCAACACTGTAATTGGTCAAGAAAGAGGAATTCACTCATTAGAATTTGGAGTTAATATAAAAACAGAAGGATATAATATTTATGTAGAAGGTCCTAATGGAATTGGTAAAACCAACTACTGCATAAAATACATTAATGAAATAGCAAAAGATTTACCTACACCAGATGATTGGTGCTATATATATAATTTTGCAAACCATAATGAACCAATTGCTCTTTGCCTACCAGCAGGTGAAGGTATTGAATTTAAAAAAGATATGCAAAGTTTTGTAACATCTATTAAAAAAGAAATATCACAAACATTTAATAATGACGATTATCAAAAAGAAAAATCATTAATTGAGCAAGAATTTGAAACCAAAAGAGCTCAATTATTAAATTCATTAAATACCGAAGCACGTGAATATGGGTTTGAAGTTAAAAACTCAAGTAATGGCATATATTTTCTACCTATATATGGTGGTAAAACATTAGATGAAGAAGAATTTAGCAAATTGCCAAAAGAAGTTCAACAAGATTTCGAAAACAAATCTAAAATTATGGAAAAAAGAACATTAGAAATTATACAAGAACTAAAAAATCTAGAAAGTGCCTCTAATCAAAGAGTAACAAACTGGATTAACAACATCGCCCTTTTAACTATTAGTCTTCATATTAACGATTTGAAAAACAAGTATAAAAAATATAAGGTAATTTTAAACTATTTAGATTGTATTAGAAAAGATATATTAGCAAATATGGACGCATTTATAAATGCTAATAAACCTCAAGAAAACTTGCCACCTCAAATGAAGCAAGATCAAATGAAACCATGGGAAAAATATGAGGTAAATTTAATAATAGATAATAGCAAATTAAAAGGCGCCCCTGTTATATCTGACCCAAATATGTCATTTTTTAACCTATTTGGTAAACTTGAATATGAAAATATCTACGGAAATCTTAAAACAGACTATAGAATGATACAAGCAGGTAATATGCACAAAGCAAATGGTGGTTACTTAATCATACAAGCTCGTGATTTATTAGCATCTGTGCAAATTTGGGAAAACTTCAAAAGAATATTACGTACAAAAAAAATATATATTGATAACAATAGAGATAATAATATGAATGTAGCAATAGTCGGACTAAAACCTGAACCAATACCTTTTAGAGCTAAAATCGTTATGCTAGGTACTGCACAAGTATATAGTCAACTTCTTGCATTAGATGAAGATTTTAGAAAACTATTTAGAATAAAAGTTGAGTTTGAAGAAGAAGCAATTAGAAATGAGCAAACAGTTCAAACAACAATACAATTTATAGCTAGTTTTTGCAACCAACAAAAATTACCTCACTTCTCTCCTAGTGCTGTTGCTAAAGTTATTGAATATTCTTCAAGACTTGCTGATGATCAAAATAAAGTTTCCACACTACTAAATGAATTATCAGAAATAGTAAGTGAGGCTGGTACATGGGCTAAAATGGATAACAAACGCGTAGTATCTGTTGAATATGTTCAAAAAGCTATAACTGAAAGATTAGTCCGTGTTAGTAAATATGATTATAGAATACAGGAAATGATGTTAAACGATACAATATTAATTGATACAGAAGGCTATAAAGTTGGACAAATAAACGGTTTGTCAATTTTGTCTATTGGAGATTTCAATTTTGGTAAACCTTCAAAAATAACTGCAAACACATACATGGGTAAAAGCGGAATTATAAATGTTGAAAGAGAAGTAATGTTAAGTGGTCAAACACATTCTAAAGGTGTTATGATAATCTCTGCATACATCGGAGAAAAATTTGCACAAGAAATCCCCTTATCATTAAGTGCAAGCGTATGTTTTGAACAAGTATATAATGGAATTGACGGAGATAGTGCATCTAGTACAGAACTATATGCTATACTATCTAGCTTATCAGAAATACCTATAAATCAAGCAATTGCCGTTACTGGCTCTATAAACCAAAAAGGAGAAATTCAACCAATCGGCGGTGTTACTGAAAAAATCGAAGGATATTTTAACCTTTGTAAACAACGTGGTTTAACAGGTGAGCAAGGTGTTATGATACCACATCAAAATATTAGGAATCTTAACTTAAATGATGAAGTTATAGATGCTGTTAAAAATGAAAAATTTCATATATATGCTGTTAGTTCTGTTGAAGAAGGAATAGAGGTATTAACAGGAGTACCTGCTGGTAAAAAGGATAAAAACGGAGATTTTACATCTGGTAGTGTTAATTATTTAGTATATGAAAAATTAAAAAAATATGCTAAAAATTCTAAAAACTATAATGAAGATAAAAAATAAAGAAAGGTTTTGAGTTTATTTTGGAAAAGAAAAAAATTTTAATTACAGGTGCAGGCTCAGGACTTGGAAAGCAAGCTGCAATTACTTTAGCTAGTCGAGGACATAAAGTATATGCGACTGTACATTTTGAAAACCAAATTGAAGATATTGAAAAAATCAAAAAAGAAAAAAATCTTGATATAGAATGTTTTAAATTGGACATTTTATTAAAAGAAGACAGAGAAAAAATTGCAAATTATGATATAGATGTTTTTATTAGTAATGCTGCTATAGGCGACTCTGGTTCTATAAGTGAAGTATCTGTTGATAGAATAGAAAATGTAATGGAAACAAATGTATTTTCTTCTATAAAACTTATACAAATAGTTCTACGTAGAATGATAGAAATAAACAAAAAAGGTAGAATAATCGTTATATCTTCACTAGTCGGAAGAATACCAATGGCATTCCTTGGACCATATTGTATGAGCAAATTTGCTATTGAAGGTTATGCAACATGCTTAAGAAAAGAAATGAAACAATTACCAAATGCTAAAATAGACGTATGCATGATTGAACCTGGTGCTTATGCTACTGGATTTAATAAAGATAATAATGAAAAAAAATATACTTGGATGGAAGAAGTTTCATATTTTAAAGATATATTACCAAAATTAAAAGTAAAACAAGAAAAAATGTGGAATTTACTTGAAGTAAAGCCATATAATTCTATTATATCACAATATGTAAAAGCAACTGAAACTAAACACTTACGAGCTAGATACACAGCTCCTAAATTACAATCTTTTTTTATACAATTAGGTAGAATATTGGGAATGTAAAAATCAAGAGTAAATCTCTTGATTTTATTTTCTTGGAAATTTTAAATTTAACGAGTTGGTATCTCAAAACTTTTTTGTTTTTGCCATTTATATTTTAAATATACTTTTCCATATTCTCTATATTTTGCTTTTCGTAAGTTATAAGGTTATCAGCTAATTTTCTTACCTCATCATTTAACATTTCGTTATTAGCATAATGAATAACATCAGCTATTCCCTTTTTACTACCCTCAATAAGAATTTTTGCTATATCCTCTTTTTTAGTATTTATATCAATGTCTTGTATTCCATTCCACATAAGTTCATTATTTACTGGTGTATAATCTATTGATTTATCAATAATATTTTGTAACTTATTTTTAGTTTGTGATAATATATTAAAATATTTTTTAGCATATTCGTTTATTTCATTTTTCATTTTTCTATCCTCAATTTTACCATATAAATATTCTACGGAATATAAACCTATTTTACTTGCTTTATATACATTGCTTAATACTTTTTTATCAATATTACCCATATTTTAATATACACCTCATAAATATTATTAGCACAATTATGTTTTCTATACATATTTAATTGGCATTATCGACCCTATATCACGTATTTTTTCTCTATTTAAGCACACAATTTCTATATTTCTCTTTTTTAAAAACTGTATAACCTTATCAGCTTCTTGTAAATTATATATATTGCCATTTATAGCCCATTTGTCGTTAGATATTAATCCAGTTGAGCCACCAATAAAGCCATTCATTTTACCCAACAATATATTTTCATCTGGGTTAATATATAGTACATCAAAATATTTTGACAATTCCTTTTGTATTCCCTTATCAGAAGTTATTATGCTTTTATTGTCAACAATAGATATATTACACTTTGTATAGCCTTGATTTACATTTAAACATTGATATCCTTTTTTCCTTGCATATTGTAATAATACTGGATCTGAATATTCTAAATTATGTATAAAATATTTATCAATTATACAAGCATTGTAAGCAATGTCATACGGATACCTATCTTTTAATATACTTTTACCTTTTAAACAATTAAAGCCCAAATCTACAAACATATCAACATATTTATCATACATATTAGGAGATATAATTATTGTTCCATTACCAACATAAGTCATTTGTATATCTGGATGATAAGATATTTCTTCATATACCTCCCTACACGGTAAGGTTTTTATACATTCCATTTCTTTTCCTAAATATATTGGCTCATTTCCTGCTACAATACATCTTTTTACTTGTTTTACTGGCAAATTACTTTTTAATACAAATTCTTCTTCCATAATACCTCCATTTCTAATATAGATTACCATATTTTAGCAATACATACAATATGTTTTTTGTGAAATTTGATTTTATTTTCTATTTCTGGTATAATATTTTTGTTACACATTTTTTGTAACACTATCAAAATTTTGAGGTGAATTAATTAAGTAATAAATGACATAATGCATTTCTCAGTCCTACGAATCAAAAACATTTTACGTAATTTGTATTATTGCAATCTTTACTACACTTCTTGTTATTGCTTTAATACAAACGTGTTTTTTGAAAATATTAGTCTATAATTATAGGCTTTTTATTTTTCTTGCATTTTTCTTGCATTTTTCCGTATTTTTTGTTGACATAATGTTGACATTGGGTTTAATTTATGTTATAATATATTTGTTACAGAAAACTTATTGTAACACCAACAAAACTTTGAGGTGATTTAGAAAGAAAAAGAAAAAGGAATTTTCCGCGAGGTAGTATTTTACAATGCTCTTAGCATATCCACATTCATATACGTACTAGTAAATACAATACAATATACAATATATCTAGTACAATCTCCTATTGCAAATTTTAGTATATTTATACTAAACTGCAAAATTTTTTTTAGACCGTTTGGTCTTTTTTCTTTTTTCTATTGTAATATTGATATGTATTTGATAAAATACTTTATAGAAAAGAGGTAATACCTATGGAAGTAATTCTACTTATCATATCAATAATTCTACTTGCCCTAGTACTTGTTTTTCAAATATTAGGATATATCAATAGAGGAAAAAGCAATAATATAACAAAAGAAATCGAAGATATAATTTTAAAAACTAAAGATGATATAAATCAAAATATAAGTAATAAAATAACAGAAAGTATAAACATACAGCAAAATCAACTTACTAATTTAACTACATTAAATGAAAATAAACTTGAAAATGTAAGAAAAACTGTTGAAGAAAAACTTACACAAATACAAAAAGATAATACAGAAAAATTAGAACAAATGAGAGTTACTGTTGATGAAAAATTACATAAAACATTAGAACAACGACTTGGAGAATCTTTTAAACTAGTAAATGATAGGTTAGAATCTGTATATAAAGGGTTAGGCGAAATGCAAAATCTTGCTCAAGGAGTTGGAGATTTAAAAAAAGTATTTACTAACGTAAAATCTAGAGGCTATTGGGGCGAAATGCAGTTAAGCAATATATTAGAACAATTTTTAACTAGCGAGCAATACCAAACAAATGTTAAAACAAAGCCGAAGTCTGATGCTTTTGTTGAGTTTGCAATTAAACTACCTGGTAAAGACGACGGAGAAACTATATATCTACCAATTGACTCAAAATTTCCTATCGAAGACTTTCAAAAGTTAATAGAGGCTGAAGAAACAGGAAATATAGATTTAATAGTTGAAAATAGGAAAAGACTATTAAGTGCTGTATCAAAATTTGCAAAAGATATACACGATAAATATTTAGAGCCACCTTATACAACTGATTTTGCTATAATGTTTTTGCCTACTGAAAGCTTATACTGCGAAGTATTAAAAAATTCAACAATATGTGAAGAGATATCACAAAAATATAGAGTAGTAATATCTGGCCCAACTACATTTATTGCATTATTAAACAGTTTACAAATGGGCTTTAGAACTCTTGCAATTGAAAAACGCTCTAGTGAAGTTTGGAAATTACTTGGTAGTGTAAAATCAGAATTCGGTAAATTTGGAGACTTACTAGATAAAACTAATAAAAAATTGCAAGAAATATCTAATACCATGATATTAGCATCAAGAAAAACACGAACCATTGAAAGCAAGTTAAAAAATGTGGAATCTTTACCAGTAGAGAATGAAGAACAATTCTATATGTTACCAGACAGCACACTAAATGCAAATGATACTATTATAGAAGATATAAAAGAAGGGTAAGTAAAAACATCGGGAAAAACTCGATGTTTTATATTTCCTGCAACACTTCACTCAATGCAATTGGTGTAACTTTATTCTCACCTAATATGCCTATAATTTTCTTTGTTTGATTTATATCTTCGTTATAATCTTGTACTATTTCTGTTTCTATATTTTCTAAACCAAATGTATCTCTTTCTCTTTTTAATACTTCAATTCCAAACAAATCAGTTTGTTCATTTGATAATAAATAATATTCGAGATTTATTTCTCTAGTATCATTCTCTTTCAAATATTCGCAATTTGTAAAAGTGCAATCATATATTTTTTCTTTTTTTAACAATTTTGCCCTCCCAAATCTCTACTGCAAAAACATTTTATACCATACTTTTTATAATTTCAAGTATTTTCCATATTTTTTTACAAAAAATATTCAAATTGCCATGTACCCACTTTAATAGTAGTACCCTCCGGTATTTCCATTTGTGCTAATTTATCTTCTATTCCCAATTTATATATCATTCTTTGGAAATATTTTAAAGACTCGTCTTCTTCAAAATTAACCTTTGATAATAACTTATCAATTGCTGGTCCTATAACCTCATACCCTTCTTTACACTTAACTATCTCCCACTGTGTTTGGTCTTCTTGTTCAAGAGAATAAACAATTCTTTCTACCTTTTGCGGAGTTTCTATTGGTATTTCTTCTAATAACTGTGCTACCCTATTAAATACTTCTTTTAAGCCACTCTTCGTTGCAGCTGAAATTGCAAAAACCTCATATCCCTTTTTCTCCATTGTTTTTTTGAATTCCTCATATATTTCATTATCTTGTAATATATCCATTTTATTAGCTACAATAATTTGTTTTCTCTTTGATAACTTTTCATTATATTTTACTAATTCTCTATTTATGTTTTCAAAATCTTCTAAAGGATTTCTTCCTTCAGAACCCGATATATCAATAACATGTACAAGTAATCTTGTCCTTTCAATATGCCTTAAAAATTGAAAACCCAACCCAACACCTTGGCTCGCGCCTTCAATAATTCCTGGAATATCAGCTATAACAAAACTTTTTCCACTATCTAATTTTACTACCCCTAGGCAAGGCTCTAATGTAGTAAAATGGTAATTGGCTATCTTAGGTCTAGCATCTGTCATAATAGATATTATAGTAGATTTACCCACATTTGGATAACCAACAAGTCCAACATCAGCTAAAAGTTTCAATTCCAAAATTAATTCCTTTTCTATACCAGGTTCCCCGTCTTGTGCAAAATTAGGCACCTGTCTAGTCGGCGTTGCAAAATGTGAATTACCTTTTCCACCTCTTCCACCTTTTATAACTAGTTCTGTTTGACCTATTTGTGACATATCTAGTATAACTTTTCCATTTTCTGCATCTTTAACAATAGTTCCTAATGGTACTTTTATATATAAGTCTTGTCCACTTTTACCATACGAATTACAGCCACTACCATTTTGTCCATTTTCAGCTACAAATTTCTTTTTAAATTTAAAATCAATTAGTGTATTGGCATCTTTGTCAACTACAAAATATACATCTCCGCCTTTTCCACCATCTCCACCGTCAGGTCCTCCAGCAGCCACATATTTTTCTCTACGAAATGATTTTGCGCCATTTCCACCTTTACCAGATGTTACCGTTATTTTTACGTAATCTATAAACATAATTCTTCCTTTCTAAGTTTATTTAAAATAATCTATTTTCATAGCTTCTTTAACATTTCTTAAAGTTTGTGAAGTTATTATTCTTGCATTTTTGGTACCTTGTGCTAAAATATCTTTTACTTCACTTTGATGCTGTTCATAATAACGTCTTTTTTCTCTAATTTGTGCTAATTCACTATTTATATTTTTTGCCAGTTGTTTTTTACAATCAACACAGCCTCTTTTTCCTGCCTTGCATTCCTCACAAACTTGTTCATATTCAGGTTTGCTAAAAATACTATGGTAATATCCTACCATACATATATATGGATCTGCAGGGTCATCTTTTCTAATTTTTTTAGGGTCAGTTACAGCATTTCTAATTTTTTCGTAAGTTTCATCATCAGTATCACTTAAATATATAGCATTTCCCAAACTCTTTCCCATTTTTGTATTACCGTCTAAACCTTTTAAACGTGCAACTTCTCCAACTAACGCTTGTGGTTCTTTTAGAACATTACCATATAGAGAGTTAAACTTCCTTACAATTTCCCTGCATTGTTCAATTAGCGGTAATTGGTCTTCTCCAACAGGTACTAAATCAGCATTAAACGCTGTTATATCAGCTGCTTGACTTACAGGATAACCCAAAAATCCATATGTAACAGAACCACCATCTTCGCCAAACAACGCCTTTTTTTGTGCTATTTCAGTTTTAACAGTAGGGTTTCTTTGTAGTCTTGATATTGTAACTAAGTTAGAATAGAAAACTGTCAATTCTGCAACTTCTGGTATTAATGATTGAATGTATATGTTAGATTTATTAGGGTCTACACCTACTGATAAATTATCCATTGCCACTTCTAAAACATTCTGTCTTACTTTTTCAGGTGTATTAAAATTATCTGTTAATGCTTGCACATCTGCTATCAATACATACGTTTCATAATCATCTTGCAATTTCGTTCTATTTAATAGAGAACCTACATAGTGTCCTAAATGCAATTTTCCCGTAGGTCTATCTCCTGTTAAAATTCTTTTTCTCATAATTTCCCTCCATAAAATTAAATATTTCAATATATATATTATATGCTAAAAATCAATATTTTACAATATATATAGTAGAAAAAAGAAAGATATAATTATAAAAGTAATAAAAACTACAATTGAAAGTAACTACTTTTACCAAAAATATATTTAATATATAGAAAAATATATCATTAACTAATAATAGCAGTATTTTTCAACCTGTTTATTAATTATGATATACTTTTTATAATAAGTTTGAAATAATTCTAATTGATAGAACTATTCATACTCTTTGCTTATTTTGAGATTTATAACCCAGCCCTAGATAAAATCTCAGTCATATCATCATCTAAAGAACTATTGTACTCTTTAAGTACATGGTCTAGCCATCTATAAGGATTGGGACCATACTTCATAGAAAAAAATTTTTTAAGTTCTGATGATGGTGCTGTTCTTCTTGATTTTTTTGTCATTTTTAAACCTCGTATTTACATGGTCATATAAAAAACTTTATACAACATAAATATTATATCACTAGTCAAAAAATATGTTGACTAAAAATATTGTGTATTACTTATTCTTTCTTGCACTAAAAGAATTAATCTTTAATAACTTAAATATTTCAACTATTAAAATTGGCATTAACGATAAACCTGCAACTACAGCTACTTGGAATTGTGTTAATGGCTGTATACTAAATATTTCCATAATAGGAGGAACTTGAAGTACTGCCAACATTAAGATTAAAGATACTACACCTGCTCCAATTAAATACATATTATTAAATATTCCTGTTTTAAATATTGACTCTGTATTAGATTTAAGGTTAAATGCATGTGCTATTTGTGATATAGCTAATACTGCAAATGCCATTGTTTGTGCTACACCAATTCTCATTTCTTCTGACATTCCAACCGTTGTATTTAGTCCTACGGCAAATGCTGTTAAGGTTAATGTTGCAATCATTAGACCTTGATAACCAATTCTCCATGTCATACCTTTTGTAAATACCTGATTGCCCATTTTCTTTGCTTTTCTCTTCATTATATTTTTCTCTGCCGGTTCTATACTAAGTGCTAGCGCTGGCAAAGAATCTGTTACCAAGTTTACCCATAAAATATGTATCGGTAACAACGCTTCTATTAAACCTAAGTTTTCTATACCAAACCATATAGCAATTAATGGTGTCGCCATTATAATTGTAAATAGGGTTATTATCTCTCCTATATTACTTGATATCAAGAACTGAATTGACTTTAATATATTATCATATATTCTTCTACCTTCTTCAACAGCTGATATAATAGTTGCGAAATTATCATCTGTTAATATAAGGTCGGCAGCTTCTTTTGATACATCAGTACCAGTAATACCCATTGCACAACCAATATTAGCTGTTTTTAACGAAGGTGCGTCATTAACTCCGTCACCAGTCATAGCAACTATTTCTCCATTTGCTTGCCATGCTTTTACAATTCTAACTTTATGTTCTGGTGATACTCTAGCATAAACAGATATATCTCTAACACTTCTTTGTAATTCTTCATCATACATTTTTTCTAATTCAACGCCTAATATCGCTTTTGAGCCTTCTTCTAATATTCCAATTTGTTTAGCAATTGCAATTGCGGTTGTCAAATGATCACCTGTTATCATTACTGTTTTTATACCAGCCTCTTTACATTTCATAACAGCTCTTTTTGCCTCTGGTCTAGGTGGATCAATCATTCCCACCATACCTACAAATATTAGGTCATTCTCAACTGTATCACTATTAATTTGACTTGGTATATTATCTATTTGTTTGTATGCAAAGCCTAAAACTCTTAAAGCCAGTTTTGCCATTTCTTCATTATTATGTATAATATGATTTCTCATATCATTAGTTAGTTCAACAATATTGCTGTTTAAATTAATATACTTACACACTTTCAACAATTCATCAACAGCACCTTTTGTATTTACAATATTTTTTCCCTCTTCCACATTTATTGTAGACATTAATTTTCTATCTGAATCAAATGGCACTTCTCCAATTCTTCTATATTTCAAATCAAAATCATGTTTATCAATGTTATGTTTAAAACCTAATTCAACCAATACACTTTCTGTAGGATCTCCAATTGCTTTCTTTTTATAGTTTTCTTCTACTATTTTAGATTCATTACAAAGTATAGCAGTTTTCATTAATTTATTAAACTCATCATTTTTTTCACTTTTATCAACATCATATACATTGTCATTATAGTACATTTTTACTACTGTCATTTTGTTTTGTGTCAATGTACCAGTCTTATCAGAACATATAACAGTTGCACTACCTAATGTTTCTACTGACGGTAATTTCCTTACAATTGCATTTCTTTTTACCATTCTTGTAACCCCAATAGATAAAGCTATAGTTGCTATAGCAGGTAAACCTTCTGGAATAGCCGCAACAGCTAAACTAACTGCTGACATAAACATATGGAATGGCTCTTTACCATAAACAATACCTATAACAAATATAACGGCACATATAGCTAATGCTGCTATACCCAAAGTTTTTCCTAATACTTCTAATTTTTTTTGCAAAGGTGTCATACCACTATCTGCATTTTCTAACATATTTGCAATTTTCCCAACTTGAGTATTCATACCAGTTTCAACAACAATTCCTCTACCTCTACCATACGAAATCATACTGGAAGAAAACACCATATTAGTTCTATCTCCAATGCTTACCTCTGTATTAGATATTTTGTCAATATCTTTTGCTACTGGCAATGATTCTCCTGTCAATGATGCCTCCTGCGATTTTAAGCTAAAAGACTCAAATAATCTTATGTCTGCAGGTACCACATCTCCAGTATCTAATATTACGATATCTCCTGGCACTAACTCTCTTGTAGGTATTGTTTCTGTTTTTCCATTTCTAACAACTTTCGCTACATATCCGCTCATTTTCTTTAATGCTTCCAATGAAGCTTCTGCTTTACTCTCCTGTATTACACCAATTACAGCATTAAGCACAACAATTAATAAAATTATAACTGAATCCATCAAGCCTTCATCTTCTATAAAAGATAAAACCCCTGATATAACTGCTGCAATTAAAAGAATAATTATCATAAAATCTTTAAACTGATTTATAAACTTTTGGAAAATAGTAGTTTTTCCTTTTTCCTTCAATTCGTTATAACCATATTGAGCTATACGTTTTTTGCTTTCTTCAGTACTAAGTCCAGTTAATGTATTAGTTTTTAGCTTGCTATTAACTTCTAGTACATCTTTGTTAAACCATAATTCTTCTTCCATAAATTTATCTCCCACCTTGTCTATAAATATTTTTTATTATTTAATTTTACTATGTATTGTCCATAATGTAAATATATTTAAAATTTTTTCAATCAATAACTTGATTTTTAAAAAATATATTGACTTTTTTTGTCTTGAATTTACGTTTTCATACAAAATATTTTATTAAGATATAGAAAAAAACAAATGACTATGAAAACTCTATAGTCATTTTTCTTATATCTATATAATTACATTTTTAGTTACATCCA
This sequence comes from uncultured Clostridia bacterium, assembly GCA_944393615.1. Classification (GTDB taxonomy): domain Bacteria; phylum Bacillota; class Clostridia; order TANB77; family SIG350; genus CALYAQ01. The sequence goes on from CALYAQ010000015.1 coordinate 22,456, forward strand.
TTACACCCATTATTAGGACAACAATTCATATTGTTCATAAAAAATTTTTTATCTTCCATTCTTTCTTGTAAATCTCTTAATGCTTCACCAAATCTTTGGAAATGAACAATTTCTCTTTGCCTTAAAAATTTAAGAGGATCTAATACTTCTGGATCATCAATCATATCAATTAAATGTTCATAAGTTGCTCTTGCTTTTTGTTCTGCCGCTAAATCTTCAGTTAAATCTGCAACCGGATCGCCCTTTACCGCTAATACAGCCGCTGTAAATGGGAAACCTGCAGCCGCCTGAGGATATACTCCCGAACCATGGTCTGCATAATATGCACCTAATCCCATTTGTTCTAATGTTTTAGGATCAACACCTCTAGTCAACTGTGCTACAATAGTTCCAACCATTTCAAGATGTGCTAATTCTTCAGTACCGTATATCGTTTAGTGTTGATTTCGCTCTTTCTGTTGGCATGCTATATCTTTGAGATAAATATCTTAATGATGCTGCTAATTCTCCGTCTGGACCACCATATTGGGTAATTATATATTTAGCCATTTTAGGGTTAGCATTTCTAATATTAATTGGATATTGTAATTTTTTTTCATAACTCCACATATTGTTTTACACCATCCTTTCCCATGGCCATGGATTTCTAATCCAATCCCATGTATTTCCTGAAACTTGATCAACAGTTATAGGACCATACGCTTCTGCATAAATGTTTCTTAACTTTTGAGATTTTTTATTAAACTCATTAAATAAACACATTGCCTGCTCACAGCAAGGGTGTGTATTTAAATATAGATGCAAATCTTTTAAAGCAAAATCAACTTCCATAATTTGTTTTAATAATTCTTCTCTTGATTCTATATTACACATTGAATCCATATTATACACCACCTTCCGCATACAATTCCATTAACTGCATATATCCTTGACCACTAGTATATGGCATATCTAACTCCGGAAATATTGTCCCCTGTTGAAGTGCAGTCTGAGGAGTATATATTTCATTTAATCTTTGATATGGAACATATGCATTTGCAAGAACAGGATCTAATGGCATAAATTCTGGTATCCTGCAAAATGAACTGTTAGTATCTACATTGCAACTACAGCAATTATTCATTTTATATAATTTTTTATTCATAACTATACCTCCGTATATTTATAGTTTATGATGTACAAGCAAAAATGGTTACAAAAATAGGCAAACATCAAACTGTTTACCTATTTATATATTCTGACTTACATATTTTTACTTTCTAAATCTAATAAATATTTTTTTACACTTAGTCCTCCTGCATATCCTATCAACTTCCCATTAGCACCTATTACTCTATGACATGGAATAACTATTATAATATCATTTTTATTATTAGCCATTCCTACCGCTCGTGCACCCTTAGGGATTTGTACCGCTTTAGCTATGTCCAAATATGAGCACGTTTTTCCATAAGGAATTTTCATAAGCTCAACCCAGACTTTGTTTTGAAATTCTGTACCATGCAATGCCAACGGTAAATCAAATACTCTTCTATTTCCTTCGAAGTATTCTTTTAATTGGTTATATGCATTTTTAATTAATGCTGTTTCTTTAAATATAGAAGTGCTGGTAAAAATCTCCATACTTTGTAATTGTATTTTAGATATCGCTTCCGCCTCTTGTTCAATTATAATTTTGCCTATTGGTGTTTGGTATAAATAATAGTATTTTATATTCTCATTCATGTTACTTATATTACTCTAATCACAATTTTTGTCTTCAATATCTTTTAATATTGTATTGATAAAATCTTCTAAAGAACTAGCGCCCATATCTCCTTGTTTTCTTGAACGCACACCAACAGCTTTATTCTGTATTTCCTTATCTCCAACAATTAACATATATGGCACTTTTTCTAGTTGTGCCTCTCTTATCTTATAACCAATCTTTTCGTTTCTGTCATCTAACTCAACTCTAATATTGTGTTTTACTAACTGTTCTTGAACTTGTTTAGCATATTCATGATGTACATCAGCTAGCGGTAATATCTTTACTTGAACTGGTGCAATCCACAAAGGAAATGCACCTGCAAAATGTTCTGTAATCAAACCAATAAACCTCTCTAATGAACCATATATTACCCTATGAATTATAATTGGAACCTTTTTATTTCCCTCATGGTCAATGTATGATAAATTAAATCTTAATGGCAATTGAAAATCTAATTGTATTGTACCCATTTGCCATTGTCTACCCAAACAATCTTTCATTTGTATATCTATTTTAGGGCCATAAAAAGCTCCATCTTTTTCTTTTATTGGATAATTATCTTTTCCATACATTTCATCTAAAACAGATTTTAACTCTGCTTCTGCTTTATTCCATACTTCAATATCTCCCATAAAATCATCTGGCCTTGTAGATAATGTAGGGGTAAATTCTAATCCAAACACTTTATAGAACCTATCTGCTATTTGTAGAATATCTTTTATTTCGTCCGCTATTTGCGACTCTGTTATAAAGTTATGTGAATCATCTTGTCTAAACATTCTTACTCTAAACAGTCCATTTAATTGCCCTGATTTTTCATTTCTATGAATAACATCAATATCATTAAACCTTAATGGTAAATCTTGATAACTTCTTAATTTTGTTTGATATACCTTAATTGCATTTGGACAGCTCATTGGTTTTAAAGCTTGTTCGTTTCCGTCAGCATCTTCTAAAACAAACATATCGTCTTTATAGTGATCCCAATGTCCAGATGTTTTCCAAAGTACACTGCTATTTAGTTGTGGTGCTGAGAATTCCTGATATCCTCTTTTTTCATGCTCCTTTCTCCAAAAATCTATTAAAGTATTGAACATCTTCAAACCTTTTGGTAACCAATATGGCATACCAGGTGCGGTTTCATCAAACATAAATAAGTCTAATTCTTTTCCTAATTTTCTATGGTCTCTTTTTTTAGCCTCTTCTAATAAATTAATATATTCGTCAAGTTCACTTCTTTTAGGGAATGCAATACCGTATATTCTTTGTAACATCTTATTGTTTTCATTACCTCTCCAATATGCACCTGATGAACTCAACAATTTTACTGCCTTTACATCACCGGTTTTTTTCAAATGAGGTCCTGCACATAAATCTACAAAATCTCCTTGTTGATAAAATGATATTTCTTCTCCTTCTGGTAATTCCTCAATTAATTCAACTTTGTATATTTCTCCTTTTTGTCTCATAAGTTCTATGGCCTCATTTTTTGGCAATACAAATCTTTTTATTTCTAAATCTTCTTTTATAATTTTGTTCATTTCTTCTTCTATTTTAGTTAACATTTCAGGTGTAAAAGTACCTTTTATATCAAAATCATAATAAAACCCATTGTCTATAGCAGGCCCAATTGCCAATTTTACATTAGGCATAATTCTTTTTATTGCCTGTGCCATAATATGTGAAGTTGTGTGCCAGTATGCTTTTTTTCCTTCTAATTCGTTAAAAGTTAATATATTTAAGCTACAATCTTTTTCAATTATATATCTTAAATCTTTTACCTCTCCATCAATTTCTCCAGCTGTAGCCACTCTTGCTAGACCTTCGCTTATTTTTTTTGCAACATCTAAAATACTTAAACCTAATTCAATTTGCATTATTGAACCGTCTTTTAATTTAATATTTAACATTAAAACTCCTCCTTTTAAAAATTATATATTTATGGTTTAGGGAGAAAAAAACACCCCTAAGCACATAATTGTACTTAGGGGTGATTATCATCACGGTTCCACCCTAATTTTTAACTTAATTATGATTATATCGTAATCAACGTTTATCTCCAAGGTAGTTTTTCAAAAAAATGTACTAAAATTAACTTTCAGCATACGTTAATTCTCTCTGTTAGCCTTATATTTTTTACTTTTTCTCTTCATCAATACAATATATATTTTACTCTATTTTTATACATTTGTCAATTTTTTCACATATTTTTCACATTTTTCTAACATTGCTACACACTCCACGTGTTTCGTATGAGGAAACATATCAACAGGTTGTACCTTTTTCAAAATGTACTTGTCATTTAACAACTTTATATCTCTTGCCAATGTTTCAGGATTGCAACTTATATATATAATTTTATTTGGCATTATCTTCAAAATCGTTTGTATAGTTTTATCATCTAAACCAATTCTAGGTGGGTCAACAAATATTGCATCTGCCCTTTTCGTTTGTTCAAATAATTTAGGTAATATATATTCAACTCTTCCAACCAAAAACTCAACATTCTTAACATTATTTATCTTCTTATTTTCATTAGCATCCTTTACAGCATCTTTTACACTCTCTACTCCATACACTCTACCTACATATTCGGATACAAACAGTGATATTGTGCCTATTCCACAATATAGGTCATATACTATCTCGTTACCTTTTAAATTAGCCAATTCAATAGCAATGTTATATAACTTTTCAGTTTGAATTGGGTTTACTTGATAAAATGATAAAGGCGATATCTTAAACTTATATTTTCCTAATGTGTCATATATATATCCGTTGCCATATAATTTTATATTTTTATCTCCTAAAATAGCACTTGTACGCTTTTCATTAATATTTTGCACGATAGTTTTTACATTTGTATATTTCTTTATAATATCATTTACAATATCTTTTTGTCTACCTAGTCTTTTATTAGTTGTAACTAATATTATCATAACCTCATTCGTATTAATTCCAACTTTTATTATACAATGTCTTAGTACACCAGTATTATTATCCTCGTTATATATACTAACTTTATATTTATTTACTAATTTAAAAATGTACTGTGCTATATCATTTGCAATTTCATTGTGTATCATACATTTCTCATTAGCAACTATTTTATGTGACCCTTCCTCAAAAAAGCCCATCACATTTTTACTTTTCTTTATTCCAAATACATATTTAGCTTTATTCCTATATCCGTAAGGGTTTGTCATTCCTATTGTGTTGTATATAATTTCATTTTCTCCCAACAATTCCTTTAGCATTTTAGTTTTCATATCCAACTGCTCTTTATATGGTATATTTAGAATACTACAAGCTCCACATATATTACTAGTAATACATTCATTTATCTTTTTTTGCATAATAGTTGTTCTCCTTTTATTAATCTAAAACTTTATAATCTATTATACCATAAATTTTATTATTCTGTATATCTATATAAAATTTTCACAAATTAAATTATCATAACAATTTTTAAGTTTCAAAAATTCAACTTGCGTTTTTACAGTCCAACCTAAAACAATATATTGACTTTTAAATTTCTTTATTTTATCACACTTTACATTATTTATATTAAATGATATAAAATCTGGCTTTGAGAAAAAATTTAAAAACATTTTTTCAATAACATATTTTTTTATTATGTTGTATGAAATATTAGTAGTTATTTGTCCTCTTAACACATCTGGTTTTTTTATTCTAAACCATATTATACTTAATGGATTGAAACTTTGTATAGCATAGTCTCCATTATATTTTTTCAATAAATTAGCCAATTCCTTTTCTAGCTTTCCAATAAATCTATCATATTTTAATTCTATTAATAAAGGTACTTTTCCATTAACTAACTGTAATACTTCTTCAAGCTTTGGAATATGTTGTGTAGTATTTCTTAATTTTACTTTCTTCAGTTCTTTATACGTATACTCTTTTATTTTTCTATTTATACCAGTTAATCTCTTTAAATTATCATCATGAAAAACAACAACAGTGTTATCTTTAATAATGTGAATATCTAATTCTATTATATATTTACATTGCATAGCTTTACAAAATGCAGGTATTGTATTTTCTATAATTCCTTTTTCATTATTATATACACCTCTATGAGCTATTATTGTATTACCAGTTAAAAAGTTATGTTTCTTCAATATTATCACCTATTTATATTATATGATATATATTTTTTCCAATTCTAATAATACAGTAATTCACTAGTTTTTTCTATACTACAAATGCATAACACGAACAAAAATGAAAAATAAATGTAAATTATATATTTTAATTTACATTTACTACTCCCTTAATTTTGAATAACACTTTCTTCTAAAACGCCTTCTACAGCTTTATCTATATTATTATCTATCGTATTAACACTTTCTATTGTTTCATCAACATTGTCATTTGTTACATTAGCATCTTCTTCTACTTTTTCTATACTACTATCAAAAGAAAAAAGTTTTCTTTCTGTTTTTGCTCTACCTTCAAATTTTTTATTATATTCTTCCTTTGCAGTATCTAAGGCCTCTTGCATAGCCATAAACATTTTTTAACATCCTCTTTCGTAAAGTCATATACGCTACTTCTTGCCATTGGCTCTAAAATTTGAATATCATACATAACTTTATTTACTCTCTTTCCTGCATTCTCCATAAACTTTTTTCTTTTTTCTTCATTAACTTCCATATATTTTACCCCTTCCAGTATAACTAATTTATACATATATTTTACATTAAAAAATTATATCACAAGCAAAAAAACATATCAAGAATGAAAATTAATAAAATTAATTTTTCTATACTTATTTAATTCAAATCATAATTTTGGATTAGAAAAAACCACTTCACAAAATGAAGTGATTCCTTTTTCTCCTATTTTAATTCATTTATAATTTCAGTAGCTGTTTTAATTCCTTCTAAGAACTTAAAATCTCCTTGCTTTAAATAATTATCATACTGTTGTTTTGTAATTTCTTCTTCGCCATAAAAATACTTATATTCTTTTAAATTTTCTTTGCTATACTCGCCTTCGTCTGGAATACCATTACTATTTTTATCGTCAAATAAATATACATATAGTTCTTTATCATAATATGATTTTATATCACTATTTGCATCAATCATATAATACGTTACATACTTAATTAAACCCGCAAAATCAGAATTATAGTTACGAATTATATTTGATTTTTCGATATATTCATATCCATTATTTCCCATTGCTCCGTATGGCCAATCTTCAAAAAGAGTATATACTTTTCCTTCTTTATACGTATATGCACTTATCTTATAGCCATTATTGTCAGCAATAAGTTCTGGAATATTATCGTTATTTATATATACTAAACTGTAAGTCTTTGGTTCCGTAGAATCATTAGACTGTTCTATTTCATTTATCTTTTTAGCATATGCTTGAGGATAATCTATTCCTGCTTTATCATTATTTTCAATGTTAAAAATATCTTTTGGTATGACATATCCGTCTGGCAAAACTATCATACATAGATAATTACCCTTTATTTGAACTTGCGCGTTACTTTTCCATATAATTTGTGCATCCGCATCACACATACTAGCATTTATTCCTTTTTGTATTCTTTCTTGGAAAATCTTTTCCACATTACTAACATCTTCAGCATTTTTAACCTCTACCAAACATATTTCTTCCGCAAATCCCGTAATTGGAGGCATATAAAATAAGCTCTGATTTAATTCAATATCTGATAAGCCTGTATAATATGAATTAATTAATTCAATATTTGTTTCTGGAACCAAAACCAAATCATCTTTTGTTTTTGGTTGCATATCTATAATACTTTGATATACATCTGTCAAATTCAAATTTGTAGGCATTTGTAAATCTTTTTGACTTACACCTACCCAAATAGCAACTAATCCCACAACTACTACCACTACTGCAAAAATAATTAAACTACGTTTCATACTATTACCTCCATTTTTATTATAGCACTCTCATTTCCCAAATTCAATTTTTTATTCTTTTGGAAAATATATATGCAATTTTGTAAAATATCAGAAATTAATAATTGCGCTAATTTATTTGCCCAAGTTCTAAATTTAATTGCTTTTTTAGAGTTAACTCTAAAACCAATTGATATAATCATATCTAAATTATAGTACTTAGTTTTATAAGTTTGTTTTCCATCGTTACCCATATGTGCTATTTTTGCACATGTGCTATTTTCTTCAAGTTCTTCTTCTTTATAAATATTATTTATATGTTTTGTTATAACACTTCTATCCACATTAAATAGATTAGCAATTGCGTTACTATTTAGCCATACATTTTCATCTTGAAGCATAACTTCTATTTTAATATTTCCATCTTCATCTACATAAAATATTATATCTTTTTCATTACCTATTAATTTATTATCCATCCTTTTCATCTCCTTTGCTATTTAACTTTTCATTATAACTAGGTAGTATATGTTTCTAAATACGAGCAATGTGGTATGTGGAAACATATACTCCTCAGACAACCTTTTACTATTTATTTATATTTTTAGTCTAAAATATACTTTTTTCTTAATTTTATTATCTCACATTTCCCTAAAACTCCTTATTTTTCAACACTTTTTCGATGTAGTACACACACACATTCCACATGCGTGGTATGCGGAAACATATCAACTAACGTACACTCATTTAAAATATACTTATCTTTCAAAAGCTGTAAATCTCTAGCAAGAGTTGCATTATTACAGCTAATATATACTATTTTTTTAGGTTGTTTTTCTAATAATGTATTTACCAACTTTTTATCAAGTCCCTTTCTAGGTGGATCAACCAAT
>CALYAQ010000016.1 GCA_944393615.1 uncultured Clostridia bacterium
GACTCGGTTCATTATGTCTATTTTTCTTGGTATCTACTTTAATTTTACACTATTTTCAAAAAAAAGCAATACTTTTTGTTAAAATATTGCTTAATTTATTGCATTTTTTCTTACAACTTGCATTTACCTTACAGAATTGCATTTACTTTTTCAGTTGACCAAAATCTTCATTATGTACAATATAGGCTAAATGTTTATTTAACCTATATAAAACTATACCTTTATATATTCTGTTCTAATTTCAGTTTCTTTTCTATTTTCTCTAGTATTATTAATAATGTCAGATATTTTATCAATAGCATCTGGAATATAATCAATGACCTTTTCTCCTACAGAATTATTATCTAAATGTATTATTTTAGCATTTGCAGAAGAATCAACTAATAAAAATGCAATTGGTTTAATATTAACACCTGCACCACTACCACCGCCAAAAGGTAATTTGTATGAAATTTCTTCGTCTTCATTATTTTTTGAATATTCCCCCATTGTTTCTGTATTAAATTCGCTCCCACCAGTTGCAAAGCCAAATATTACTTTTGATACAGGAATAATCGTTGATGTTCCTACTGGTATAGGCTTTCCTACAATGGTATTAACATCTATCATATCTTTTAAATTTGTCATTACACTGGTCATTAAATTTTCAATTGGATGACTTCCCATTTTTTTCCTCCTTATATTTGTTTTTTAAGTAGAACACTTTAATTAATGCTAATAATCTAAATTTAATTACTGCATCAATTAAAATGTATGTATGAAAATATTCAGGATATATGTTATAATGTATGTTTTTTACGTATTTCTCTTTTATGTTATTTACTAAATACAACGAAAAAATAGTTGATAAAGTTGGAATAAGGTATATAGGTAAAATACTATTTTCCAATCCTAATTTTATATTTATATTTATTTTTTCTTTTGTTATTTGTTTGATTATTTGTCTAAATATATCTTTTGCATCTTGTACTTCTGCATTTATTTTTTTTTCTTTTTTTCTATTATTATTTATATAAGCACTTAATATATTACAGATACTATTTTTATTTTGCTTTCTATATATTGTGAATCTAAATATTGTTATACTAATATATGATTTAATTATATTTACGCCAATTATTTCATATCTAAAATGCATAGTTATTTTTATAAATATACTTAGAATTAATAATATATTTAATATAATTATACAAACATATATCACTGCCATATTACCACCTGGTTATAGTATGAGCAAAAAGTAGAGATTTTAAACAGAAAATAAATTTATCTTTTTTCGTCTTCGTAAAGTGCTTCAACAGCTAATTTTAACCCAAGCTTAAAACCGTCTTGAAATGAAATGCATTGTAGTTGAGTATATTGTTTATTGATTATATCGTTATAATTATCGAATATATATAAGTTTTTTTCTCCTAAGATATTTTCAATTTGGTTCATTAGTTTTAACATTTCTTGATTTAATTCTATTAGTTTAGGGTGGTTTTTTAAATTAATATCACATGGTGTAATATTACCATAGTATAAATCATATATTGCTTTTTTATTCATTTTAAAACTCCTTATTTTAAATTTAATATAGTTTTTTGTTAAAATAGAATATATCATAAAGTATAGTTAAAATCAATATCTGTTATGTAGATAAAAACAGAAATTTACATATTAGATTATTCAAGTTTTGCTCTCTTACTGATATTTTTATGTTACTGGAGGAAAATATGGAAAAAATTTTTAAAGTTTACAGAGATATAAATGTAGGAAAAAAATTAAAAGATGCAAGAAAAACAAAGGGATATACGCAAGAACAAGTAGGAGAATTGGTAGAACTTTCAAATAAGCAAATAACCGATTTAGAAAATAATAAAACGAATGGTAGTATTAAAACTATAATTAATTTATGCAATTTGTATGAAATAAGTATGGATGATTTATATAGTTCTTATTTGTCTGAAAGTAAAAACAATAATATACATATAAAAGGGTATTGTGATTTGAAACAAGAACAAAAAGAATTGATAGACCAAATAATAGATTTTATGTTGAATAAATAAAAATTATGAAATATAAATTAATATATTTCATAACTTTCTTTTATGTTTGTTCTGCCTATTATTAAATTTCAATTGAAAGAATAAAGATTATACATACATTTTTTGTTATGCAAATAACTATACATTATCTACAAAGTCTATAAAATGAGTTCGATACTTTAGAAACACAATCTAAAAGTCCTATTCTATCCACGTTATAGTATGTAACAACGTCAACTCTACCAATTTCTACATCTTCAGCAAAATATATAATTTCGCCTACTTTTGTTCCTTTTGTAATAGGTGCCATTATACTATCTGGAATTATTTCTTGTGTAGTAATATTTTTGTTTTCTGATTTCCTTAATAATATATTTAGACTGTTATTTGTAACAATATCTATATTATCAACTTTACCCTTGGATACTGATATGTTTTTAACAACAACGTTTTCTTCACATAGTTGTTTGTGAGTATAATTTGCAAAACCAAAATCTAATAGTCTGGTTGCATCATTAAATCTTTCAGCAGAAGTTGGACCGCCCATTACGACAGCGATTAATGATAAGTTGTCGCGTGTTGCAGTTGCTGATAAATTATATAAAGCTAGGGAAGTAGAGCCTGTTTTTAGTCCTGTAATTCCTGAGTATGAACGTATAAGTTTATTTGTATTTACTAATTGTGATTTTCCACCTCTTAAGCTATCCATCCATATTGTAGAGTATTTAGATACTTGTGGATATTTAGTTATTAATTCCCTAGACATTATAGCTATATCTCTTGCTGTTGTTAAATGTCCATCTTCGTCTAAACCATGGCAATTAATAAAGGTTGTGTTGTTCATACCTAAATTTTTTGCTTTTTCATTCATTTTAGCTACAAAACTGTCAGTGCTACCAGCTATATATTCTGCCATTGCAACACAGCAGTCATTAGCGCTGACTACACATATTGCTTTTAACATATCGTTTACATTTAGATTATCTTTTGGATCTAACCATATTTGTGAGCCCCCCATAGACATTGCTTTTTCGCTACATGGGACGATATCATCTAAAGAAATATCTCCGTTTTCTAAACTTTCAAATATTAATAATATAGTCATAACTTTAGTAACACTAGCAGGTCTTAATTTTTCGTCAGGATTAAATTCATATAGTACCCTTCCTGTACTTGCTTCCATTAATATACCAGCTTTAGAATTTAGTTCTATACTATTAGCAGCTACGGGAATTGTACAGGTTTGTAAACTTTCAGTCCATACAGGTAAGCCATCAGTGCTTGCAAATATGCATACATTAAATAAAAGGGTAAAAACTAATATATTTGCTATTAATATTTTTTTCATAAATATACCTCCTATATCAAGCTATACTACCAATATATTCTTGTATATATAAATTATGTATAAGTTATATAATATAGAAAAACAAGAATATTTCAGTTGGAAATATTCTTGCTATTTTTTTCTAATAGAACATTAAAACACACATTACTGTTTTGGTCATTGTATATAGTTAACAATGTGTTAGTGTCTTTTAATTTTAAATTAGAATTTATAACTGCATTATTATGTCCGCAATAGTATTTTTTTGTTTGTAAATAAATATTTTTGCGTTCATATTCAATAGGTTCACTAGTCACAGTTATGTTAAAGTTAATATTTTTATTCCAGTTAGGAATAAAGTCATTTATTTTAGCTATAATTACCCTTGAAACATCAATTGGTAATTTTTGGTTTAGAGCAATAATCATTGCATCAGAGTTATGAATAATGTAGTTGGACACAATATAAATATACCATTTTTGCTAAGGTTTGTCAAATAATTAACAAAAATGCACAAAAAAACTTAAAAATATTGTGCAAAAATGTTAAAATTTAATAGGGTGAAAAATATGCTATATACAAGAAAGGAAATTTCAAAAGAATATAAATCTACTTATCAATTAAATAAAGCATTAGAAAAGAAAAAAATTTTTAAAATTCAAAACGGTATTTATTCTGATAAAGAATATGTCAATCCACTTGCTGTTATTAGCAAAAAATATCCTAATTTCATATTTACTATGGATAGTGCATTTTACTATTGGGACTTAACAGATGTAATACCAGATAAATTTTGTTTAGCAACCAAAAAAACAAGTATAAGATTTAAAGATAATAATATAAAACAGTATTATGTTAATGATAATTTGTTTGAGGTTGGTAAAACGACATTGAAAGTAGAAAATATAGAAATAAATATATATAATAGGGAAAGAATGTTAGTAGAATTAGTTAGAAAGAAAAATCAAATTCCTTTAGACTACTACAAAGAGATTATTTCTAATTATAGAAAAATATCTAATACACTTGATGCCTTTAAAATAGCAGAATATATTTCTTTTTATAAAAGTGAAGAAAGAATATATAATAGATTACAAAGTGAGGTGTACTAATTGAACATTGAAAAATTAGATTAGAATATATAAAGTCTGGATATACAAAAGCAAATGCGGTTGCTAAAGTGTGTCAAGATATTATTTTAAATGCATTAGCAAAAAGTTCTTATTTTAGAAATGTTACTATAAAAGGTGGAGTTGTAATGCATAGTATTTCTAGTGATAAGCGTAGAGCAACTCGCGATATTGATATTGATTTTATAAAATATTCATTAGATGATGAATCAATATATAAATTCATAGATAAATTAAATGAAAATAATAATGGTATTATAATAAAAGCAGATGGACAAATACAAAAATTACATCATCAAGACTATGATGGAAAAAGGGTTAATGTGGTTGTAAGAGATTCATATAATAACACTATGTCTACAAAACTAGATATAGATGTTCACAAAAATTTTGATTTAACTCAGGAAGAATATTGTTTTGACTTAAATGCAATAAATACAACTGCAACATTGTTTATTAATTCAGTTGAACAAATTTTTATAGAAAAGTTAAAATCTTTAGTAAAATTTGGTGTATTATCTACAAGATATAAAGATGTTTTTGATTTATATTATTTGATAAATTATACTAATATAGATAAAGAAAAATTCAGTAAATATCTAGAACAGATTATTTATAATGACGAATTAATGAAAGAAAAAAATATAGAAGATATAGAAATAAAATTAAAATCTTTATTTGCAAATAAAATTTTTCTTAAAAATTTACAAGATGCTAAAAATAATTGGCTAGAAGTTCCTGTAGATAAAGTATTGAAAAAAATATATAACTTTTTAGAAAAAATTAATATGAAAACTAAATGTATCTGTTATATGAAATTCAGTTTATATTTTTCTAAATAAGATTATCCTAGATAATATTAAAAATAACTTGTAGATTTGTGCAATATATGATAATATAACAAAAAAGGAATGGTGATATATATGTTAGAGTTAGAAGAAATAAAAAATGAATTGGAACATATAAAGGCTAGAATTGATAGTCTTGGTGATTCTCTTTGACACAGATGCTTTAAAAAAGAAATTATTAGAATTAGAGAAAAAAACTAATGAAGAAGGCTTTTGGGAGGATAGCGTAAAAAGTACAAATATATTGCAAGAAATAAAAAATATAAAGTATAAAATTGATAGTTTTGAGCAACTAGCACAAACATTTGAAGATATTGAAGTCCTAACAACAATGGGGCTAGATGAAAAAGCTGAAAGTGTAATACCAGAGGTAA
>CALYAQ010000017.1 GCA_944393615.1 uncultured Clostridia bacterium
AGTTAATAAATAATGGGTATAGAGTACAATATACAACAGATGCAGGAAGTAGTTGGAGCTTATATAATAACCCAGTAACAATAAGTGAAGAAAGTGGAATACAAATACGATTAATAAATGAGCAAGGGCAAGTAGTAAGTAATACATTAAAAATAACAGGAGGAGTAATAGGAGAATTAGATAATATAAGCCCAACAATAACAATAGAACCAAACGGAATAGGACTAGCAAAAGATACACAAGTGACAATAACAGTAACAGACAATAACGAACTAGCAAATTATAACACGTATGAATATTATTTATCAACAAGTAATACAACTCAAATAGGAGGAAGTTGGATAACATATACAAATGGAACAGCCTTTACAATAGGAACTAATTTAACAGGAACATATTATCTACATATAAAAGGAGTATATGATAAAGCAGGAAATACAAGTGGAAATGTAGTAAGCCAAAGTTATACATTTGATAATATAGCCCCATATAGTTTTATTCCAACAATAGGAACGGTAACACAAACTAGTATAGAAATAAATGCAAATACAAGTGACAATAACGGACAGGCAGTAACATATCAATATAGTATAGATAATGGGAAAACATGGCAAGAGAGCAATAAATTCACAAATTTAACATCAGGAACAACATATAGCGGTATACAAGTAAAAGCAATAGATAGTGTGGGTAACGAATATTTAAGTAGTAGTATGATAGCAAGGACAGAGTATTCATATACTAATTATGTACAAAATGGTTTAGTATCTTTATATGACGGAATACAAAATACAACAGCAGGACATAGTGCAAGCACAGCGATATGGTACGATTTATCAGGAAACGGAAACAATGGTACAATAAATGGAGCTGTATGGCAAGGAAACGGGCTATATTTTGACGGTTCAAATGACTGGGTAAATTTAGGACAAAAACAGACAACGAGTGTTACTAATCTAACATGGGAAGTTACGTTTAAACCTATAAAAAGAAATTTTTCCATAATGGGAAATTGGGAAACTCGGTGGAGGAGGTATAGACGATGTAAACGGAATAATAGCTACAGGGTTATATATTGGTGGAGCATATAGGGTAGTCTATGCTAATGTAGATATAGACTTAAATGTAACGCATACTGTTACTGTAACTTATGACGGAAACACTATAAAATTTTATATAAATGGTGAATTAGAAAACACGTTGAGTTATTCAGGAGAAATAAAACCGCCTAACGAAAATACTGTATTAGCATTGGCTGTTAATCCTAAAGGCTCAAGTGGATGGAGTGGTTATTTTAATGGTACAATATATTCGGCTAGGGTATATAATAGAACGTTAACAAATGCGGAGGTTACCCAAAACTATAACGTGGATTCTAGATATAAATAAAGTTTGACAAAAGTATACTTTTATGTTAATATATTGTCACAAACGAATTTAAAGAGGTTTTAGAAATGTTTTTTGACAACCAAATTGTTATTGTATCAGGCGATAATGATGTTTTACTTAAGAAAGTAATTTCTTTCTTGATTGATGAGATGCCACCGATTTTAGGTTACAAGATTTTAGAAGACAAGATGTGTATTTATACATCAGTATACACTGATAAAATCAATTTAATTAAAAAAGAAAATGCTACTAATGTAGAGTATATTTACTATTTGATAAAAGCGTATTTGAGTAGTGATGAATATAAAAAGGCAAAGATTAAAAATCAGCTTGATGAACCGTGGAATAAATATGACGGCACAACTAAAGAAGGATGGAAAGTTGAAGTAGAACATAATGGAAAGTACATTACTATTAAGCCATTTGTAGCTTTTTATTCAAAGTAATATGTGTGTAAAAAGGGTCTAAATTAGTTATAATTATAATAACTAAAATTAGCTCTCTTTTTTCTTTTCTGTTATATTAAAAGCATATTCTTATGGAAAAGTATAATTTTTGCTTTATAAAAACACAAAAGTTGACATAAGCACTTTACAAAACTATTTTTATGTGATATAATAATTAAACCGTGTAAGGGAAATTTATAACTTTTTTTAATTTTTTCAAGATTTTTTTAAAAAACACTTGCAAATTTGAAGAAAATTATATATCATTATGTAAATTATAGAAATACTAAACAAAAGATAAAAAGTTGATAATAATTTCAACTTCAAAAGGTGAATAAAATAAGGGGTAATTGAATATGGAAGACTTAATAAAGAAATTTTTGAACTATCTTCAAAATGATAAAAAATTATCAAAAAATACTTTAGAATCATATAGAAGAGATGTAAAAAATTACGTAGCCTTTTTAAATGATAAGGAGATGACAATACTAAATAGTAATCAAGATGTAATTAATGAATATATAGCAAAAATGGAAAAAGATAAAAAACTAGCATCAACTATATCAAGAAATATTGCATCTATTAGATCATTTTATAAATATCTAAATGGAGAAAATTTGGTAAAAGCAGACCCAACAAAGGGAATAGAATCTCCAAAGATTGAAAGAAAGGCACCTAGTGTTTTATCAAATTCACAAGTTGAATTATTATTAGAACAACCAAAAACATCTGATTTAAAAGGTTTAAGGGATAAGGCAATGTTAGAACTAGTTTATGCCACAGGTATTAGAGTAACGGAATTAATTAATCTAGATATTGCAGATGTTGATTTCCAAAAAGGATATATAACAGCTAAAAATAATGATAAATCTAGAGCAATACCTATTGGTAGTATGGCTAAAAAAGCATTAAATGAATATTTAGATAAAGCAAGAGAACATATGGTAAAAGGGGAAAATAATACATCTTTATTTGTTAATGTTAATGGAAATAGATTAACAAGACAAGGTTTTTGGAAAATTATTAAATTTTATCAAGAACAAGCACATATTGATGTTGATATAACACCACATACATTAAGACATTCATTTGCTGTTCACTTGTTAGAAAATGGTGCAGAAATAAGCGAAATACAAGAAATGTTAGGACATGCAGATAAGACTTCAACACAGGTATATGCATCAATCACTCAAAATAGATTAAAAGACGTATACAATAAAGCTCACCCAAGAGCATAAATTATATTAATGCTGGGATGTATAATCTCAGCATTTTTTTAAGGAGGAATACAGTATGAGTAAACAAAAAATTATTGCTATAATTATTGCGGTTATATTAATTATAGCAATAGGCATAATTGCAATAGGTTTAATTAATAACAATAATAATTCAAATATAGATAATAATCAATATACTAATATTTCTGAAGACACATTTATAGGTACTGTAATATCTAATGATAAGTACCAAGTCACAATAGTGCCAAATGAAGATGAATTAATAAGACAGTCATCATTTGAAATTGTAAATGCAGTCATATCAGAAAATACAAAGATATATTTAGGACAATCAGAACTAAATATAGAAGAGTTATTTAAGGGGGATGTTGTAAAGGTAACTTTTGATGGGAAAATATATGAAGTTAAACCAGGTAAAATAATTGCTCAAAAAATAGAAGTTTTAGAAGAAGTTCAAGAATAAAAAAATGAATTAGTAAATCAATATTTTTACTAATTCGTTTTTTTTCAAACTATTTTTTCCTAATAAGAATCATTGGTGTAGTTTGATTTGCTTGTCCAGCAGGGTTATCTTTAATAATCTTGCATAATGTTTCTTTATCATATTTAATGTCATTAGATTTTGCATATACTTCTACATTTAAGTCGTTTGCATCAACTATCATGCAAGAAACGCCTAACTTTTCATAAATCTCATTACATACTTTTTCGGGTTCTTTTGGAATAAGTATTCCCATTTCTAAATAATCATCAAATGCATCAGCACAAAAGCCGTCAAGTCCAGATACTTCATCTCCAACAATGTCATAAAATATTCCTTTTTTCTTAAATATTTTCCCAATTCCTGCACAAATAGCAGCATATAGTACTTTAGGTAAACCACAAATATTTATAGCTATCTGCATTTTATATGGATTTCCTACTGCTTCACCAGCAGGAGTTTGATTTACAAACTTTGAAAGGAACTTCGCCCAAAAACTTAATTTTAAATCTTTTTTATATATTACCCTATTTTGGCAAAGTGCAATAATTTTTTCGCTTATTGAAAGAATGTCGCCTTTTTCATATATTGGTACAACATATTTTTCAACAATATCGATATAACTTTCATTAACCTGTACATAATGTGTTTTAATTGCATGCCTTAAAAACACCTCGTTATTTACTTCTATCTCTACATTTTTATTTTCGTTAGCAACAAATTCCATAATATATTCCTCCTAAAATTTTTAATATATATCATAATATCACAAGTAAAATAAAAAATAAATATGTAGAGCAAAAATAAAGAAAAAACAATGTATTAAAAAGTAAGCTTTTCTACATTGTTTTTTAATTGAGAATATATTAACCTAATTCTTGGCTTATTACATATAATTTTATATGTAAGTGCTATAAATAGGCTAGGGAAACTTTCTTGGCAAGAATGTATAAATTTGTGGCAATCAGGACACAGAAGGCAACCGTTGTAATACTCATTTTTTCCACCTAATGCACGCGGTATAATATGATGCCATTGTACGCCTTCGTGATAATGTCCACATAACATACAGTAATGACCGTTATGTTTTAACAGCAAGTCTCTTGTTTGCTTAATTGAACAACTATTGTTATATATAATAATATAGTTGTTAGGTACTGTAGCTTTACTAAATGTAGCAATGTATATATTGCTAGCATAAGGTAGTGGAGTTAGCTTTTTTATTGTAGGTGTTTTAAAGTTCTTGATTGTATCAATAACTCCATTTTTTACAGGACAATAAGTAATGCTATTTCCAATTAAACTATGTATATCTGATGTATACAATACAGTAAGCATATTGTTTTTACAAAGATAATCATAGTTAAATGCAATGTTTTTAGATAAAGTTGCATACAAGTGTACTAAAAAGATGTTTTCAAAATTTCTTTTAATAATATCTTTTGTAAGTACATATATGATTGCTGATTGATTTCCCGCGCTTACGTAATACATTGGTTCGTTATGGGAACCTTTAGTTAATTGCTTTACTTCTTGATTGGGTATTTCAAATGTAATGTCTGAAATACATTCAAATAGCGGATTATATACACTAATACCTTTAAATGAAAGTGTTTTACCTATTTTGGGGCGTTTTCTAATTACTACACCTATATACATTTCTTTGTTATTTACAATATCCTCAAAAATATAAGGGTTATCAATATTGCTACAACAAATTAATGCATACTTAAGTATTTCTTCACTGATTTTTTCTGACATAAAACCACCATATTACAGTATAATACTGTTTTTTAATAAACAAAATTGATTATACAGCTATATTATATCACGAAAAAACATAATTTTCTATATAAATTTCTAAATAGATGCAAAATGGAAAAAGTACAGGAAAGAAAATTAAAACAGAAAACACTATTAAATTAAGTGTTTTCTATTGTTTTATTTTGGCAGGGGTAGAAGGAATCGTATCCTCCTCTGGAGTTTAGGAGACTCTTATTCTACCGATGAACTATACCCCTATATCAAGTATAATATATAATAACATTTTTTTTTTCTAAAATCAATAGTAAAATAAAAAAAAGTATGATATAATTTATAATGGTGAGAAAAATTGAAAATGATGGATAACGATAATATGCCACAAGATAAGTTATTGGTATTATACATATTAAAAAAAATGGGAAACCCAATAACTAGTAGTATATTACAACAAATATATTTTAGTATAAATGAATTGAATTATTTTTACTTTGCTCAATATTTAGGCGATTTAGTAGAGAAAAAATGGATAATAACATTTGAAGAAGAAGGAACTACGTTTTATGATATATCTCCTAAAGGGGTTGAGATTTTAGAAGAATTAGACTATTTGTTACCTACAATGTTAAAGCATACAGCGAATCAAGCACTAGATAAAATAATGAAAGGTTTACAATATAAATTGTCTGTTGATGCCGACTTTATAATTTTAGATTTAGATAAGATAAATGTAAATTGTCATATATCAGAAGGTACATCAAAACTTTTTTCACTAGAAATATATGCAGGTACAATGGAGCAGGCTAGAAAAATAGCAGAAAATTGGAAAGAAAATGCACTAAAGTATTATCCACAAATTATACAGATGCTAACAGATGAACATAATTAATTAAAAGGCAATAACAGCCTTTAATTTTTTTCTACAATTGTATAAAAAGAGCACCAAAATGGTGCTTGTATGTAAGAACTATTTTTCATTTTTTTTAAATATTAATAGTTTGCTAAAAATATAATTCAATATTACAACTATAAAGCTAAATATTACTTTAGACAATAGTTTATCAACATGTAATAAATTAACGAATAGCAATATTCCAATCATTTCAAAAGTAAATGTAAATATTCTGCTTAAAGTAAAAGTTGTTAATTGTGATAATGTATTGCCTTTTTCTTTATCTTCAAATACATAATATTTATTTGTGAAAAATGCAAATAACACTGACAATATAAAAGCTATAATATTTGAAATAGTTATATTTAAGTCTTCATTTTGAATACTAACTAATAGTATATCACTACTTAACCAAAAACTCCCTATGTTTACTATTGTTGTAAGAATTCCGAAAACTAGGTATAGAATTATTTCTTTGGTTAAGAATTTTTCACATAATTTTTTAATCATTTTTCTCTCCACTTCTTATTGCCCCTATATTATATTTCACAATAGTGTTAAAGTCAAATGATAAAAGAAAAATAAGTATAACAAACGCAATACATACAAGTAGAGAAATATATTATACAATAGGTATATAAAAAGATGTAAAGGGAGTAGTAAAAAATGGTAGTAAACGATACAAGCCTTGGGGCTGTACACACACACACACACACACAATTGGATACAATTTACAATTAAAGTTTGAAGAAAAATTCGAACTTGGTTTAGTATGTAAAAAAATAAATAGGAAAGAAAAAATAAAACTAGAGTAACATACAATAAAAAGTATGTACTTTAGTTTTTTGGTATTGTAAAAAAATAACAAAAAATATAAAGAATTGAAAGTGATAAAAAAGTATAGACAAAAGAACAAATACATGATGTATTATGTATATAGTAATATGTCAAAATATAAATATATTTTAGAAGGAGAGAACGAAAATGAACCAATTATATAAAAAAGGAATAAGCTTAATAGCATTAGTAATAACAATAATTGTGTTACTAATATTAGTAGGAGCGGTA
>CALYAQ010000018.1 GCA_944393615.1 uncultured Clostridia bacterium
AAAGAAAATGGAAAATACATCCAGCATTCTAAAATGATGGAGAAAGTAGAAACGTAACACAGATAGCAGGTTTTTGGGTAGCGAAATATGAAAAGAGTATGAAAACAAATTGAAGTAAAAGAAATACAAAGAGTGAAAGTATTGGAAATGTAGCAACAAGTAGTACGATAAAAGTAGTATCAAAACCTGGAGTAATAATATGGCGTTTTATAACAATGAATAATATGTTTAATAATTCACTTAATTACGATACTAATAGCTTAAATAATAGTAGTTTAGATAGTCATTTAATGAAAAATATGGAATGGGGGGCGGTAGCATACTTAACACATAGCAAATATGGAAGAAATGGTACTAAAATAACTTTCAATTCAAATACTAGTGCTTACACAGCAGGTGGTAGCGGAGCGACAGCACATACAAATGTATTACAAAGTACCACTGGAAATTGCTACGGGATTTTTGATATGAATGGAGGAGCATCATACACACTGGCATCTCATGTAAAAGGAGCAAATAATAGCTATATAGTGAATTTGGTAAATGCAGATAATAAGTATAAAGAAGTGTATGATTCTACTAGTTCTACTAGTGATTACGCAAAAATGAATGGAATACGTTCATATGGAGATGCGCTATATGAAACTAGTTCTGCGTGTATATTGTCAGCTATCGGAACTGCTAGTAGTTGGCATTCTGGAATTTCAGGTTATTTTGCGAGTAGTTGGTTTGTTTTTTCACGTGGAGGTTATTGGGGGAATGGAAATAACGTTGGAGTTTTTGCTTTTGGCAGAGATACTGGGAAACCGGCAACTTATTATTCTTTCCGTGTAACCTTATGGAATAACTAACATATTTTTTACCGTATAAATGTACAATTTATACGGTATCTGTTTTTTTCTTTCTTTTTCTTTAATTTTATGTTAAAATATATATGTAAGGAGAAAAAAGTATGAATAAAAAAGATATAGAACTATTAGCACCAGCGGGAGATATTGAATGTTTAATTGCAGGAGTTCAAAATGGGGCAAATGCTGTATATTTTGGAGCAGATAAATTTAATGCAAGAGCAAATAGTAAAAATTTTAATGATCAACAATTAAAACAAGCAATAAATTATGCTAAATTAAGAAATGTAAAAACCCACTTAACTTTAAATATATTAATAAAAAATGATGAATTTGAAGATGCTTTAAAATTGGTAAAACATGTTTATGAATTGGGAATTGATGCATTAATTATTCAAGATTTAGGTTTGGCATGTAAGATAAAAGAGCGATTTCCAGATTTAGAAATACATGCAAGTACACAAACTACAACATATAATATTGAAGGTGTTAATGCAATGGCTCAGTTGGGGTTCGATAGAATAGTATTAGCAAGAGAATTGAATGTTGACGAAATAACTCATATATGTAAAAATACAAATAAAGAAATAGAAATATTTATACATGGAGCACTATGCATATCATATTCAGGACAGTGTTTGGCTAGTAGTATGATAGGTGCTAGAAGTGGTAATCGTGGTAGATGTGCAGGAACATGTAGATTACCTTATGAATTAGTTGATAGTGAAAATAACAAGACTGTAGAAAAAGGATATTTACTTAGCTCAAAAGATGTATGTACATTAGATATATTACCACAGCTAATACAAACTGGAGTTAAATCTTTTAAAATTGAAGGAAGAATGAAGTCACCTGAATACGTGGGAATTGTAACAGCAATTTATAGAAAATATATTGATTTATATTTTTCAAATAATGAATATATTGTAGAAGAAAAAGATAGAAAAATGTTATTACAAATTTTTAATAGAGGTGGTTTTAGTACCGGATATTTAAAAGGTAGGCTAGGAAAAAATATGATGTATACGATAAAACCTAACCACATTGGTATAGAATTGGGGAAAGTTTTATCATATAACAATAAAAAAGGACATGTTAATGTAAAACTAAATGACACAGTAGAGTTGGGGGACAGTATTAGTATAAATGATAGTTCGTGTAAAATATCTGAACTAATGATACAAAATAATAATATAAAAACAGCAACAAAAGGTCAGTGTATAACTATTGGAAGAATTAAGGGAGAAATACAGAGTAATGATATTGTGTATAAAACTGTTAGTAATCAAGATATAAAACAAATTGATTTAAAAAATAGCAAGGAAAATATAAAAAGGAAAATTGATGTTAATATAGATATAAGGAAAAATGAAAAGATAGTTGTTGAGGCTATTGACCAAATTACAGGAATAAGTGTACAAATACAAGGAGAAGAAAAAGTACAACAAGCACAAAAAACATCTACGACAAAACAACGTATTATTGAACAAGTTTCAAAAACAGGCAATACAGTTTTTGAAATTGATAATATAAATGTACAAATTGAGGATAACATATTTGTTCCCATTTATTTAATAAACGATATTAGAAGAAGTGTTTTGGAAAAATTAGAAACTAGGATATTGCAGTCGTTTAGTAGAAAAAGTAATGTGATGATATGTGAAAGAAATTCTAAATATGAAGTTAGTAAAAATAAAAAAAGGGTTAGTTTGTTATTAAATATATTAAATAAGAATTATGATTATACAAAATTGAAAAACATTGATAATATATACATACCTTTTAGATATTTTTTTGATGCTTCACTAAAAAATGTAATAAAGCAAATGTGTAATAGATATAATGTATATATATATTTGCCAGCAATTACAAAATCAAAATATATATCGATGTTTGAAAAAGATATATCTACATTTAATATTAAAGGAGCAATAATATCTAATATATCACAAGTAGAATTAATACAAAAATGTGTTAAGAATGTAAATTTAGATTTACTTGCCAATTATACAATGAATATTTTTAATGACTATACAATTGATGTATTAAAAAAAATGGGAATAAATACAATTACCATATCTCCTGAAATGAATAAAAAAGATATTCAAAAGTTAAGTAATGTATTGAATAAAGAGGTTATAGTTTATGGAAGAACATTACTTATGACATCAGAATACTGTGTTGTTGGAAAAAATGGAGATTGTAAAGGTAAATGTAAGAACTCAAGTTATGTTTTGAGAGATAGAATAAATTATGATTTTCCTGTATATACAGATACTACTAATTGTAATAGTTTGATATATAATTCGAAAATTACATCTATTGAATATGAAAATCTAAATGTTGATAATATACGAATAGATATATTACAAGAAGATATTAACCAAATAAATAATATAATTAATCTTCATATTAATGGTAAAAGACTAGAGGGTAATGTGTATACAAATGGAAACTTAAATAAAGATGTATAGAAAAATATAATCAAATTATTAATTGATTATATTTTTATAGTCTAGGAACATATATTTTTCTAGACTATTTTTTTCTATATAATTTTTTGATTATATACATTTTGTAAAACACACAAAATACAAAGAAAAGAATTATTACATCTAAAAACATGTTTATTTGTTCTGTGTTAAGAACAGTATCAACAGCAACTGAAGGTTTAACGTAAGTTTCTATTGAACCTAAATTAAAAAAAGGTGTATATACTATTAAAAGATATGTAAGTATAAAGGCAATAATACCTTGTAATAATTTCCCTAAAATATATTTTTTTGTACTAAGATTGTTATCTATAATAATTGCTAAAGTTTGCATATAAATAGAAATACCACCGATACCTAGTATAAATGCGGATAAACTTACTTTATACACGTAATTAGCATTGGTTACATTAGATAAAGCTTCTAAACTGTTTGTAATTTCTACTAACCCTTGTAATGTAGGAATAGTCAAATTGGTTGGTAATCCTAAAAGTACAAGTAAATTATTTATTGGTAAAGATAGTATATAAAAGAAATTACTATTTTCCAACAACTCTATAATTACCGAAAAAAATATAATGAAACCACCAATAACTAAAATTGTGTTAACACTATTTTTTACACTATCTATCACTATTTGAGAAAAAGATATATTTTTTTTAATATTAGAATTATTACTAGAAATATATCTTTCATATTGTTCATCTATGCAAAATCTATCAGTGTTTTTTTTGCTAAACATGCCAAATATAATTCCAACACTAATAGCAGAAATTATATGTGTGAGTAATAATAATATACCTGTTGCGGTATCATGATATAGTGAAATTCCTACATAGGATAGTATAAATAATGGTCCTGAATTGTTAGTAAAACTTAAAAGCTTTTCAGCAGTATTTTTTGATATGAGTTTTTTTTCATATAAATCATTAGATATTTTAGCACCTATAGGATAACCACTTAATAGCCCAACTGCAATAGGCAAAGAAGAAATTCCAGGTAGATTAAATACTTTTTTTGTTATAGGGTTAAAAAATCTACATATTTTTTTTAGTATATCTAAATTAATTAAAATGTTTACTACAACTAAAAAAGGAAAAATGGAAGGTAGCACACTATTTAAAAATAGATTAACACCATTTTGAGCAGCTAAAAGTGATTGTTTAGAAAAAAGGATAAGCAATATAAACATTAATATTACTATTAATGATATAGTATATTCTTTAAATTTATGTAATTTGTTTATTAAATATATAACCAAGTTAGCCACCTCATTTTAATATATTAAAACAAGATACTAAATATGTTATATAATAGTTTTTTTCTATAAAACTTATAGTGTAATAATTTGATATAATGAGCATTTTTTTTTCTAAATATTTTAAATTTGATAATAATAATATATAGATAACAAAAATATGTTACATAACATATAGTTTTGAAGAAACAAATGTATACAAACCAAACGTTTACATAAAATAATAAAAAATATTTGACATTTTAAATAAAAAGGTATATACTATATACAGTTGTAATGAGATGTAATTTATACAATAAAACTTAAAGTTTTATATATTCTTTCAAGCAAGAATATAGTTTTTATGTGTTCGGAAAATTAGTTTACAATTGAATATTATATAGTGTATACAAGGAGTAAAAACCATATATTTGTATACAAATTTAAAGGAGGAGATTTATATTAATACAGAAAATACAAAAGATAACGAAAATAAAGTTATTAATAAGCAAAGGGAAAACAGGGAAAGACCTGCTGTAAAAAGAGAGATTAAGCCTAGAATAACTAGACAAAGAAGGGAAAATAGTCAAACTAGGAGTGCAAGTGATAATACAAGAGTTTCTAGAAAAGATAAATTGCGTGTAATTCCATTAGGTGGTTTACAAGAAATCGGTAAAAACATGACGGTATTTGAATATGGAAATGAAATGATTGTACTAGATTGCGGTTTATCATTTCCAGAGGATGATATGTTGGGAATAGACCTAGTTATACCTGATATATCGTATTTAGTTAAAAACAAGGATAAAATAAAGGGTATAGTAATAACTCACGGACACGAGGATCATATAGGCGCTATACCATATATATTAAGACAAATTAACGTACCTATATATGCAACAAGATTAACATTAGGATTAATTGAAAACAAACTTGAAGAACATAAATTATTAAAAACAACTAAACTTAAATGTGTAAAAGCAGGCGATACTGTTTCATTAGGAAGAATGAAAGTGGAATTTATAAGGGTGTCACATAGTATTGCTGATTCGGTAGCAGTAGCATTACACACACCCGCAGGAATAGTAGTTCATACAGGTGACTTTAAAATTGATTATGCACCAATTGATAATGAAATTATGGATTTTGCAAGATTTGCAGAATTAGGGAAAAAAGGTGTAACATTATTATTGTCAGACAGTACAAACTCAGAAAGAGAAGGATATACTATGTCTGAAAGTTCAGTGGGCAAGGTGTTTGACGACATATTTGACCACCACCAAGAACAAAGAATTATTGTTGCTACATTTGCATCAAATGTACACAGAGTACAACAAATATTTAATTCTTCTATGAAATATGGAAGGAAAGTAGCGGTTGTAGGTAGAAGTATGTTAAATGTTATAAATGTTGCCAATAGATTGGGCTATTTAACTATTGACGATAATACTTTAATTGATATAGATGCAATTTCAAATTACACAGATGAACAAATTACGATTATTACAACAGGTTCACAAGGTGAAACAATGTCAGCTCTATATAGAATGTCAATGGGAGACCATAGAAAAGTAGAAATAACTAATAATGACTTGGTTGTTATTTCTGCATCCCCAATACCTGGTAATGAAAAATCATTATCAAAGGTTATAGATGAATTATATAAAAGAGGAGCAGATGTTATTTATCATTCATTAGCTGATATTCATGTATCTGGACATGCTTGCCAAGAGGAACAAAAGTTAATGTTATCATTGGTTAAACCTAAATTCTTTATGCCTGTACATGGTGAGTATAGACATTTACAAAAACATGCTGAAACTGCTCATAATTTAGGAATACCAAAATCTAATATATTTACAATGGTAAATGGAAGAGTGTTAGAGATTGATCAAAGAAGTGCTAAAGTTATTGGAACAGTTCCTTCGGGTAAGGTTATGGTAGATGGACTAGGTGTTGGAGATGTTGGTAATGTTGTTTTAAGAGATAGACAACATTTATCTCAAGACGGACTGTTAGTTGTAGTTATAACAATTGATTCTTCAACAGGACAAGTTGTTGCCGGTCCAGATATTATATCAAGAGGATTTGTATATGTAAAGGAATCAGAAACATTAATGGACGATATTAAAAGATTATTGAAAAAAGAACTTCACAAATTGGAAGAAAAAAATATTAAAGATTGGGCAACAATAAAAACTGAATTAAAAGATGAATTAAGAGATTACTTATATGTTACAACAAAAAGAAATCCAATGATTTTACCAATTATAATGGAAGTATAAAAAACAAATAGGGATATTTATGTAGATATCCTTATTTTCTATATATTACTAAATATGTTGAATAATTTTTAAATAAATGATATAATTTAAAAATCAAAAAATAAAAAATGGAGGTTTAATTTATGTATAAAGAATTAGCAGATTTACTATTACCAGAAGTTAAAAAGGACGTTTCATATTATGAAGAACTATATAAACCAAGAGATTTAAAAGAGGGAGAAGTTGTAACCAGGTTTGCACCTAGTCCAACGGGTTTCGTTCATTTGGGCTCTTTGTACGTTACTATGATAAATAGAATATTTACCAATACAAATGGAGGAGTATTTTTCTTAAGAATTGAAGATACAGATAAGAAAAGGGAAGTAGAAAATGGTATAGAAGGAATATTGGAAGCACTAAAAGATTATAATATTTTGCCTGATGAGGGAGCTATAAATGAAAGTGAAGAAAAAGGAGAATATGGTCCATATAAACAAAGTGATAGAAAAGAAATATATCAAACTTATGTTAAATATTTAATCGAGCAGGGGAAAGCATATCCTTGTTTTTGCCATGAAGAAGATTTGGAAAAATTAAGAGAAGAACAAGAAAAATTAAAGGTAAGGACAGGATATTATAGGTCTTTTGCAAAATGTAGAAATTTAAGTATAGAAGAGATAAAACAAAAAATACAAAGTGGAGAAAAATATATAATACGTTTAAAATCACCTGGAGATTATGATAGAAAAATAAAGATAAAAGATGGAATAAAAGGAGAACTAGAATTTCCGGAAAACGATCAAGATGTAGTTATATTAAAATCAGATGGCTTACCAACATATCACTTTGCTCATGCAATAGACGACCATTTAATGAGAACAACACATGTTATTAGAGGCGATGAGTGGGTTTCTTCTATTCCTTTACATGTACAACTATTTACAATGTTAGGTTTCAAAGTACCTAAATATATACATGTTGCACCTATTATGAAAGAAGAAGAAGGTAACAAAAGAAAGCTTAGTAAAAGGAAAGATCCAGAAGCAGCAGTATCATATTATACTCAACAAGGTATACCTGTACAAGCTGTTAAAGAGTATTTATATAATTTAGCAAATTCAAATTTTGAACAATGGAGAAGAGATAATCAAGATAAAGATATATCAGAATTTGAGTTTAAAATAAATAAAATGAGTGCAAGTGGCGCGTTATTTGACCATGTAAAATTACTTGATGTATCAAAAAATGTTATTGCAAGAATGTCTGCTGAGGAAGTATATCAATTAGGATTAGAGTGGGCTAAAAAATATGATAATGAACTTGCAACATTAATGGATGAATACAAGGATTATACAATTAACTTATTAAATATTGAAAGGACAGGCAAGAAAGTAAGAAAAGATATAGCTAAATGGTCTGATTTAAGAGATGTTTTAGAATATATGTATGATGAGATTTTCTTTAATAAAGATTTTGAATATGTATATCAAAATATAACTGATAAAGATGAAATAGCAAATATATTAAAACAATATATTGAGATTTATGATGTAAATGATGACAAAGATACGTGGTTTAATAAAATAAAGGAACTTGCTGAAAGCTTGGGATATGCAAGAGAAGTAAAAGAATATAAAGCTAACCCTGAGCAATATAAAGGGCATGTTGGCGATGTTAGCATGGTTATAAGGGTTGCATTAACTTCAAAACAAATGACACCTGATTTGTATGAATTATTGAAAAATCTTGGAAAAGAAAAAATACAAAGAAGATTTGAAAAAGCATTAAAATAGTATTCCAATATTGAAATAGTACAAAAAGTATAGTATAATGTAAATATGATAAATGATTATAACAGTGTAGATGACTATATGTTATCTGATGAAATCTTGGAAAGAAGGATTAAAACTGCAACTAAAAAGAGGTTTAGCTTAAGGAAACTAAAGAATAAACTTATGTGGAAAGTCAAGTGTTCATACGTTTGCTTTGCTTTAGCTTGTATACTACCGTTTGTATGTATATTTCTTTTGATATTAGCTTGTACTATAGAGCTTCTAATGTTTATACCAGTGATTGTGGGATGTATTTTATGGCCTATTTATCTAGATGTGCTTTGTGACAAATGGAATGTTCGTATGTTCCGTAGACTTAGAAAAATAACTGAAAATGAGTAATAGTATTTTCTATATTTAGTAAATACTATTTTTTCTATATATTTTTCTTTTTTTCTTGAATATATGATATATATTTGATATTATTTAGATATATATAGGGGGAAATATGAAAAGAATATTTTTTTTAGTAACATTAGTATTTTGTATAAATTGTTCACTTGTATTTGCAACAGAACCACAATTAGATAACAACCAGCAAATATCTAATGAGATAAAACAAAGTATATTGTATAGGGCTATGAATAACTCATTGTATAGTAAATGGGGGTGGAATCAAATAGATGTAGTTACTCAACATTTAGCAAACAACAATGGGTTCAAAAAAGAATTAGGAGTACAAGATGTGGCGTCGGCAGCTACAATAGAAAATATACAGTATGGAAATATTATAGGGGTATGTGAAATTGATTTTAAAAAATTAGATAAATATATTGAACAAAATATATTAGAAGAGAATATTGATGATGTAATAAAAATAGTAGACGAGTATTACATAGAGCTAAAGTGTAATGATATAACGTTATCATATATGAATATAAACGAAGATGAAAGAATATCACATTTTATAGAACCGGGAATGTTAAAATCTGAATATATAAAGGACATATTACCACAAGAAATGTATATAAATCCTGTTGTATACTTAATAGAGGATAATAAATATATTAAAGGAATATATGTTAAAACTCCAAGTGCTAGTAATATAATTACATATCAAGATTTTAATAGTACAGATAATACACAGTTTAGCGTGAGTAATACTATAGATGTATTAAAAGAAGCGGATGAGGATTATTTGATTGATAACCCTAGAGTTGATTATGAATTGTTAGAACAACAAAAGCTAGAGCAGATACAACAATTAATAGAAGAGGGAAAACAAAGAGATATAGTATTATATAGCATAACAGGTGTGTTAGCTATAGCTTTAATTGTAGTTATTGTTATATGTATCAAAATTATGAAAAAAATGTAAACAGAGAAATCTGTTTTTCTTTTTTGAAAAACACTTGAAATTTTTACCAAATAGTGATAGTATATATTCATGATATAAATTAGTATTTATAATTCAATAATCAACACGGCTATTTCGGCTATAATAATCATGGGGAAACATAGATAAATTTGCACAATGTTGTTGTAAAGACAATAATATTATGCTATAATAGAAGGGAGATAAATATTTGGTAAATGACATAATGCTTCCTAAATATGATTTTATGTTTAAGCAGTATTTAGGAAAAAAAGGCAAAGAGGAACATTTGAAAAATTTTTTGGAACTAATTTTAAATCAAAAGTTACCAAAAGTTGAAATACTAGGACCAGTTGAATTAAATAAGTATTTTAAAAAAGATAAATCAGGTGCATTAGATATACAAGCAAAAACAAAGGACGCAATTATAAATATTGAGATGCAAAACCAAAAGAAAGGTCATAACTGTATGAGAACAATGGCATACTGGTCTAAAAGTTTTTTAGGACAAGGAAGGGAGGGGAAAAAGTATAAAGAATATACTACTTCAATATCAATATGGATAATAGATTACAATTTTAACAATGGGAACAATTATATATCTGAATATACAATAAGAACTGATAATGATAAAAAAAGTAAATTAGAATGTTTCAAGTTATATGTAATCGAATTACCCAAGTTCAGAAAAATAAAAAAAGAATATAATAATGATTTGCATTTATGGTTAAGTTTATTTGTTGCAGAATGCAGAGATGATTTAATGGTAATTAAGGGTAAAAATAAATATATAGATGATTGTATAGAGGAGGTTATAAAAATGAGCGAAGAGGAAGAAGAAAGAGAAATTAGAAGGATGCATGAAAAATGGGAGATAGATGAAATACTAACAAAACAATGGGAAAGAGAATGGTGTTAAGATAGATTTTGGACATGAAAGCGTAGAGATGATATAATAGTTTTATACGCTTGGAAAGGAGTGTTCAAAGTGGCAAAAAATAAGAGTTATGACGAAGAATTTAAAAAGATGATAGT
>CALYAQ010000019.1 GCA_944393615.1 uncultured Clostridia bacterium
TGGAACATTTGATAACAATGTATTAAAGCTAACAACAACACAAGGTATACAAATATGGTTATATGAAATAATGCCAATACCATTAGAAGAATATGCAACAATAACGTATGAAAATAACATACTAACAGTGCAAACCCAATTAACAAGTAATGGATATATATTAAAATATACAATAGATGCAGGTACAAATTGGAACACATATAACCAAGCTGTAACTGTAACAGACGAAAGTGAAATAATGGTAAGACTAACAAATGAGCAAGGACAAGTAGTAAGTAATACGATAAAGGTAACACAAGATGGAAACGAGGTAATAGGAGATATAACAAGACCAACTGTAAATATAACAGCAGATACAACAGATATAACAAATGTAGATAGTATAAAATATACAATAGAATTTAGTGAGGCAGTAATAGGGTTTACAATAGAAGGTATAACAGTAAATAACGGAACAAAAGGCGAATTTACAAAAATAAATGAAACAACATACACAATAGTAGTAACAAACAGTACAGACTGTATACAGACAATAACAGTAGCCGAAGGAGTATGTACAGATATAGCGAATAATCAAAACACACAAGGAAGTAAAGAAATAAATATAAATAGGACAGTACCAACAGTAGTAATAAGTCCAAATGGAAGTAGTGTAACAAAAGAAATAAATGTAACAATAACAGCAAGTGGAGCAGTAGGCTTAAGAGCAGATAACGAATATAAATATTGTTTAACAACAAACCAAACATTACAAGGAAA
This sequence comes from uncultured Clostridia bacterium, assembly GCA_944393615.1. GTDB lineage: Bacteria > Bacillota > Clostridia > TANB77 > SIG350 > CALYAQ01. Next base: position 760 of record CALYAQ010000019.1, read on the forward strand.
TGAAGAATGGCAAGATTATACAAGTGGACAAGCAATAACAATAGGAACAGGACTAAATGGCACATACTATATACATACAAAACAAATATATGATGTAGCAGGAAACTATAGTGAGGCAGTAACAAGTAACCCATTCATATTTGATAATACACAACCAACAGTTGGAACGATAACTGGAAGTGGCACAAGTTCAAATATAACGTTATCAAGTACAGTAACAGATGATATAGGAGTAATAGGGTATGCAATAACAACAAGTAGTGATATACCAACTGAATGGATAGATGTCGATGCAACAACATCATGGAATGCAAGTGTAGCAACAACAAATACAGGAGCAGTATATTTACATGTAAAAGATAATGCAGGTAATACAAACTATGGAAGTGTGAATGTATGTAATGGTCAGAGCAGTTATTGTAATAGAGCATATTATTGTAACAATCAGGTTGCACATTGGACTTTTATTTGTAACTATGGAGATGAAACTGAAACAAATACCACTTTAGAATTTTGCCCTAAATGTGGAGCAAGGGGTTCTAATCATGGTGGTTCAGTGTATTGTAATGCACATTTACAGTATTCTCCACATTGGGTAGCATGTGGATACACAAAAACATCAGCACACTATTATTGTGCACACAACTATAATGGTGTATATCATTTACAATAATAGCAATTTTTAAAAATATATCTTTCGAGATATATTTTTGTTCTTCTTTTTTCTAAAAAAAGCTTTAATCTTTGACTTAAATAGTATATAATATTGTTGGTGATAAAAATGGGAAATATAGTAGTATTAGACGAACTAACAATAAATCAAATAGCAGCCGGCGAGGTTATAGAAAGACCTGCAAATGTAGTAAAAGAACTAGTGGAAAATTCAATTGATGCAGGTGCTACTAGTATAGCTATAGAAATAAAAAATGGGGGAATAACATATATACGTATTACAGATAATGGAAAAGGTGTCGAAAAAGACGATATAAAAGTTGCATTTGAAAGACATGCAACAAGTAAAATTAGGTCTAGCAAAGATTTATCAAATATAATGACAATGGGTTTTAGAGGAGAGGCATTAGCGAGTATTGCATCAGTTGCAGATGTTGAACTGATATCATGTACCCAAAATAGCGATATTGGAAATAGAATAGTAGTTAAAGCAGGGGATATTTTAGAATATGAAGAATATGGTTGTCCAAAAGGTACGACAATAACAGTAAAAGATTTATTTTTTAATACACCAGTTAGATATAAGTTTTTAAAGAAAGATTTCACAGAAGCTGGGTATATAGAGGATATAGTTACAAAACTTGCTTTAATACATCCGGAGATTTCATTTAAACTTATATCAAAAGATAAACAAATAGTATCAACAAATGGTAATTCTGATATGGTATCAGTTATATATAGTATATTTGGAAAAGAAATATCAGATAATGTCATACCAGTAGATTATACATACGAAAATATGAGAATAACAGGTATGATTGGTAAGCCACAAATAGCTAGGTCGAATAGAAGTAATCAAATAATGTATATAAATGGTAGGAACATTAAAGATAAAACAATAAGTGCGGCAATTGATGAGGCATATAGAACTATTATACCTAATGGAAAATTTGCTTTTACGGTTATAAATTTGGAAATGCCACCACAGTTAGTTGATGTTAATGTACATCCAGCTAAATTAGAAATTAGATTTCAAAAGGAACAAGATGTTTTTAAGGCTGTATTTCATGCTACCAAACATGCACTATTAGCAAATGATTTGAGTAGAGATGTAGAAAAAGCAATACCAATAGAGCAACAAGATATAGTAGAGCAAAAACAAGACAACTATGTGTATGAACAAAATCAAAATATAAAAGAGGGGAATACAGTACCAAACGTTAGTGAGGTAAATGAAAAGAGCAAATACAATTCTAATTATGAAAGTTTAGAATTTGTAAGGACACACAATATACCTACTAATGTTGAAAAAAATATACAACAAGAGGTAGAACAATCAACTAAAGAACTACAAATTGAAAAACAGGAAATTGCAGCTAATATTAGTATATTTGATAAAGAGAATAAAGAAGAGGCAAAAAAAGAATTCAAGTATATTGGAACCGCTTTCGATACATATAACATTATTGAATATTTAGGGGAAATGTATATAATCGACCAACATGCAGCACATGAAAGGGTGCTATATGAACAAGTAAAACAAGGATATTATAGTGATAATACATTGTCACAAATGTTACTTATTCCTGAAGTTATTACTTTAACTAATAAAGAGGCTGAAATGATAAAACAAGATATGACAATGTTTGAAAAAGCCGGTTATGTATTAGAAGAGTTTGGGGATAATTCATTTAAAATTGTGGGTGTACCGTATATATGTATGGATATAAATGTAAAAGACTTATTTTTAGATATATTAGACGAAATGCAAGGCAATAGAACAGCAAAAGATGAAATAGAAGAAAAATTCTTATCAACGATTGCATGTAAGGCTGCAGTTAAAGCAAACATGAATTTAAAAGATGAAGAAGTAATTGCCCTTATTGAACAAGTTCTAGAATTGGAAAATCCGTTTACCTGTCCGCATGGTAGACCAACAGCAATAAAAATGAGTAAATATGATTTGGAAAGAAAGTTTGGGAGAAAATAGTATGAAACCTAAAGTTATAGTTATAGGTGGGCCTACTGCATCAGGTAAATCACAGCTTGGTATACAACTAGCTAAAAGACTAGATACAGAAATTATATCTTGTGACTCAATGCAAGTATATAAAGAAATGAATATAGGGACAGCAAAACCAACTAATCAGGAAATGAGTGGTATAAAACACTATATGATTGATGTAGTTGCACCTAATGAAGAGTTTAACGTTGTTAAATATGTTCAAATGGTAAGACCAATAATACAAGAAATTTTATCAAGAAATAAAATACCGATTATTGTTGGGGGTACAGGAATGTACGTAGAAGCTTTAATATATAATATAGAGTTTTCTGACAGCAATATTGATAATAATTATAGGAAAGAGTTACTTGAAATTTCTAAAAAAGAAGGTAATGAAAAGCTATATGAAAAATTAGAACAAATAGATGCTGAATATGCAAAAAAAATTCATATTAATGATACAAAAAGAATAATAAGAGGATTAGAAGTATATCAACAAACAGGTAAAACTGTTACATATTATAATTCTTTATCTAAACTAAATGAAAGCCCTTATGATTTTTACATTTTTGGTATTAATATTGATAGAGAAAAACTGTATCAAGGTATAAATGAAAGAATTGATAATATGCTAAATAATGGTTTGGTAGAAGAAGTAAGGGATATTTATAACAAATATAAACAATTTCCAACAGCAATGCAAGGACTAGGATATAAAGAGGTTGTACAATATTTGAAAAATGAGTATTCCTATGAGCAAATGGTAGAAAAGTTAAAAATGGAAACTCGCAGATATGCAAAAAGACAATTGACGTGGTTTAGAAGGTATGCAAATATGATATGGTTTGATAAGGAAAAAATGAGTATGAATGAAATGATTGATGCCATTATGAGTGGTTTGTGAACACACTAATTATGGCTGTTTACTTTTTAAAAAAAATATGCTATAATAATTTCATGGAAATTGAGATTGACTGTTTTAGCTATCATTATGAATCTAATGATAGCAAAGAAGAAAAGAAATCTTCATACCAGATTGGTGAAGAAGATTCGCTAGAAAGGAATATTAAGGTAACTAGAAAAAAAAGGCTCCTAGAGCGGATATTTACGCAGTATTCCCTTGCAATTGGTGGCCTTGAATGTATTTTGCAAATTATAGTATGTGCGATAACCATTGCTGTAACTCTGCATCAATTACCGAGTAGCTTTCTTTTAATTGCAATACCGATTATTGGTATTATATTATTTACTTCTTATTATAGCAATTTGTATGCTAGTACAACTAAGTTGAGGTTTTATTTAAATGTATGTGTAATTGTTGTTTTGATTTTTACATTTCTATCATACATTTAACTAATTTTTTAAAAAGAGCTTAAGAACTATAATCTATTTAGTAGAGGTAGTAAAAAGCTCTTTTTTTCTGTATGACGGGCATGTCATAAATCTAGGGTGGAAGTCCCAAGAGGCGTATTTGTCGCGAACTCGATAGCGACTTGCAAAGCGTAAACTAGTAATGGAGCGTGAAAAGAAGCAATAGC
>CALYAQ010000020.1 GCA_944393615.1 uncultured Clostridia bacterium
ATTTCTACCAAAAACACTTACATATTAATTCTACCAAAAAAGCACTTAGTTGTACATTATTACTACTTGTAACACTAAAATATATTTATCTATTATATACTTGCATTTACTTTTTCAATTATCGTTCTTTTTTCATATTTCTACATTTTTTATTTTTGTATTGAAATGATAAATTAACTATGATAATATATTTTTACATTAATTTTTTTATGTAGAAATAATTCTATATTATTTCTATAAGGAGACTTTATCATGTTTGATAAAAAAATTAGACTCTTTCTGAAGAACTACCAAATTGTATCGTTTAACGAAGAACAACTCATACCAGTGTTAGAAGATTTTTTAGAAAAATGCTATAACGCAAAAAGAAAAAGGTTGAAACCTTCTAAAGAAAAAATTTCTGAATTAAATCTAATTGATAAAAACTTAATTCAAGAAATAGAAAAATCATACAACTTAAGTATTTCTTTTGGTACTAATGAATTAACAGAAGGCTTAGAAAATAAAGACGCTATTATAGAGATAATCTCTGAATTTGCAAACTTTTGCATTAACCCTTCGAAATATGACAACCCCCAAAGAAAAAACCTTAAATTCGTAACCATATCTAACTTTGAATGTCATGCATAAGCAGAAAAATTTTTTTCTGCTTATATTTATTTTTCTTCTATTGAATTATTAATGCTAAAGGTATATAATAGCTTTAGTTTAATTTTAAGGAGGTAATACAGCTATGAGTAGTTTAATGGAAATAAGGTGGCACGGTCGTGGTGGTCAAGGTGCAAAAACAGCATCCCTACTATTAGCAGACGCTGCTTTTAATACAGGCAAATACATTCAAGGTTTTCCTGAATATGGTCCCGAAAGGATGGGCGCACCAATCACAGCATTCAATAGAATAAGCGATGAACCTATTACTATACACAGTAATATTTATGAATCTGATTATGTTGTATTTGTTTATGATACACTATTAGAAAGTGTTGATGTAACATCAGGTTTGAAAAAAGAAGGTGCAATAATTATAAATACAACAAAGTCAATTGACGAACTTCGTCCTCTATTAAATGGATATTCAGGATTAGTTTGTACAATAGATGCAAGAAAAATATCTGTTGAAACTATTGGAAAATATTTTCCTAATACACCAATGTTAGCAGCAGTAGTTAAAGTAAGTAAAGTAATGGATGAACAAACTTTCTTAACAGATATGGTTGATTCATTTAAACATAAATTTGCTAAAAAACCCGAAGTTATTGACGGTAATATAAAAGCAATAGAAATGGCTTTAAAGGAGGTAAAATATTATGAGCAATAATCAAATTATTCCTCCTGATGTATCTTGGAAAGATATAACAGAAGGTGGAACAATATCGACTGCCGGTAATGCAAAATGTTTTAAAACAGGTGCATGGAAATCAATCAGCCCTAAATTTATTAAAGAAAATTGTACACAATGTCTATTATGTGTACCAATGTGTCCTGATAACGCTATCCCCTTAGATAGTGAAGGGCACAGAACAGATTTTGATTATTCTGTTTGCAAGGGATGTGGAATTTGCGCAAAAGTATGTCCTTTTAAAGCAATAGAAATGAAAGAGGAGGTAAAATAAATGAAAGAAAGATTAAGTGGAAATGAAGCAATAGCAACAGCTATGAAACAAATAAACCCAGATGTTGTAGCCGCTTTCCCTATAACACCTTCAACAGAAATACCTCAATATTTCTCAACATTCGTAAATAACGGTACAGTGGATACTGAATTTGTCCCTGTGGAAAGTGAACATAGTGCTATGAGTGCTTGCATTGGTGCTCAAGCTGCTGGTGCTAGAGCAATGACTGCAACATCTTCAAACGGGCTATCACTAATGTGGGAAATGGTATATATCGCTTCTAGTTTACGTTTACCTATGGTAATGACAGTCGTAAATAGAGCCGTATCCGGGCCATTAAATATACACAATGACCATTCAGACTCAATGGGATGCCGTGATAGTGGTTGGATACAACTATATAGTGAAACAAACCAAGAAGCTTATGATAATATGTTAATGGCACATAGAATAGCTGAACACCCTGATGTTAAACTACCTGTTATGGTTTGTATGGACGGGTTCATAACATCACATGCTATCGAAAATATAGAATTAGAAAATGACGAATTTGTAAAAGATTTTGTAGGAATATATAAACCTGAGCAATACTTATTAAATCATGAAAACCCTATAGCTGTTGGTCCTTTAGACCTTCAATCATACCTATTCGAACACAAAAGACAGCAAGCTAAAGCAATGGAAAATGCTAAAAAAGTAATTTTAGAAGTATCAAAAGACTTTGAAAACAGAACTGGTAGAAAATATGAATTTTTTGAACAATTCATGATGGAAGATGCCGAAGTTGCAATAGTTGTTTTAAACTCAACAGCAGGTACAACAAAAGCTGTAGTTAAAAACTTAAGAAGCCAAGGCTTAAAAGTTGGTATGATTAAACTTCGTGTATTTAGACCATTCCCAGCAAACGAATTAGCACAAGCTCTTTCTCATTTAAAAGCTGTAGCTATTCTTGATAAATCAGAAGGCTTAAACGCTGCAGGTGGTCCTGTATTTACAGAAGTTACAAGTGCAATGCAATGCAATGGTATATCTAATGTAAAAACAATCGGATATATATATGGTATTGGTGGTAGAGATGTAAAGACTAGTGATATAGAAAGTGTATATACTAATCTTTTAAAAATAAAAGATACGGACCAAATAGGTAATATATATAACTACCTTGGCGTAAGAGATTAGGAGGTACGAAAAATGTCATATAATTTTAAAGAAAGCTTAATGAAAAAAGAACGATTTACATCAGGTCATAGAATGTGTGCAGGTTGCGGAGCTCCCGTAGTTGTAAAAGCTGTATTGAGAGCATTGAAAGACGAAGACCATGCTGTAATAGCTTGTGCAACAGGTTGTTTAGAAGTTTCCTCGTTTATATATCCATATACATCTTGGAATGATTCTTTTGTACATACAGCATTTGAATGTGCTGGAGCAACATTATCAGGAGTAGAGGCTGCATATAAAGCAATGAAGAAAACAGGGAAATTACCACAAGATAAAGATACAAAATTCATTGCATTTGGTGGAGACGGTGGAACTTATGATATAGGTATACAATCTTTATCTGGTGCTATGGAAAGAGGACACGACATGGTATATGTATGTTATGATAACGGTGCATATATGAATACAGGTATACAACGTTCTTCTGCAACACCAAAATTTGCAGACACAACAACTTCTCCTGCAGGTAAAGAAATTCTTGGAAAGCAACAGTCAAGAAAAGATTTAACTATGGTAATGGCAAATCATCATTTACCTTACGTAGCTCAAACTGCTATTACACCTAATTTTAAGGACATATATGAAAAAGCCGAAAAAGCAATATATACAAAAGGAGCCTGTTTCTTAAACGTATTAGCTCCTTGTCCTAGAGGTTGGGTATATGATTCTTCAGAACTTGCAAAAATAAATAAAATGGCAATTGAAACTTGTTACTGGCCTTTATATGAAGTTGTTGACGGTAAATATACAATAACATATAAACCAAATAACAAGTTACCAGTAGAAGAATTCCTAAAACTTCAAAAACGTTTTGCACACTTATTTAAACCAGGTAATGAATGGATGATAGAAGAAATTCAAAAAGAAGTTGATACTAGATGGGAAGAATTATTAAGATTAGAAAGTATGTAAAATTTAGAAAAACAATTAACAAAACAATATATATTAGAAGAATAAGAAACTAATTCTTCCATTTATATCACTATCTTTCATGTAAAGATACTTTAAAGAAAAATATGTGCAATACATTTGTATTGTACATATTTTGTTTTTATGGTTACATCATATTGCGTAACATTCTCTTTCCTTTTCTCATATATCTTTTAGTCATACAAGACATTTCATTCATATCAATCATACTACCAATTGTTACTCCTATTACAGTACCTATTACAATTCCTTTTATCCATTTAGTCATTTTTATCCCTCCTTATTAATATTTTTAGCTTTTTTCTTTTTAATATACTTATATCCAATTTGAAAAACTTGCCATATTCCAATTATAATTAGAAATATACCAAAATACTTTTTCAAACTATTTGTATCTATCCCTTGTGATATAATGCTTGCAACAATACAAGATATAACGGTAAAAGGTAACATTATCTTTAATAAATCTTTATCGATTTTGCCTTTTTTTCCATAGGAAAACACACTATATGCAGACGCAAAAATAAATGCCCATAAGTTAATATATTGTATTTCTTGTTGTGCATAATCAGTAAACATATTTAATGTAAATATTAATAGTGACCCACCACCCATTCCAAAAGCTACTAATATGCCTGGTAATATTCCATACAAAAAAGTCATCGTATCAACCCTATCCCCATTATAATTGTAAAAATTGCAAAAATTATTGATAAAATATTTTTATTTATTTTACCTACAATCATGTTTCCAATCATACTACCCACTATACAACCTAATATTATCCATATTGTTTCAATTTTAAATTCATAAACTCTTGAATAAATTAATATATTTATGAAGCATAATATTGATATAATTGATATAACTGTTCCCCTCGATACTAAACTATCATATTTTAGCAAAAGTACTAAAGCAGGTATTAATATTAAACCAGCACCAGTTGAAAACATACCATTAATTGCTCCACCTAAAATACTAAAAAGAATTATTGCTGTTTTTTTCATAATATTATTATTTGAAAAAACAAAAAAAATATGTAAAAACTACATACTTTTTTAAATAACCTTGCCTTCTAAATAGCATTGATAAATATATCCGAGATTTTCATAATACATACTACTGTTATAATTATCAATCTTATATATTATCCAAGAAGTTAATACTTCCATTAATGTTTGTATATATTCTTTTTCATTATCATTTATCATAACAATTAATCTTGCATACACTTTACCTATATCAAAATATGTTGGTATAGAATCATTTGTTGTTGATATAATATCATAATTACCTTGTAATATATTGCACTTTTGGATAAATACATTTGCTACCTTATCTATATTTTCACAATGATATATTTGTGCTAATTCATACATTTTTTCAATATTTTCTTTAGTATTTTTAGTAGTTCTTGCAATATATTCAATTAAGCTACAAACATAGAATAAATCATTTTTATTTTCTCCCCCATAATTAAATCTCCTTTGCACCAATAAATTTTATACACTCTAATGCTTTTGGAGACAAAATGCAATTTGGCGTGTTGACAACTAAATTTGGCGAGTTCCCAAAAAGCTTGTCTTGTAATATTATTAGCAATCAAATCTGTAATATAGTTATACACTTGGTCATCTGCCATAGCACCAATTACAATATCATAATCATACTTTTTTCCATTTCTACAATTTATTATATAATCTAACCATTATTCTGTCATTACAGTAAAATTCTTTTTAGAAATCTTTTGTATATTTTCCTTTAATTATTTTTGGCTTTTCTATTTTCGTATAGTTTCCATGATATACTACTTGCATATAATCATTTATTTATCTACATTATATCATATTACATTTAGCACAATAATTCCATATATATATACAAAAAATAGCTTGGATACATTTATCCAAACTATTTAATATTTTTCTAAATTATTGTAATTCAACAGTAGCTCCTGCTTCTTTGAATTTAGCTGCTAATTCTTCAGCTTCTTCTTTCTTAACATTTTCTTTAACTGCTTTTGGAGCTGCTTCAACTAAGTCTTTAGCTTCTTTTAAACCTAAACCAGTTGCATCTCTAACAACTTTAATAACTGCAATTTTGTTAGCTCCAGCATCTGTTAATACTACGTTAAATGCTGATTTTTCTTCAGCTGCTCCGCCTGCTGCTCCACCTGCTGCTGGTGCTGCAACAGCTGCTGCAGATACACCATATTTTTCTTCAATACCTTTAACTAACTCTGATAATTCGATAACTGTTAAGCTATCAATTTCTTCTAATAATTTTTCTATTTTTTCCATTTTACATTTCCTCCTTAAAATTTTAAATTTCTATGCATTTGCTTCTTTTTGAACTTTTACTTGGTCTAATGCAACAGCTAATTTACTAATATTAGCAAGCAATGAACCAGCCAATTGGGCAATAAGTGTTTCTCTTGATGGTAACTTAGCAAGAGTTATAATTTCATCTGCTGTTACAAACTTACCATCAATTATACCTGCTTTAATTTTGTAAAACTCATTGTTTTTTGCAAAATTGTATAATACTTTTGCAGGTTCTAAATAATCTTCCTTGCCATAAACAACAGCAACTGGACCTGTTAAATATTCGTCTAGTTCTGATATGTTATTTTCTTTAAAAGCTCTTCTTGTAATATTGTTTTTAGTAACTCTATATTCTGAATTACTTTGTCTTAAATCAGCTCTAATTTTTGTTATTTGAGCTGCGTTAACACCTCTATATTCAACTATAATTATAGCCTTTGAATTTTTAATCTTTTCTGAAATAACAGATACTTCTTCTTGTTTCTTTTTTAAAGTTTCACTATTTGGCATTTATATAGCCTCCTTTCATACAAAAATTCTTTATACCATAATCAAGGTATAAAGAATTAATTTCGATATACCTCGGTAGGACTTATATATTTTGCCTACTGTCTATGGTTAAAATCTAATATTATTTAATTAAAATTTTGTATTATTTATTTTAATACCAGGTCCCATTGTTGTTGTCAATGAAATACTTCTAAAGTATTGACCTTTTGCTGCTGCTGGTTTTGCTTTTACAATAGCATTCATTAATACATCTAAATTTTCAGCTAATTTTTCAGCACCAAATGATACTTTACCAATTGGGCAGTGAATTATGTTAGTTTTATCTAATCTATATTCAATTTTACCTGATTTAATGTCTTTAACAGCTTTTGTAACATCCATTGTTACAGTTCCAGATTTTGGGTTAGGCATTAATCCTTTTGGACCTAGCACTTTACCTAATCTACCTACAACACCCATCATGTCAGGAGTTGCAACTATAACATCATAATCAAACCAATTTTCCTTTTCTATTTTTGGTATTAATTCTTCACCACCAACAAAGTCTGCACCTGCAGCTTCTGCCTCTGCAACTTTTTCGCCTTTTGCGAAAACTAAAACTTTTAAAGTTTTACCTGTTCCGTGTGGTAATACAACAACACCTCTTACTTGTTGTTCAGCGTGTTTAGAATCAACGCCTAATTTTACGTGCAATTCAACAGATTCATCAAATTTTGCTTTAGGCATTTTTTCAATTATTTCTAAAGCTTCTTTTGGTTCATAATATTTTGATGCTTCTACTAATTTTGCAGCTTCTTGATATCTTTTACCTCTCATGTTTTCCCTCCTTTGGTTCTAGCGAGTATTACTCTCCCAATATTATTCTTCTGATACGACAACTCCCATGCTTCTGGCAGTTCCCTTAACCATACTCATTGCAGCTTCTAATGACGCTGCATTTAAGTCTGGCATTTTTTGTTCAGCTATTTGTTTTACCATGTCTTTAGTTAATGTTGCTACTTTATCAATATGTGGTTTGCTTGAACCTTTTTCGATTTTAGCAGCTTTTTTAATTAAATATGGCATTGGTGGAACTTTAGTTATAAAGTCAAAGCTTTTATCAGCATACACTGTAATAACTACTGGAACTATTTGTCCAGCTTGGCTTGCTGTTTTGTCATTAAACTGTTTAACAAAGTCCATAATGTTTATACCACTTGAACCTAATGCTGGTCCAACTGGTGGAGCTGGCGTAGCTTTCGCAGCTTCAATTTGTAATTTAATTATTTTTGCAACTTCTTTCTCAGCCATTTAACACACCTCCTTCATATAGGTTATATTTTTTGTATTTGAGAAAAGTCTAGCTCTACATTAGTTTCTCTACCAAACATAGAAACTATAACTTTAACTTTCTTCTTTATTGTATTTATTTCATTAACTGTACCAACAAAGTCTTTTAGAGGACCATTAATAACAGTTACTTTATCGCCTATTTCATAATCAACGTTTATTGTAAAATCAATTAATCCCATGTTTTTCATTTCTTCATCTGTTAATGGAACCGGTTTTGTACCAGAACCAACAAAAGAAGTAACAGCATGTGTATTTCTTACAATATACCAGGTTTCATCTGTCATAATCATTTTTATAAGCACATAACCTGGGAAAACTTTTTTAATTGTTGATTTAGTTTTACCATCTTTGATTTCAATTTGTTCTTCCATTGGAACAACAACTTCGAAAATTCTATCTTGCAATCCTCTATGCTCTATAATCTTTTCAAGATTAGTTTTAACATTATTCTCATATCCAGAATAAGTATGTATTACATACCATCTAGGTTCAAGATTTTTATTATCTTGAGGCATCTATATTCCCCCTATCATTTTTACTATTCTTGTGTTGTATTATTTTCTTGTTCTCCGTTTCCCTCTTGATTTTCTGTACCGCCGTTATTTTCGTTTGTACCTTCATCTTCAGGTTCTTTTGGATTTTTCAAATCTTCTAATATTTTTTCTAAATCTTCAACACTTAAGTAATATGCTATTTGGTTATATGATTGCATTGTTGCTTCATCAGCATATTGCTCCATTTCTTTTAATATTTCAGTTTTTCTTTCAATATCAACTCTGTATTGTGTTACTTTGCCACCTGTACTTTTATCTATTACAAAGTCATTTCCTTTTACTAATATGAAATCAAAAACAATTACGATAAAGCTAACTAAAAATACTATAACAATTACAGAAAGAGTATTCTTCGCTGTTTGTTCTTTAGTTGGCCATATTACCTTTTTTAGTTCCTTTTTAATGTCACTAAAAAAATGTCCTTTTTGTTTTTCATCTGCCATTTTCCTTACCTCCACTTAAGAATACATTGATACATAAATATTACTTTGTTTCTTTATGAGTAACATGTTTTTTACAGAATTTGCAATATTTACTCATTTCTATTCTATCAGGTGTATTCTTTTTATTCTTCATTGTATTGTAGTTTCTGTTCTTACATTCTGTGCATTCTAATATTACTTGTTCTCTCATTTTTCGACACCTCCATTTTTTATGATTGCATCTATTTTTTTCGTAAAAAAAAAGACCCAAACCATATACGCTATAATACTTTATCATATTTTTATGCCAATGTCTATAATTTAGTCAAAGAATAATATAAAAAAGGTAAATTTTATGCAAATATGTACCTTTTTTAAAAAATCATTCTAAATTTTGTTTTAAATTTTCTAATTGTTCTTCTCTATTCTCTTGCTTTTTCTTTATATTTCTTATCATATCTTCAGGCATATGGTCAGCATTATTATGAATATATCCCTCTGAACTAACATAGTTTTCTACAATATTTTCTAATTGTTCTTCTTTTGTTTCATTATCATGTTCTCCGTTAATATTTTTTATTAACTCTCCAATTTGTTCTTCTCTAACCTCTTGTTTTTGCATTGCATTTTCTTTATTATCAGGGTCTCCAATATCTGCATACTGTTCTAAATGTCTTTGAGTTCTAGTATGATTTTCTACAAGATTTAATAAATTATCCCATTGCTTGTCTTTATCTTCGTTATTATTCATGTTAACAACCTCCTAAATATATTGTTAACATTTTTTGAAGTTTTTATTCTAACCACACTTCTAAAATATCAAAGTTACCGGGCTGGATCTTGATAATATCCAATATTTGATACAAACCCTATATAGTATTCGCCATTAACATCTGTTATATCAATAGTTGCCTTATACGAACTCCCAATTTCTTGCTCAAGCTTTAATACTTTTACTGGTACCGTTGCTATTCCTGGATCAATTGTGCTAAAATTCAAATTACTTGTTACAAACATATTAGGGTAATATAAAGTAGCGGTTGTATCATATATACAATTTAGTGTAGTATAATTAGTTAAATCAATTTTGTTTACTGTATTAATATCCGTATATTTAAAATATGATTGTCCTACTAAATTTAAAGACATTTTGTTTGTACTAATACCTGGTGCTATTTTAGTTAAAGAATTACTATATCCATTGCCCCATATACTTATACTTACACCATTTGTCCACCCTCCAGTTATACTGTTATATTGGTTGCCATTTGCATATAAATACTTTTTACTTATAATAGTACTTACTGTTATATTCTCACTTATTCTTTCATTTCCTACTGTATCTACAACTTTTACCTTTATCCCATTATATGTCGTTCCCTCTGTTAAATTAGTAAAAGTATATGTTGTTGCACTTGTACCACCACTTGGTAACCATGTCGCTCCATTATCTATGCTATAATAATATGTTACTGCTTGTCCGTTATTATCACTTGTACTTGCATTTATTTCTATACTATTTTCCGTTACTTCTCCTATTGTTGGTGTAAAACTATATGGTATCGTATTATCAAATGTATAGCTTTGACTTACTACATTTCCACTTGTATTTCCTTCATTATCAAAAACCTCTTTTATATGTAAATAATATGTCCCTGTTAAATTTGTTCCTATTGCAAAGGCTGTTCCATTTGTATATGTTATCCAACTTCCTCCTGTTTCGGCATCTTTGCTTGTTGATAAATAATATTCATAATTATTTGTACTTGCTAATCTTTCATTATCTGTTACTGTTATTGTTACTTGGGTGTTCTTTGCTAGTAATACTCCATTTGGCTGTATTTGTATTATTGGGCTTGTATTATCTAGCTCCCCAATTACCCCTCCTGTTATTTTTAATATATCACTTACTAATTCTTGGCTGTTATTTAATAACCTTATTTGTATTCCTGTTTCTCCTTGTGTACTTACTTGTCCTACATATTGGTTCCAAGTATTCCCACTATTTATAGAATATTCTATTATATATCCATTATTGCTTAATACACTTTGTGGTGTAATTGTTAACATATCATTCTCATGTTTTATTTGTGCATACTCTTTTAATGGTATTGACATTATTTCATATAAATATATTTGACCTGCTTTTTCTGTTTCTAATTTTAATGTACTACTATTAAAATTTCCATATTCATTTAATATTGGTATTATTTCATTCATAGTTAGCGTATATATTCCATACATTTCTTTATTCATTTTTTCGGTTTGTATCTTTATTTTTATATTATCTATCACTTGATTTTTATTATTATCATTTACTTGATTTTGTGTATTATCAAATATATCATTATTCATTGTTGACAATATTATTGTTCCTGTTAATATTACAAGCACTACTATCGTTATTACTAATGCTACTAAACTTATTCCCTTTTTCATTTTTTCTACCTCTTTCTTGATTTTTTTAGACAACAAAAAACCAAGACAACATATTTTTATCTATGTTTTCTTGGTTATACTTTTTACTGCATGCTAAAACTAGGTTAAATTTTGTTAACCTATGTTGGTAAACATATCCAATTGTGTGTGTGTGTGTGTGTGTAGAGCCCCAAGCGTTCTAGCGTTTTTACTCATTTGTTTTTCCTCCTAATATTTATATACTACCACATTAATTTTAAAATTTCAAGTATGCTTTTTGTATTGTGTATTGTAGAAAAAATAAATTGTATTGTATATTATTCTTTTATTGGGTAATAATTTAATTAGGTGGTGATATTTATGACAAGTAAAGAACTTTTATATGTTGAAGATAGCTTAGGGCATGAAAAATTCATGAAATCATGCGCTACTAAAACAGCTAATCAACTACAAGATGTAAATCTTTCAAATTATATGAAAGATTTAGAAGAAAAACATAATCAAATTTTTAACAAATTTTTAAATTTATTATAGGGGGGATTAATTTGGAAGATAGAGACTTAATGGAAAAAGAACTATTAATAATTAAAGGTGTTTGTGATTTATATCTTCATGGTACAATTGAGTCTACAACCGCTGAAGTTCACATGGCATTTAAAGATGCGTTAAATGAATCTTTAGATATTCAAAACAAAATATATAATTTAATGGCTGAAAAAGGATGGTATAATACACAAGTAGCTGAGCAAACAAAAATTGATGCGTTAAAGCAAAAATTTTCTACTAATTCATAAAATTTTATGCAAAAAATATTTACATGAAAGGAACATATTTATGGAAAATCATAACTTAAATATTTTAGATGAAGTTAACAAAGGCGCAACAATGGGAATGGATGCCATATCATATGTGTCTGAAAAAGTAAAAGATGATAATTTTAAACAAGTTTTAGATACAGAATATAACAAGTATAAAGATATTTATAATAGGGTAAATGACTTGTATTCAAATTACAGTAGTAAAGAACCACACGAAACTAGTGCAATGACTAAAATGATGACTTGGTATGGTATACAAATGAAAACAATAACTGACGATACAACTTCTAAATTATCAGAATTGCTTATGCAAGGTACAAATATGGGAATTATTGAAGGTAGAAGACTTCTTAATGAAAATAATAATATTGCCCCCGATGTACACAATATATTAAATGATTTTGTAGTTATGCAAGAAGATAGCGTAGAAACATTAAAAAAATATTTATAATAAAAAGAGGTTCAAATGAACCTACTTTTTTCTTATAACCCTTCCAATGTTTTAATTTTATCACGTATTTCTGCTGCTTTTTCAAATTCCATATTTTTAGCATACACTATCATTTGCTCTGTTAAATCTTGTATAACCTCTTCGACTGATTTATCTTTATCAGTTGTATATTGACCTTTTTCTTCTTCAACAATAATAGCTTTGATAGTATCTCTAACTGCTTTTTTAATTGTTTTAGGTACAATACCATTCTGCTGATTATATTGTTTTTGAATTTTTCTTCTTCTATTCGTTTCTGAAATAGCTTTTTCTATTGCCTCTGTAAGCTCATCTGCATACATGATTACTCTTCCTTCAGAATTTCTTGCGGCTCTACCAATCGTTTGTATTAATGATCTTTCCGAGCGTAAAAAGCCTTCCTTATCAGCATCTAATATTGCAACTAAAGAAACTTCAGGTAAATCTAAACCTTCCCTTAAAAGATTAATTCCAACCAAAACATCAATTATACCAGTACGTAATTCCTTGATTATCTCTAATCTTTCTAATGCTTTAATTTCAGAATGCATATATCTAACCTTAATATTTATATTCTTTAAATATGTTGTTAAATCTTCCGCCATTTTCTTAGTTAATGTTGTTACTAATACTCTTTCCCCTCTTTGAATAACTTTGCTAATTTCGTTTATTAAATCGTCAATTTGGTTTTGAGCTGGCTTAACAATAATTTCTGGGTCAAGCAAGCCTGTTGGTCTAATGATTTGTTCAACTATTTGTTCAGAATTTTCCTTTTCGTAATCTCCAGGAGTTGCACTAACAAATATAGCTTGATTAACTTTTTCTTCCCATTCTTGAAAAGTTAATGGTCTATTATCATACGCACAAGGCAATCTAAAGCCATAATCTACTAAAGCGTTTTTTCTAGCTCTATCCCCATTATACATACCACGTATTTGTGGTAATGTAACATGCGACTCATCTACAATAACTAACATATCCTTTGGGAAATAGTCCATTAATGTATATGGAGCAGAACCAGGCTCACGTCCACTTATTATTCTAGAATAATTTTCAATACCTTGACAAAAGCCTGTCTCTGTTAACATTTCTATATCAAAATTAGTTCTTTGTTCTATTCTTTGAGCCTCAACTAATTTATTATTCTTTTTAAAAAAATCAATTTGTACTTCTAATTCTTTTTCAATTTGATTTATTGCTTTTTCCATTTTATCTGATGTAGTAACATAGTGCGATTTAGGAAACACAATAATATATTCTCTTTTACCTATAACCTTTCCTGTTACAGGATGTATATCAGATATTTTTTCTATTTCATCTCCAAAAAATTCTATACGTATTACAGTTTCACTTGATTGTGATAAATAAATTTCAACTACATCTCCCTTTACTCTAAAAGTACCTCTTTTGAAATCTATATCATTTCTAGTATATTGCATTTCTACTAATCTTTTTAAAACTTCATCCCTAGACTTGTTCATACCAGGACGCAATGATAAAACCATATTATCATAATCAATAGGATCTCCTAATCCATATATACAAGATACAGAAGCAACAACAATTACATCTTCCCTTTCATACAATGATGCAGTTGCCGAATGTCTTAACTGGTCTATCTCGTCATTAACAGAAGAGTCCTTTTCTATATATGTATCCGTTTTAGGCATATATGCTTCAGGTTGATAATAATCATAGTACGATACAAAATATTCAACCCTATTTTCAGGAAAAAACTCCTTAAATTCACTATATAGTTGTCCTGCCAATGTTTTATTATGAGCAATTACTAATGTGGGTCTATTAACCTTTTTAATAACATTAGCAATAGTATATGTTTTTCCGTGAACCTGTAACTCCGAAGTAGCGTTTGAAATCTTTTATTTTCATTTAAACCTTGCACCAATTGTTCTATTGCTTTTGGTTGATCCCCTTTGGGTTCATATTCTGAATGTAACTTAAACATTATACAATTTTTCCTCCCTTATTATATATTTTTGCAAATCTAGCGTTTCACACATACACCAGTATTTTAGCAAACTATTATTATAATTAATTACAATAATATTATATATTACGAACCAATGTTTGTCAATATATTTTTGTCATTTTGTTGTTTTTTCAAAAACGCCTTATGCAGACTTTAAAGATATAATTCTCAAGTATCACTTTGTAGAAAAAATACATGTATTCCCACTTTTGAATATTACTCTAATTCAATAAGAACCATTGCAATAAATATTGAAATAATGCCTAAATTCAGTATAAACATCTCAATATTTATAACACCAATTAGAATAAATAAGCAACCAAAAGTAGCATACATGCATCCCCATGCAAATCCATGCTTTTTTTGCCCATGTAAAACAACATAAGCTGTAATCATACAATAAACTATAATTGCCAAAAATTTCGCTTGCATTTTTCTTACCTTTTTTTGAAAAATTTTCAAACTTTGTTCAAAATCTATACATTATTATTATATAAAATATTTTATCGCAATTTTCAAATTTTATTCTTTTTTGCTATATTTTTCTTAACAGTATAAAAAAAAAATAATTGTGAAAAATATAAATGTGAAAATAATTTTAGGAGGTATATTAAAATGTTAAAAACAAAATTATTTATTACAACAATTCTATCTCTTGTTCTAATGAGCTTAACTTGTGTTGTATTCGCTACAAACACAGTAGGTAACGATATTAAGAATGGAGTAACTGATATAGGTAATGGTATTAAAAACACTGCAGGTGCAATTGGCAATGGAGTTAAAGACACAGCAACTGATATCGGTAACGGTATCAAAGATGCAACAACAAATATGGGAAATGGTGTAAAAAATGGTGTTAATGATGTTACAGGTAAGACTAACACACTAACAAACGATATTAATAATGGTATAAATGATAACAATGCTACTGGTACTACTGATAATATAAATAACAATACTACAAATACTACAAGAAATAATACAACAAGAAATAACACTACAAATACTACAAACACTACAGGAACATATAATACTACAAGAGTAGCTACAAATCCAGGTACTGATACAATTAACTTTTTAGGTATGCAAATGTCTAGAACAGCTGTTGTTCTAACAATAGTTGCCCTAGCCGCTATTATTACTGCAATTTTAATCTTTTCTTATGTATCACAAGACAACAGAACTAGAGATGAAGACCGTTATTAAAATTTAATATTAGAAAAAAATAGGGATTAATTCCCTATTTTTATTATAACAGTTCTTCCATTTTTTTATCATAAGTTTCTTGTATTTTACTATCAATTATTTGTTCTATTTGCTCTTTATCTTTATTATCTGTTAAAACCAATTCACTAACTAAAATTTGTTTGGCATTAGTAAGCATTTTTTTCTCACCTGTTGATAAGCCTTTTTCTTTTTGCTTAAAAGTCAATGTACGTACCACCTCTGCTATATCTAATATGTTACCTGTTTTCATTCTTTCCATATTATCCCTATATCTTTTACTCCAACTAACCTCTTCTTCATCTTCGTAAACTTCGAAAGTTTTGAAAACCTCATCAACAACACTATGATTAACCAGATTTCTAACTCCAACATTTTCTGCATTTTCAGTCGGTACCATTACCTTTACATCTCCAACCGGCATTTTTATTACGTAATATTTTCTTTTTTCTCCCAATATTTTCTTTTCTTCTATTGACTCTATTGTACCTGCTCCGTGTAATGGATAAAAAATGTTGTCACCCACTTTAAACATCTTATCAGCTCCTATCGTATTTATCACAAATGAGAAAAAACTATATAAAATCTCTCTCATATCTTTTTACCTTATATATTATATCATATATTTTTTCATTTTGAAAGAGAAAAATTGAAAAAAGTTTTTTTCTTTTGCATTTCGATAATAGAAAAATACTTATTGCCTACCAACAAATAATTGAACATAAATATATTCATATTCATCTATTGGTAATATTGCTATTCCAGTATAATTATAATCATTACTCAACGAATTTTGTTTATATGATTCAGAAGTAGTAACTAATGTTACTAACTCTTGAATGTCATTACTTTTAGCAATATTTTCCCCAACAGTCATATACTTTACATCGTATTTATTTAACATTTCCAATGGTGTTCCTAATTTTTCAGAATTATGACTAAAATAGTTATTGTCTATTATATCTTGTGCCTTTACTTTTGCAATTTCAGTAAGTTTATTGTCCATTATCAATTTTTTAATTTTATTATTATCCCTTTGTACATTAATTGCATTCAAAATAGTATTTTCTGCCGAATATTCTCCTGTATCATCTATATATTTATTATTACATAACCCAAAAATATTATCAGAAGTTTGAATTAAATACCATTCGCCCACTTTACCAATAACATTAACAATATCTTCTTTTTTTAAAGTAGTACATATATCAAAATTTGTTCCAGGTCCCTGCCTAACATTTAACGTGGTAGTATTAACCTTGCCAGTAAATCTAATATCTTCAACACTTTGAGCTGATGTAGATGATATTGTTAATAGTGTTAAACTAAATATAAAAGACAATATGCAGATTAAAATAATTTTTATATATTTATTTTGTATTTTAATCATAATATCACTCTCCTATTTTATATATTCAGTTGGGTTGACATTTTTCCCATCTTTTGTAAGTTCAAAATGTAAATGTGAATTATCTTTTATTTCAAATAGCGCTGTATTTCCTACTCCAGATATAACTTGTCCTTTTTCAACTTTTTTGCCTACATGTACCATATCAACTGTTGACAAATTACAATAAATAGACTGATAGCCTTGTCCATGATCAACAATTATGATATACCCATACCTAGGATCATTCTTAACTTCTATAACTTCGCCTTTTTCAATTACTTTAACAGGTGTAGCTAAATCTGCTAATATATCAATTCCTTCATGGCTTATCCATGCTTGTAAAGTATTAGAAAAAACTAATGTATCAGTTGTAAAATCTCTTGATACTTCTCCTTGTATCGGCATTATAAATTCCAATTTCTCTTCTGCTACATTAGTTTGCTTTTCTATATCTTCAGAATTTGTTTGTATGCTAGGTATTAAATTTTCATTGCTGTTTTTTCCGTTATTCTCTTTATTACTATTATTAATAGGTGTTATTTTTTCTGTATCAACTTGACTGTTAATTTGTTTATTTGTATCAATTTGTGAATTATTATTATTATTCATAGAAATTTGTTCATTACTAATATTACTATGATTTATTGTATTATTTTTTACATTGTTATTATCCAAAACCAAACTATTATTTTCCGTCAATTTACCAATAGACATTCCTATTGAAAAACCACTAACTACAATTATTCCTACAACCACCCAAATATACATTACATTCTCTTTATAAAAATAATATAACCAACTTCTTTTTTTTGTTTTCTTTTTCATACGATACCTCCAAAAATTTTATCTACATATATTATTAACTTTTTCATGTAATTGTATACATATTATTCCATATTTATTATATCTACATCATTGTAATAATGATGTATAATTTTAATATAGTCATATCCATTTTTGGCAAGCTCATTCGCACCAGTTTGACTCATTCCAACTCCGTGTCCATATCCGATTACAAAAAACTCAATTTTATCTTCTGATTTTTTAAAATCAAAATTGGTTGATTTAAGTCCAAAAATCTTTCTTGCATCTGTACCCGATATAGATACATTACCAACAGTAATTTTTTGCACCCTATCACTATCACTCCTATCATCTATAGATATACAATCATCTTTTGAAAAATCAATTTCAAATGTTGGATATTTTTCTTTCATAATTTGTTTAAATTCATTATATGTAAAACTTACATTAGAACTATATTGATTATAGTTATTTTCGCCACTAGTTTCTACACTTTTTAAATATGGAATTTCTCCACCACCCCAAACCAATTCCACATTTTCAGTTTTTCCACCACTATTAGCATGAAAAAACGCTTTTATTGGTTGAGCATTATATGTAATAATAACTCCATTAGTGCTAAGTACAGCCTCTTCTATTCTATCCCATAATTGTAGTGCATCTTCTCCTTTATCATTCCACTTTTTTATTCTGTTCTCCTTATCTAAATACGCTTGGCAATGAGTTGAATCAGTACACACATCTGCATCAGGATGTAGTGTATTACCACTATTTTTATGTTCTATAATTTTATTTAAAGAATATGTTCTTGCTACTACCGCTTGTGCCTTTAATGCTTCAATTTCATAAGAAGCTGGCATTTCAGCTGAAACTACACCTTTAATATATTCTTCTAACCCCATATCAACAACTTGATTAGTACTTGTCAGCAAAACTTTTATATTTGTTGTTTCTATAAAATCATATATATTTTTTTCTTCATTATTGTATTGTCCTTTATTAGGTAGAATATTACCTTTTACAAATATATTAGGTAACGCAAATACCAAAACTATTGCTAATACATACATAATTATATAATATCTTGTCTTTTTCATATTATACATATATTCAAACAAAATTAAAATATGCATTATATGGACAAATTATATACTATATTTACAAATTCATTACATGATATATCATGTAAAATTAACGGTGCAATGTATTGATTTCGTGAAACTCGTATGTTATATTATATATATCCTTTCTTTTTTATATATAAACCAAGATTAACTTCGCTCCTGTTTGTTAATCTTGGTTTTGTATACTAAACTTATTCCTTAAGGATAGAAAAAAGCTAGATTATTATTAATCTAACTTTTTCTTTATCATTTTAAATGCTTTTTCTCTATTAATCATAATAACATGTGAACAACCTAAACATTTCAATTTAAAGTCTACACCTATTCTTGTAATTTCCCAAGTATCGCTACCACATGGGTGCTTTTTTTTAGTTATTACTTTATCGCCTATAGCATATTCATTCATTTTAAGCCTCTTTTTTATCCTCTTGTGGAGCTATATGTTTAGGTTTTTTTTGTATATTTTCTGTTTTTATCAAATCTGGTTTTTCATTATTTAAGATAGATTCTTCTGTTATTATACATTTTGCAATATCCTTCATAGAAGGTAAATCGTACATTATATCAATCATTATATCTTCAAAAATTGAGCGTAAACCTCTAGCTCCAGTATGTCTTTCAATTGCTTTATCTACAATCAAATCAATTGCTTTATCTTCAAAATCTAACTCTATTTTATCCAATTCCAATAATTTTTTATATTGTTTAACTAATGAATTTTTAGGTTTAGTTAATATTTCTTTTAACGCATTTTTGTCTAATTGATGTAGAGTTGTAATAACCGGTAATCTTCCTACCAATTCAGGAATTAAGCCAAACTTCAATAAATCTTGTGGTTGTAATTGGTTAAAGTTCTCATAATTATTAGTATCTTTTTTTGATTTAACCTCACTACCAAAACCAATACCTTGTGTACCAACTCTCGCATTTATTACTTTTTCTAACCCTTCAAATGCACCACCGCATATAAATAAAATATTCGAAGTATCTATTTGCAAGAATTCTTGTTGTGGATGTTTTCTTCCCCCTTGTGGTGGAACATTTGCTACCGTTCCCTCTATTATTTTCAGTAACGCTTGTTGTACGCCTTCTCCGCTTACATCTCTTGTAATCGAAGGGTTTTCTGACTTTCTAGAAATCTTATCAATTTCATCAATATATATAATTCCTTTTTCAGCTTTTTTAATATCATAATCAGCTGCTTGTATCAATCTTAATAATATATTCTCAACGTCTTCTCCAACATACCCCGCTTCTGTTAACGTTGTCGCATCCGCTATAGCAAATGGTACATTTAATACTTTTGCTAAAGTTTGTGCAAGTAAAGTCTTTCCACAACCCGTTGGACCTAAAAGTAGAATATTACTTTTTTGAATTTCAACATCGTTTATATTATTATTATACTTAATACGCTTGTAGTGGTTATATACTGCAACAGATAAGACTTTTTTTGCTTCCTCTTGACCAATTACATATAGGTCTAAAACCTCTTTAATTTCTTTTGGTGTAGGTATTTCTGTACCTGTATGAACATATTTTTCAAAATCTCCATTTTCGTCATCTTTAATAATCTCACTGCATAACGATATACAATCTGTACAAATACAAACTCCTGGGCCTGCAACAATCTTATATACTTCATCTTGTGTTTTACCACAAAAAGAGCATTTAATTCCCTTTTGTGATTTATCCTTAGGCATTTAATCATCTCCTAATAATCTAATATATTATTTTTTTCTTTCCATTATTTCATCGATTAAGCCAAACTCTTTTGCCTCTTTAGCATCCATCCAGTTATTTCTTTCAGTAGCTTTTTCTACTTCTTCTATTGATTTACCAGTTCTTTCGCTTAATATTCTATTTATTCTAGCTTTACATTTTAATATTTGTTCAGCCTCTATTTTTATATCTGTAGCTTGACCAGTAATACCATTTCCCATAATTAATGGTTGGTGTATCATTATTTCTGAATTAGGCAAAGCAAATCTCTTTCCTTTTTCTCCTGCAGCCAATAAAAATGCTCCCATGCTTGCAGCCAAACCAGTTACTATTGTAGATACAGGACATTTAATATATTGTATTGTGTCATATATAGCCAAACCTGAATTTACACTTCCTCCTGGACTATTAATATATAGACTAATATCTTTATCAGGATCTTCTGATTCTAGAAATAGCAATTGTGCTATAACTAAACTAGCTGATGCATCATCAACTTGTGTATCTAAAAATACAATTCTTTCTTTTAACAATCTTGAATATATATCATAAGACCTTTCTCCTCTACCAGTTTGTTCAACCACTATCGGAACATTATATGTACCTTTTGGCATCATAAATAACCCCTCCTTTATTATTTAAACTTAACATTATTAGTAATTATATCTATAGCTTTTTCATATTTTAAATTTTCTTTAAAATATTGTTTGTGACTTTCACTAAAAGTCTTTTTGTATTCTTCTACATCTCTGTTATATTTTTTAGCCATATCTGCAATTTTATTGTCTACATCTTCATCAGTTACTTCGATTTTTTCTTCTTTAATAATTGCCTCTAAAATTAATCTTGTCTTAACATCATTTTTAGCACCTTCTTCTAATTCAATTTTAAAGTCATCTAGTTTCATTCCTGAAAAATGTAAATATTGTTCTAATGATATACCTTGATGTTTCATATTGTGTTCAATATCATGTATTTTGTTTTCAACTTCATTTTCTATCATAGAATGTGGTATATCAATTTCAGTATTATTTCTAACTGCTTCTAACGCTTTAGCTTCTATCTCGCCTTTTGTTCTTTCTTCATTTTCTTTTTCCATTTTTTCTTTGATATCTTTTTTCAATTCTTCTAAAGTTTCAAATTCGCTTACATCTTTTGCAAGTTCATCATCTATTGCAGGTACTTCTTTAACCTTTATTTCATGTAATTTTACTTTAAATACTACAGGTTGACCTTTTAAATCATCAACATGATAATCTTCTGGGAATGTAACATTTATGTCTTTTTCCTCTCCAACTTTCATACCAACTAATTGGTCTTCAAAACCTGGAATAAATGCTCCACTTCCAATTTCTAATTCGTGTTTTTCTGCTTTTCCGCCTTCAAATGGCACATCATTTTTAAAACCTTCAAAATCAATTATACTTATATTTCCTTTTTCTAATTGTTTTTCATTGTTTGTTGTTATTCTAGCATTTTGTTCAGCCATTTCTTCTAATTTAGCCTTAATGTCATCTTCTGTTACATTATACTGAACTTTTTCTATTTCAATACCTTTGTATTTTCCCAATTTAAAAACTGGCTCAACATCTACTGTTGCACTAAATACTAAATCTTCTTTAGTTGACATTGTAACCACATCAATTTCTGGTCTGCTAACTACTTTAATTTCATTTTCTTCTATTGCTTTTGGATATACTTCATTTGCTATTTTATCAAATGCATCATTAAAAAATGTTTGTTCTCCATAATATCTTTTAACCATATTATTGGGAACTTTACCTTTTCTAAATCCTGGTACTACAAAATATTTAGCATTTTCTTTTATAACACTATCTATTGCTTGTATAAATTTTTCTTTTTCTACTACAAATTCCAACTTAACTTTGTTGCCTTCTAATTTTTCTACCTTTACGCTCATTTTAAAAACATTCCTTTCATAACAAAAATTTTGCTTTTCAGCATTGTATAATTATATCATAAAACGTGATTTTTTCAAGTAGTAAACGAAAATTTGTGTAAATATATACTATAGGTAACTTAATTATACTTATATCACTTTAGCATACATAAACAATTTTATATTATAATTTATAAAAATACACACCTGCATTTGTCTTAGAAATTACCATAAGTTCTTCATCTTCTAACGCTTTTTTTATTAAATTTTTATTCCATGGTACATGTATTGTTGGAACTTTATTCATCGAATCTCTAAAAATTGGTAAATTGTCCCACAAATCACTTATTTGTTTTTTATTTTACCACCCTCAGTAACAATATCGCTTTTTTCTTTATATTCTGGATAAATCACAATAATAGGCAATCCATCAGAATTTATTCCAATATCTGCCCACGAAATAAAAGTTAATACAACTGTTAAATTTGTATATATAACACCTGAAATCTTTAATGTAATTTCGTAAATCATTTTTATATTCAGTTTTATAGACTCTATCATATTTTTATAATATTTCCTCTCTTATTTATTCTTATATAAAATATTTTTTGTTTAAATATTTTTTTCTAATAATATACTTTTCATTTCAATAATATTATAAAAAGGAATGTTAATACCTTTTTTAGCTAATTTTATAACATTCATTGACGTTTCTATTATTTCATTTTTTAATGTTTCTGTTATTTCTACATCTTGCATTCTATTTTAGTATTTACTTTCTATGTATTCTTCTGTTGTTGGAAAAATATTTTGTATTAAAAATGCTTTTTCTTTTCCTAAAACTTTACCAAATACAAAGTTATAAACTTTCCTTTTAGTTTTCTTTTTATTTTCATATATAGTTTTATATTTATCAACTTTACTTGATATTGGAACAAACCATATTATTTTTTCATTTTCTGGATCATTAAAGCAAAAATAACATGGTCTTTTGTTTCCATTTTCTTTATTTTCCATTAATTTATAGCCTTCAAATAAATCAAAAAATTCGTCTTTTATAAAATAAAATTTTCCGTTTTCTACTTTCATTATTACCTCATTTCTAACAAAAAATCTACCTCCGAAAAGGTAGATTTTTATTAACATTTGTCCACCTACGCATTTATTTGTCGCAAGTAGGGTTGCGAGTGACATTTGCACACCTATGCATTTATACCCCGCAAACAGGGTTGCGGCTAACATTTGATTTGGACAAGATACTTTTACGTATCTCTATTATTATATTCATTATACACACTTTTTATCATTTTTTCAAGACATTTTGTAAAATTTCTTCTTAAATTTTTAAGGTGGTAACTTTTTAAAAATTACCATTATATAACTTTTAAAATACATTTTTTAAGTATGACTTTCCTATTATACAAAATATTAATACTATATCGTATGAATTAGATTGATATTTCTCTTGATATTTTGAAACTATAGTATTAATTGATTTTGCATTAATTGTAGTAATATAGTATTTAAACGAAAAAATGCCTAAATTTATTAACCTTTTTATATAGTCTTGCTCTTCATAACCTTCGCATATAACGCAAATTTTTGTTTGTCCTATATTCTTAAACTTTTCTATCATTCATTTTCCACCTCCAACAAGGTAGAAATCAAATCAGGTTCTGGAATTGCACCAAAAACTCCTTTACTATACTTTTCTTGAATATCAGAAGTATCCCTTACACCATCTTCATTATAGCTAAAATCTTTTAATGAATATAGCAAATTTTCGTCTTCATCCTTATCAGTAAACCATATTTGTTCTTTTCTAAACATTCTTTTACAATCAAGTAAACTAATATCATGTAAACTTGCAATTAATTGTGCATTATAATTTTTTTCATTATTGAACATACTTATAATAGCTCTTGTAATTTTAAAATGTAGACTACTATCTAGTTCATCTACTATCAACGTTTTGCCTTGCTCTAATGCATCAATAACATAGCTTGCTAACGCTACAATTTTTTTTGTTCCTATAGAATCAAATATTAAGCTTGGTACTTTTTTACCTTTATATACTGAAACTAACTTTAATTGTTCTATTATATTCTTATCTTTAAACATATTTACATCCATATTATTATCTTCAAATAAAATACTCATATCTTCCATATACATGTAATCGTCTAAATACATATCTGCATTTTTTATAAAATCTACAATTTTTTTTGCCTCTTTATCATTTTTCTTTAATATTTCTATCGTCTTTTCTACTGGTATAACATTCATACTAACTATATCAATATTTTGAGCTACTGATATTAGCATATTCTTTATTTGTTGTAAAATATCAAATTTTTCAACTTGCAAAACATAAATTAAAATATTGTTAGTTGATGCAATATCTAAAACTTTTTGTAAATTTTTATCTCTTTTACATTCATATTTCTTTTGAATATTATCTTTTAAAAAAATTATATTTTCACTTTTATTACTATATCTATCTTTTACTATTTCAGACATTTTTTCATATAAATAAAGATTAGCATTTGCATCATACTTAAATTCAAAACTATATTCTTTAAAATTATATATAAAATTAAATCCTAATTCACATATATTATTGTTTGTAAATAAATTGTTATCTAAAACTATTGGCTTATTCAACAATGTATTTTTTATTGCTCTTATACAATCAATAAAATTAGTTTTTCCTGTATTATTAGGTCCATATATAACTACTGATTTTAATATATTTGTATTGTCTTTATTAAAAACATTACACGAAAATTTCTTTGTTCTCATATCTGCTGCTAGCGACATCTCTACTGGTTTATTAAACGAAAAACAATTATTAACTTTTATACTTGTTATCATATTATCCACTCTCATCTTAGTATTAATTATATTATATCATATTTTTAATATTTTATGCAATATTTTTGCACAAAATATTTTTTAGTAATTGGGTTATATATTACAAAAGCCGTGATTTACATCACGGCAAAAATATCTTACATTTTATTATTTATTCATTATTTTTATTATTTCTCTTTTTATTTATTACTTTAACTATAACGACTATTATTAGTACAATAATTCCTATAACTATAACAAATGGAAGTAAATATCCAATTAGAAGTAATAAATTTAGTGTTAAAAATTTCAATCCTTCTACACCTGAAATTATTGTATCTCCAAGTCTTTGTCCAAAGCCTTTTTGCGTTACTTGAGTTGGTTCAACCTCTTGTACATTTATTGTAACTGTTGAATAAGCTATTTTATTATTATACGTTTGTTGCATTTTAGTATTATATTCTATTTGTTGAATTACTTGCTGTTTTTGGTTATTTATTTCTATTATTTCATTAACATTTTTAGCTTTTGACAAAAGGTCATTTAGTATTTGTTCTTGTTGTTTTAAAGATACTAACTTACTTTCAATATCCATATATTTCTCTGTTATATCTTCTGTATCTTCCCTATATGAACTTACATATACATCTAACTGCTTTATTTGTTCTGTAAAATTTTTAAAATTTTCTTGTGGTACTCTAACAACAATATTAGCACGCATATATTGTTTGTTATTACTGTTATTTGCATTTTCACTAAAGTTAGCTATACCCGCATTATTGGCTGTAATTGTCTCCTTTATTTTCTCTATATTTTTTGTATAATTGTCAGTCTTTAATGTTATATTTGCTGTATATATTACCTTATCTCCTAGTATTGAATCAATATCAGTTGTATCACTTATACCATTTGATATCTCTGGTTTCGATTGATTACTAGAATAATCATAACTAGAATTCCCTGTTAAAGCCATACTATTTTCTGCGACCATACCATTTGAGTTTATAAATACTATAACTACTACTATCATTAATACAACTAGTGCACCTAGAAAAAACCATTTAATATTATTTTTCATATATAGACCCCCTTTATTTTTATACAGTCTATCATATATATATTAAAAACTCAAGTACGTATGACTATTTTGTCTTACACACTTGAGTATATATCTTATTCTTCTTTTTTAGTTGTTTTCTTTGTAGTTGTAGCTTTTTTAGCTGTCTCTTTTTTGTCAGCTGTTGTAGTTGCTTTTTTAGCTGTAGTAGCTTTCTTTGTTGTAGATGTCTTTTTTGCAGGTTCTTTTTCTGCTGTTGTAGCTTTTTTAGCTGTAGTTTTCTTTGCTGTCTCTTTTTTTGCAGTAGTAGTTTTCTTTGCTTTTGTTGCTACTACTTCTTCTTTTGCTTCTTCTACTTTAGCAACTTTCTTTGGTGCTACTTTTTGTTCTTCAACGATTATGCTAACTTGCTTTTTATCTTTTCCTAATCTTGAATATTTAACAATACCACTTTTTAATGCATATAATGTATCGTCTGAACCTTTACCTACATTGTTACCAGGATGTATTTTGGTTCCTCTTTGTCTTACTAATATATTTCCAGCTAATGCAAATTGTCCATCAGCCTTTTTTGCACCTAAACGTTTTGATTCACTATCTCTACCATTACGGGTACTACCCATACCTTTTTTATGTGCCACTTTTGTTCAACTCCCTTCTAAATTCTTACTTAAATTCCATTTACTACATTGTTATTTTTTCAATTTTTACTTTTGTAAATGGTTGTCTGTGTCCTTGCTTTCTTCTATAGTTCTTTTTAGCTTTATACTTGAAAACAATTATTTTCTTATGCTTTCCATGAGCCATAACTGTTCCTTCAACTTTAGCATTTTCAACTATTGGGCTACCAACTTTTACATCTTTGTCGTCAGACACTAGTAATACTTTATCGAAAGTTATTTTTTCGCCTTCTTTTACATCTAGTTTTTCAAATAAAACTATTGAACCTTCTGAGACTTTGTATTGTTTGCCACATGTTTCAATAATAGCGTACATTTTTCATTACCTCCTCTACATAAAACTCGCTAATCTTTTAATTAGGTAGTCTTTTAAACATTTGTAACCTTAATTATGCGGATTACGTACTTTGATATTCTACCATAAATCTGCTACATTTGTCAACATTTGAAAGAAAAAAAGTTGATAATAAAGGCAACGATAATTGAAAAAGTAAATGCAAGTATATAATAGATAAATATATTTTAATG
The DNA here is from genome assembly GCA_944393615.1 of uncultured Clostridia bacterium. GTDB lineage: Bacteria > Bacillota > Clostridia > TANB77 > SIG350 > CALYAQ01. The sequence goes on from CALYAQ010000020.1 coordinate 27,878, forward strand.
TTACAAGTAGTAATAATGTACAATTAAGTGCTTTTTTGGTAGAATTAATATGTAAGTGTTTTTGGTAGAAATGG
>CALYAQ010000021.1 GCA_944393615.1 uncultured Clostridia bacterium
TATAACAATAACAGATGTAACGTATGCAGTAGGAACATTAGGGGCTCTATTAGCAAACGGAAATGGAGCAGTAGACGTTGGAACAACAGTAAGTGGATATACAGCAGGTGGAATAAGTGATTGGAAAATATTTTATAAACAAGAAATAAATGGAGAAGAGTATGTATATTTAATAGCAAGCAATGTATTAACAAATGGGCAAATACCAAGTATAACAGGAGCAACAAAAGGAACCCATACAAATGGATATGGAACGTTGTATTGGAATTCAGTACCAGCAGTACAAGATGTAACAACAGCAAGTACATATTTTATGGCAAATTGGAGTAATTATGGAAGTTACAATAATGGAAAAGCAGTATCAGCAATATTGAATACAAGTAATTGGACAAATTTTGTAGATAATAATTACAGTAGCTATATAGTAGGAGCAATAGGAAGTCCAACATTAGAAATGTGGAGAGAGAGCTACAACTACAAATATCCAAGTATACCAACATTAACAACAACAACGTATGGATATAGTAATAACATATCTAGCCTAAACACAAGTGATACACTATATTTTCCACAATACAATAATACAGAAACAAACTATTTGTTAGCAAGTCCGTCGAATTGTGTAGATTATCGAGAATTTTATGGATATAACTTTACAAGTTGGAATAACCATTCGTACAAGATATGTTCGCACACTGGTACATGTGACAGTAGTACCACCTACACGTGTACCAAGTGTGGGGTTGTTGTGTCATCGTCCTGGAACTACGGCTACAGTGGCTACTGTCCTGGATGTGGCAGATACTTCAACGGTAGCACTAGCAGTTTTACCTATTGTTCACTGTCCCATTCTTGTTCGGCAAATTCGCATTCAGGCATCATGTACAGTAATAGTACTGGGGCTGTGAAATTTGATACAACGACCTATACTTTCTGTGGTGTTCGCCCGGTTATATGTCTGAACTCTGATATCCCAGCTACTCGAAGTGGAGATGTCATTGTATTGGGAATTTAATTTTTCAAAACAACCTTTTTGAAGGTTGTTTTTTGTAAAAAATGGAATATTTTTATATATTTTTTTCTAAATATTGAAATTTTGAACTATTAAATATATAATTTATAAAAATGAATATATATCATTTAGAAAGGAGCTGAATTTGTAATAAATATAAAATATATTAAGGAGGAAGATTTATGAAAAATGCAAAAAGAATTTTAAGTATGATGTTAGTAATAGTTTTAACTTTAAGTTTATGTGTTCCTATTGTTCATGCTGATGACAATGATATAAAAGTAATGATAAATGGTGAATATATAAACTTTGACGTAGAGCCACAACTTGTTAATGGTAGAACAATGGTGCCTTTTAGAGCTATATTTGAAGCTATGGGTGCTACAGTTTCTTGGGATCAAGATTTGTGGCAAGCTAGTGGGGAAAAAGCTGGAAAAAGTGTAAAAATGGTTATTGATAGTAACGAAGTAAAAGTTACTAACAATGGTGTTGAAGAAACAATACAAATTGACCAAGCTCCAATTTTAATTGACGGCAGAACAATGGTGCCTGTAAGATTTGTTGCACAAGCTTTCGATAAAATTGTTTCGTGGGATAATGACGAAAAGACAGTTATAATTTTAGACCTAGACTATTTTGTTAAATTAATAGAACAAAAAGCTCCTAATTTTTATGAATTTATGTCTATAGCATACGATGTGCCAGAAACATTAAAATCTGAAGACACATTTAACTTATCAACAGAAATGGATACAGAATCAGAACACGGAAATTTAACATTAGAAGGAAAAGCTAGTAGTATATTAAATAAAGATGATGCATACATAGGAATGGAATTAGAAATGCAAGTATCTATTAATGATGAAAAAGAAGAATATGATATGGATGCAGATGTATATTTTAAAGATGATAGTATAGTTTTAAAAACGAATATTTTAGATGTATTAGGTCAAGATGTTATAGAGTATAACGATAAAATATATACATTAAAAGATAATGGTATATTAATGAATTTTGAAGATTTACAAATACCAGGTGTAAGCTCATATCAAGATTTAATGGGTATGTTTACTAATAAATCAAATAGTATTGATAATGTTTCTAATATGATAAATGAAGAGCTATATGATACATCAATTACAGTACAAGATGTTAAACAATTAATGCAGATATTTGATTTGTCTTTAGAATTAATATCAAATGATAAATTTACAAAAAGAAATTATGCAGATACAACAATTTATACTTGGAAAATAACTAAAGAAGACATTTCAGATTTTATAATTAAACTAGTAAAAAATAAAATAATTTCTACTGAAGATGTTGATATGGAAGTGTTAAACAAAGCAAACGAATTGATTAAGCAATGTGAGATTATTGCTCAAATGCAAGTAAAGGATAGCTATCCAATAAATTCAAAAATAGAAATGAATTTTGAAATGAGTGATACATCAACAAAAATCACATTAGAATTAAATGCAACAGAAAAAATCACGGATATTAACGAAGGACCATTTATTATTGAACATCCTGATACACAAAATGTGTTAGATTTTAATAAATATATGGAATATGTAGAAGAACAACAAAAAGAATATCAAGAAATTGAAATGAAATATAATTTGCAAACAGTCCAAGATACAGTAACGATATATGTACTAGAGTACATTTCGGATAATGCTGATGATGAAAAAGTGCCTAGTGTAAAGGAAGCGCTGGAAAAAATATATGTTTTTGAATCAAATACATGGACAAAAGAGGTACACGAATTATTTGATTTAGAAGATAATCATATTGATTTAACACAATTCCAACTAAAACAAGACGGTAAGGTTATATTAGGTCAGTCAAATATTGAAATAGATTAAAATAAAAATAGAATTGGTTTTCCAATTCTATTTTTCTGCTTTATTTGCAGTTTTTAAACATTTAGCACAAACTTTCATTTTTCTTTTTTCACCATTAATAGTAGTAGAAACTGTTCTTAAATTTGGACTCCAAGGTCTAGTCGATATTCTATGTGAATGGCTAACTTGTTTATAAAATACTTTTTCTTTACCACATATTGCACATTTTGCCATTTGTATTTTCCCTCCTTACACTGTAAAAATAAAATTCTACAAACAATATTTTAACATAAAGAAAAAACAAATGCAAGTAATTTTTCCAAAATGTTAAAAAAGAACAGTAAAACTGTTCAGTTTGTTTGAATTCTATCTACAAGTTTGTTAACTATACAATCTTTGGTATTAGGTGATAGTATAATAGTTAATCTATTATTAACGTATCTTAAGCTATAATCAAAGGTGGGTTCATTGCTGAATAATAGGTAAAACCCAGGCACAATGGGTGCAAGATATTTATTCACATTAATCAAGTAATTTTGACTATCTGTAATTACTAAATCCACCATAGATTTATCAGTTAAAAAGTTTTCCCCTTTTTTCTCAATGTAATCGTAGAACTCTGTTAATGGAATAATAAACTTGTCAAGTTCAAGAATTCCTAAAATGTATTTTAGGGGAATTGAGTTTGCATTTTCTTTTTTCAATAAAAGATAATTAAAAAGTGTTTCCACTTCTTTTTTGGTAAGTAAATAGACTTTACCATTTAAAAGGTAACCAGTAATAATAGCTGATTTGACTGTAAAACTTTCCATAGATATATATTATATCAAGGTTTTTCATAAAATGCAATATTGAATTTTTCAATATCGTATGCTACAATGCAACTATAAATATTAAAAAAAGGGGGTAAAAGTATGTTGGAAAATGATAATAAGCAAAAAAGTAATGAATTAGTAGTATGGATTACAATATTTGTAATTGCAGTATTATTAATATGTGGTGGAGTTTTTTTGATGTTTACTAATTGGGGAGAAAATAGTGGAAAACCTAGTGATAATAACCAAAATGTAGACAATACTTTGAACGTAGATACTAAACCAATATTTACAATTGATAATTATCCAAAAGTAGATGCGTCTACAGCAACGCAACCACTGACAAATGCAGTATTATCAAATTTTGTAGGAATTGATAAAAAAGAACTTGATAACTATACAGATTATACCAATACGCATTCAGCATATCTTAGATTAATTGAGGGAAAGAAAGATTTAATAGTGGTAACACAACCGTCTGCTGAAGAACTTGCATACGCTAAAGAAAAAGGAGTAGAATTAGAAGTAATACCAGTTGTGTATGATGCTTTTGTGTTTATGGTAAATGAGAAAAATTTAGTAAATAATTTGAGTATAAAACAAATACAAGATATATATCAAAGAAAAATAACTAATTGGTCAGAGCTTGGAGGAGAAAATGAAGATATACTTGCATTCCAGAGACCTGTAAATTCTGGTAGTCAAACAGGCATGCTAAATTTAGTTATGAAAGACTTGGAAATTATGGAACCACTTACACAGGAAGTTCAGATTGGAATGGGAGATTTAATTGATGCTATTGCTGATTATGATAATGCAAAAAATTCATTAGGATATTCATACTATTATTATGCAAAAAGCATGTATACTTATGATAATATAAAATTTTTATCAATAAATGGGGTGGCACCAAACTATGAAAATATAAAATCGGGGGCTTATCCTTTAAAAACAGCTTACTATATTGTAATAAATAAAAATGAACCTGAAGACGGACAAGTTAGAAAATTAGTTAATGCACTATTATCTACTAGGGGACAATTAGTTGCAAAGGAGGCGGGTTATGTCCCAGTCAACTAAAATTAAAGTAATAATATTTATGATAACGTTTGTACTAATTTGTGCTACGGGTACATATTTTTCAATTAAATATGTTAATGATAAAAAAGATATAAGCAATAGTAACAATATTGTTCAAGAAACGTTGCCGATAGATAAATACAATAGTGATTTACCAGATAATAGTTATTTTGGAATAACGTTAGGAGATAAATATGTAAAAAATAATATTGAGTTAAAAGAGATCTCATATACTGATTATGTTAAGGTTGAGTATTATCAAATAAGTGGTTTAAAAGATAAGCAAATAGAGGAAAAAATAAATAAAGAAATAAAAAATGCTATAGAGCAAAAGGTACAAGAAAGTAAAAAAAATAAGAATAAATATGATATAAATACTAGTATACATGCGAATTATTCTAATGTAATTTCAATGTGTATATATGATAATGGGGATAACATATATCTAAATTATGATTTGACAACAGGGAATAAATTAGAAATTAAAGACTTATTTATAAACAATTGTGACGATGTAGTAATAAAAAAGATAAAACAACAGGCAATGAGAAATTGGGTTGAAAAACAATATTATGAAACAGGTAATTATAATGAACAAACAGATACATATACATACGATTTATCAGGTATGGAACAATATTTATTAGATATTGTTAATGAATATACCCAAAATAGTGAGAATATTAAATTTTCTTTTACACAAGATAGCATAAGTGTATATTTGAATGATACATATATATGGATAAATATGGAGGAAATATATGAATATATTAGTATATTTAAAAAATATGTAACACAAGACAGCATATTTGAAAATGGCAATATGGAGGAAGAAAATTATTGTTTAATGAATCGTTCTAATATAAACGGTAGTTTATATTTCGGACAATACAATGACAATCTATTTTTAAATGTAATTTTCTATGCATATAATGATTCTATTATTAAAGATAATTATATTAACTATATTAAAAATAAGGTTGATTTGTTAAAAGAAAATTCTAATGAACAACCTGATATTGCAAAATATTTATGTTTTAATATGGATATTTATCAGGTTGGTAAATATCAAGAAAAATATATGGGCTTAAGTAGGGTAATTTGGAGAGAATATGAATATACAATGCCTAAACAAGAGTATGTAACTAGTTTTAAAAAAGAAATGTTAAGGTTAAACATGCTAGATTCATATTTGCCTATTGTAAAAGAATATAATAAAGAAAATGTTAGTTGCAATATAATTGATAAGAATATGTATGTATACATTAATAAAAAATATGGAGAAATAATAGAATTATCATTAAAGGACGTATTTATAGAAGAATATGACTATACAAAAGTTATAAAAGAAAAACTGAAAAATAGTATTAATGAAAAACTGAATAATGAGTATATAGCAAATGAAGCAAAAGAGAAACATGGGCAAGATATATTTGAAAAAATGTTTGTTGATTTAGAAAAGATAGATAAAGTTGATTTTACTTTTGAATTGGCTGGTATATCATTTAAGTATGAAATAGAATATAATTCATTAACTAGTGATACGATACCATATATCTATATTTCAAACGTGCTAGATATGAAAAAAATGAAGTAAAGTAGAAAAATACATTAATTTATAAATTAAGTAATATATTAAAAAAAGTATATTTTTAGATTTCCGTAACCGGAAATCTTGGTTTTTTTTTATTTTTTTTCAAAAAACACTTGCATTATGCATTTTAACAGTGTATAATATAAAAGCGTGTGATTATGCGATGAAGTAAAATGTGGCTACCCGTAGAGGTAGGGAACTTTTACAGAGTATGTTTAGTTATAAAACTAGGCGGCAAGTATGTAACTTACCCCAGATTGTAATCTGGGTTTAAATAACGGACAAAAAGAAACACACGGCTCCGTTGATAGCTTGCCAGCACAAATATTGCAAAGAAGGAGGTATAAGTGTATGGCGAATAAAAAAGTTATTGCTAGTGAGAAGATGAGAATTAGATTAAAAGCTTATGACCATGTTATCCTAGAACAGTCAGCTGAAAAAATTGTTGAAACTGCTAAGAAAACTGGAGCTCAAGTATCTGGTCCAATTCCACTACCAACAAAAAAGGAAGTTGTAACAATTTTACGTTCTCCACATAAATACAAAGATTCAAGAGAACAATTTGAAATGAGAACACATAAAAGAGTTATAGATATTTTATTTGCAACACAAGAAACTGTAGATACATTAATGAAAATGGATTTACCAGCTGGTGTTGATGTTGATATTAAATTACAATAATTTAAAAGAAAAAAATTTGGTCATGTTCATGTAATGTGAACCGATAACCAAGGAGGGAAATTAAATGAAGAAAGCAATTTTAGGAAAGAAAATTGGTATGACACAAATATTTGATGAATCAGGTGCAGCTATACCTGTAACTGTAATCGAAGCAGGACCTTGTGCCGTAACACAAATTAAAACAGAAGAAAAAGATGGGTATAATGCAATCCAAGTTGGGTTTGAAGATGTAAAAGAAAAGAAATTAAACAAAGCTGAAAAAGGACACTTTGCAAAATTTAAACTAGGATTAAAAAGATACTTATCTGAATTAAGATTAGATGATATATCTACATATAATGTAGGTGATGAAATAAAAGCAGATATATTTGAACAAGGAGAAGTAGTTGACGTTCAAGGAATTACAAAAGGAAAAGGGTTCCAAGGTGTTATTAAAAGACACGGCCAAAGTAGAGGACCAATGTCACACGGTTCAATGTATCATAGAAGAGTAGGTTCTTTAGGTGGAACTACTCACGTAGGTAGAGTACTAAAGGGTAAAAAAATGCCTGGACGTATGGGTGGTAAAACGGTAACAATACAAAATTTAAAAGTTGTTAAAGTTGATGTTGAAAGAAATTTAATATTGATAAAAGGTTCAATGCCTGGTGCAAAGAATTCAATAGTTAAAATTCAATCAGCAATAAAAGCGTAGAAAGGAGGACTATCTAAAATGCCTAAATTAGACATGTATAATGTAGAAGGTAAAAAAGTTGGAGATATAGATTTAAAAGATGAAATATTTGCAATTGAACCAAATGAAGATGTTGTTCATGAAGCAATAGTGAACTTTTTAGCAAATCAAAGACAAGGAACACAATCTACAAAGACAAGATCAGAAGTTAGAGGTGGTGGAAGAAAACCTTGGAAACAAAAAGGAACTGGTAGAGCAAGACAAGGTAGTATAAGAGCACCACATTGGGTTAAAGGTGGAGTAGCAATGGGTCCAAAACCTAGAAGCTACAAATATACTTTAAACAAAAAAGTAAAAAGATTAGCTTTAAAATCAGTATTTAGTTCAAAAGTGTTAGAAAGCAATTTAATTGTGTTAGATACATTTAACTTTACTGAAATTAAAACAAAAAATATGATTAAGGTTTTAGAAAATCTAAAAATAAATGAAAAAGTATTAATAGTACTTCCTGAAAATGACTTAAATGTACAAAAATCAGCTAAGAACATTCCAGGAACAAAAGTATGTTTAGTAAATACTATAAATGTATATGATTTAGTTAAATATTCTAAATTAATTGTAACTAAACAAGCTATTGAAAAAATTGAGGAGGTGTACGCATAATGAAGAAACCAGAAGATATTATTAAAAGACCTATTGTAACAGAAAGGTCAAGCCAATCTATATCAGAAGGTAAGTACACTTTTGAAGTAGATATGAAAGCTACAAAAGTAGATGTAAAATATGCTGTTGAAAAACTATTTAATGTTAAAGTTACTGATGTAAGAACAATGAAAGTTTTGGGTAAACAAAAAAGAGTTGGAGTACATCTTGGAAAAACATCTGATTGGAAAAAAGCAATTGTAACAATTGATACTAATCCAACAGAAAAAACTTATTTAGCAAAAGGTGGAAAAACAGTTAAGGTTGATAAGAAATATGAGACTTCAATCGAAGTTTTCGGTTCAACTGCAAATAACTAGGTAAAGGAGAGAGTAGAAAATGGGTATTAAACATTTTAAACCAACAACTCCATCACGTAGAAATATGACAGTTTTGACATATGAAGAAATTACAAAGAAAACTCCTGAAAGAAGTTTACTAGCAAAGAAAAGTAAAACAGCTGGAAGAAATTCATATGGTAGAATAACTGTAAGACATCATGGTGGTGGAAATAGACAAAAATATAGAATTATAGATTTCAAACGTAGAAAAGAAGATATGTTTGCAACTGTAATCGGAATAGAATATGATCCAAACAGAAGTGCTAATATTGCGTTAATCCAATATGAAGATGGAGAAAAAGCATATATAGTTGCTCCTTACGGATTAAAGGACGGAGACAAAGTTATATCTTCAAATACTGCAGATATAAAACCAGGTAATTGCTTAAAAATTACTAATATACCGGTAGGTACATTAATACATAATATTGAATTACATCCTGGTGCAGGTGCACAATTAGTTAGAGCTGCAGGTAACTCTGCACAGTTAATGGCTAAAGAAGGTAAATACGCACATGTAAGATTACCTTCAGGAGAAATGAGATTAGTAAGTGTTGAATGTAGAGCTACAATTGGAGAAATTGGAAATAAAGACCATGAAAATGTAAAACTTGGTAAGGCTGGTAGAAAAAGACACATGGGTTGGAGACCAGAAGTCAGAGGTTCTGCTATGAACCCTAACGATCACCCACATGGTGGTGGTGAAGGTAAATCTCCAGTTGGAAGACCTGGTCCTGTTACTCCATGGGGCAAACCAGCATTAGGTTATAAGACAAGAAAGAAAAACAAACAAACAAATAAGTTTATAGTTAAGAGAAGAAAGTAAAAAGGAGGAAACTTAAATGTCAAGATCTTTAAAAAAGGGACCATTCGTAAATGAAAAGCTACTTAAAAGAGTAGAAGAAATGAATGCAAACAATAAAAAAGAAGTTATAAAGACATGGTCAAGGGCATCAACAATTTTCCCACAATTTGTAGGTCATACAATTGCTGTACATGATGGAAGAAAACATATTCCTATATACATTACAGAAGAAATGATAGGACATAAGTTAGGAGAATTTGCCCCAACAAGAACATTCAAAGGTCATGCCGGAGAAAAAACTTCAAAAGTAAGTTAATTTTAAGGGGAGGTAAAAATAGTGGAAGCTATAGCAAAATTAAAATATGCAAGAATTTCAGCTAGAAAAGTTAAAATTGTTATAGACTTAATAAGAGGTAAACAAGCTGATGAAGCTTTGGCAATATTGAGATATACACCAAAAGCAGCAAGTCCATTAGTTGAAAAATTATTAAAGTCTGCAATTGCAAATGCTGAAAATAATCATGGATTAAATAGAGAAAAGTTATATATTAAACAAATATATGCTAACCAAGGACCAACTGGTAAAAGAGTAAGACCAGCTCCACGAGGTAGGGCGTATAGAGTTAGAAAAAGAACTAGTCATATAACAGTGGTTCTTGAAGAAAAAGAATAGTTTTAGAAAGGAGGATATTATACATGGGACAAAAAGTACACCCACATGGTTTAAGAGTGGGAATTATAAAAGATTGGGATTCTAAATGGTTTGCTAATAAAAAAGATTTTTCAGCAAATTTGATTGAAGACCAAGAAATACGTGTGTTTCTAAAGAAAAAATTACAAACAACAGGTATATCTAAAATAGAAATTGAAAGAAAAGCTAATAAAGTTATAATTTCTATATATACTGCAAAGCCAGGTTTTGTAATTGGAAAAGGCGGAGAATTAATAGATTCTTTAAAGAAAGAAATCGAAGCTAAAATTGGTAAAGATATATCATTAAATATTATAGAAGTAAAAAATGTAGAAACAAATGCACAATTAGTTGCAGAAGATATATGTGCACAATTAGAAAGAAGAATTTCATATAGAAAAGCAATGAAACAAGTTATGCAAAAAGCTATCAAGGCAGGTGCTTTAGGAATTAAAACTTCAGTAGCTGGCAGATTAGGTGGAGCAGATATTGCTAGAACAGAATTTTATAGAGAGGGTACAATTCCACTACAAACTTTAAGAGCAGATATTGATTATGGCTTTTATGAAGCTAATACAACTTATGGTAAATTAGGTGTTAAGGTTTGGATATATAAAGGTGAAGTTCTTCCAGAAAAAAAGAATAAGGAAGGAGGAGACAAATAATGCCATTAATGCCAAAAAGAACAAAATATAGAAAAATGCAAAAAGGCAGAAACAGAGGTATTGCTTACAGAGGTAATAAGGTTACTGATGGAGAATTTGGAATTCAAGCATTAGAACCAGCTTGGATAACATCTAATCAAATAGAAGCTGCCAGAATTGCAATGACAAGATATATTAAAAGAGGAGGAAAAGTTTGGATAAAGATATTCCCAGACAAACCTATAACTAAAAAACCAGCAGAAACTCGTATGGGTAGTGGTAAAGGTGCTCCTGAATATTGGGTAGCGGTTGTAAAACCAGGTAGAGTGTTATTTGAAATTGCAGGTATTCCAGAAGAAACTGCAAGAGAAGCTTTAAGATTAGCAATGCATAAATTACCTATTAAGACAAAATTTGTTACTCGTGAAAAAGAAGTGGATGGTGATAGTAATGAAAACTAAAGAAATAAGAGAAATGTCATCAGAAAATTTGGAAAAAGAATTAAACGAATTAAAAAGTGAATTATTCAAATTAAAATTTAGTTTAGCTACAGGTGGATTAGATAATCCTATGAAAATGAAAATGGTTAAGAAGGATATAGCTAAAATTAAAACTATCTTAAGAGAAAGAGAGATATCTTCTAAATAGGATAGTATCCTTGATAGATTATGGAAGGAGGAAAATTTAGTGGAAAGAAATCTTCGTAAAGAGAAAATAGGAAAAGTAGTTAGCAACAAAATGGATAAAACTATTGTAGTTGCAGTTGAAACTAAAGTAAGTCATCCAATATACAAAAAGATGATAAAAAGAACATATAAATTAAAAGCACATGACGAAAATAACGAGTGTAATATTGGAGATACAGTTAAAGTAATGGAAACTAGACCTTTATCAAAAGATAAAAGGTGGAGATTAGTAGAAGTTATAGAGAAAGTTAAATAAGGAGAGGGGGACACATAAAGTGGTTCAACAACAATCAATATTAAAAGTAGCTGATAACACTGGTGCAAAAGAGATAATGTGTATTAGATGTTTAGGCGGCTCACATAGAAGATATGCCAGAATTGGCGATGTAATAGTTGCATCTGTTAAGTCAGCTACACCTAATGGTATGGTTAAAAAAGGTGAAGTTGTAAAAGCAGTTGTAGTTAGGTCAAAACAAGGCGCTAAAAGAGCAGATGGTTCATATATAAAATTTGATGAAAATGCAGCAGTAATTATAAAAGATGATAAAACACCAAAAGGTACTCGTATCTTTGGACCTGTTGCAAGAGAATTAAGAGAAAAAGAATATATGAAAATCTTATCATTAGCACCTGAAGTACTATAATTAGATAGGAAGGAAGGTGTACTAATTAGATGAATAGTATGCATATTAAAAAAGGTGATACTGTAGTAATTAATACCGGAGTAGACAAAGGTAAAAAAGGTAAAGTTTTAGAAGCTATGCCAAAAGATAAAAAAATTATTGTTGAAGGTGTTAATGTGAAAACAAAACACAGAAAAGCAAGAAAAGCTAAAGAACAAGGTGGAATTATCAAAGTTGAAGGGCCAATAAGTATTTCAAATGCAAATTTATTATGTAGCAAATGTAATAAAATAACAAGAACAGCACATAACTTTGATAAAGATGGTAATAAGATTCGTATATGTAATAAATGCGGAGCAGAAATAAAATAGGGAGGGAGTTGTATTATGGCAAGAATAAAAGAAATGTATCAAAAAGATGTAATACCTGCCCTTATGAAAAAATTTAGTTATACAACAGTAATGCAAGCACCTAAATTAGAAAAAATAGTAATCAATATTGGAGTTGGTGATAGTAAAGAAAATCCTAAAGCATTAGAAAATGCAATGAATGATTTATCAATTATCACAGGTCAAAAACCAATTATTACTAAAGCAAAAAAATCAATTGCAGGATTTAAAATAAGAGAAGGTATGAATTTAGGTTGTAAAGTAACATTAAGAGGAGAAAAAATGTATGAATTCTTCGACAGATTAGTAAATGTTGCATTACCAAGAGTTAGAGACTTTAGAGGACTAAATGTAAATTCATTTGATGGAAGAGGTAACTATTCAATGGGATTAAAAGAACAATTAATATTCCCAGAAATTGAATATGAAAAGGTGGATAAATTAAGAGGAATGGATATCATATTTGTAACAACAGCAAAAACTGATGAAGAAGCAAAAGAATTGCTTAGCGAACTTGGTATGCCATTTGCACAATAAAGGAGGGTTTAAATTGGCTAAAAAATCAATGATAGCAAAACAAAAAAGAACTCCTAAATTTAGCACAAGATACTATAACAGATGTAAACTATGTGGTAGACCACATGCATATATCCGTAAATTTGGAATATGTCGTTTATGTTTTAGAAAATTAGCTCATGAGGGAAAAATCCCTGGAGTTAAAAAAGCTAGTTGGTAAAAGTGCTTAAATGGAAAAGGAAAAGGAGGTTAAAAGATGAATGTAACTGATCCAATTGCAGACATGTTAACAAGAATAAGAAATGCTAATATGAAAAAGCATGTAACAGTTGATATACCTGCATCAAAAATAAAGAAACAAATAGCTAACATTTTGTTAGAAGAAGGATATGTGCAAGAAGTACAAGAAATAAACAACAATAAACAAGGTGTTATAAGAATTACACTAAAATATGTTGGAAAAGAAAAAGTAATATCAGGTATTAAAAGAATTAGTAAACCAGGACTAAGAGTGTATGTTGGTTGTGAAGAACTTCCAAAAGTACTAGATGGTTTAGGTATAGCTATTGTTTCAACACCTAAAGGTATTATAACAGATAAGACTGCTAGACAATTAGGTGTTGGCGGTGAAGTATTAGCATTTGTATGGTAATACAATAATATAAATTATGTAGGAAGGAGATTGTAAATCATGTCAAGAATAGGTAACAGTCCTATAACTATACCTGAAAAAGTAGAAGTTAAAGTTGAACCAAATAATATTGTTACAGTTAAAGGACCTAATGGTACATTAACAAAACAATTTAGTAAAGAGATAAAAATAGACATAAAAGATTCAACTATTACTTTCCAAAGAACATCAGATGAAAAAGAAGTTAGGGCATTGCATGGCTTAACTAGAGCATTAGTAAACAATATGGTAATTGGTGTAACTGATGGCTTTAAAAAAGTACTTGAAATTAATGGTGTGGGTTATAGAGCAAGTAAACAAGGAAAAAAATTAGTTATGGCATTAGGTTTTTCACATCCTGTTGAATTTGAAGAACCAGAAGGAATTAAAATAGATGTTGAAGGACAAAATAAAATAATTATAAGCGGTGCGGACAAAGAATTAGTTGGACAATTGGCTGCTGAAATTAGATTTAAACGTCCACCAGAACCATATAAAGGTAAAGGTATTAAATATGATTATGAACATATTAGAAGAAAAGAAGGAAAATCAGGTAAGTAGAAAGGAGTGTTGAATTATGATAATAAAGAAAAGTAGAAATGCATCAAGATTAAAAAGACATTATAGAATTAGAAACAAAATAAGTGGCACTCCTGAGTGCCCAAGGGTTAGTGTATTTATTAGCCTTAAAGCTGTTTATGTACAAATAATTGATGATGTTAATGGTCATACATTAGTAAGTGCAAAATCAAAAGGAAAGAATATAGCAGCATGCCAAGAAGTTGGTAAACTAATTGCTGACAAAGCTATAAAAGCAAATATTAAAAAGGTAGTATTTGACAGAAGTGGTTATTTATACCATGGAAAAGTAAAAGCATTAGCTGAAGCTGCTAGAGAAGCAGGACTTGAATTCTAAAGAAAAGGAGGAAAATAAATGCAAAACAATTTTAAAGATGAAAACGAAAACAAGTTAAAAGAAAAAGTAATTTCTATTAACAGAGTTGCAAAAGTTGTTAAAGGTGGTAGGACTTTTAGATTTAGCGCATTAGTAGTTGTTGGAGATGAAAATGGTCATGTTGGTATTGGTAAAGGAAAAGCAGCCGAAGTACCAGATGCTATTAGAAAAGCAATAGAAAGTGCAAATAGAAATTTAATAGAAGTACCAATAGTAAATACAACTGTACCTCATGAAATAATTGGAGAGTATGGTGCTGGTAAAGTTTTAATTAAACCTGCTGAAGAAGGTGTTGGTTTAATTGCTGGAGGTAGTGTAAGACCAGTACTAGAACTTGCAGGATACAAGAATATAAGAACAAAGTGTATTGGTTCAAGTAATCCAAGAAATGCAGTTAATGCTACAATGCAAGCATTAAAATCATTAAAAACTGTAGAGCAAGTTGCAAAATTAAGAGGGAAAAAAGTAGAAGATATAATATAATTAAAAAGGAGGTGCAAACTTAAATGAAGTTAAATGAATTAAGTCCAGCTCCTGGTGCAAAAACTAGGTCAAGAAGAGTTGGAAGAGGAATGGCTTCAGGACTAGGAAAAACATCAGGTAGAGGTATGAAAGGACAAAACTCTAGAACTGGTGGTGGAGTTAGACCTGGATTTGAAGGTGGTCAAATGCCATTATACAGAAGACTTCCAAAGATAGGTTTTAATAACTACAACAAAAAGATATATACAGAAGTTAATTTAGACCTATTAGAAAAATTCGAAGGAACAGAAGTTACTGCTGAAAACTTAAAAGCTGCAAAACTTATCAAAAAAATAAATGATGGTATTGTTATTTTAGGAACAGGAACTTTAACTAAAAAGCTAGATGTAAAAGTAGCTAGAGTAACAAAAACTGCAAAAGAAAAAATTGAAGCAGTTGGTGGAAAGGTTGAGGTGATTTAGTGTGATTAAGACTTTAATAAATGCATGGAAATTACCTGAAGTTAGAAAAAAGATAATATATACATTAATGTTAATATTAATATTTAGAATTGGTTGTATGATACCAGTACCTGGTATAGATAGTTTACAATTAGCTGAATATGTTGAATCAAATTCGAACAGCCTAATATCAACATTAAATATTATATCTGGTGGAGCTTTAACTAGATTGTCGATATTTACATTATCAATAGGGCCATATATTACAGCGTCTATCGTAATACAATTATTGACATTAGCTATACCTGCACTTGAAAGAATGAAACGTGAAGGTGAAGAGGGTAAGAAAAAAATGAACAAAATAATGAAATACTTAACAGTAGTATTAGCATTATTTGAAGGCTTTGGCGTTTTCGTTACATATGGTGGTTCACAAGGAATTTTCCTATTACCAAATTATTTAATGATACCAATATTCTTATTAACGGTAACCGCGGGTACAGCATTCTTAACATGGCTTGGTGACCAGATTACAGAAAAGGGAATAGGTAATGGTATATCAATGTTAATCTTTGTAGGTATAGTATCAAGCTTACCAGCAGCTATAACATTATTGCTTGATTTAGCAGGTATATTAGTTGGAACATTAAGCTTAACAGGTGTACTTACTGCATTAGGTATAATATTAGGTGCATTGATATTAGTTACAGCTGTTGTATGGGTACAAGAAGCTGAAAGAAGAGTGCCAGTACAATACGCTAAAAGGGTAGTTGGTAGAAAAATGTATGGAGGTCAAAGTACACATATACCAATGAAACTTGTAATGGCCGGTGTAATTCCAATTATCTTGGCAATGGCATTAATGACATTCCCAGCATTGATAATTAGTTTTGCAAGTCCAAATACAATGAATAATATAGCAGATGGTTCTGGTTTTTTAAGAGGATTAGCGATAATATCACAACCAAGCTTGCTTATATCGGCACAAGCAGCTATAACATTAGAATCAATCATTTATGTTATAATTCATAGTATAATATATATGTTATTAATAGTAGGATTTACATTCTTCTACACTTTGATAACATTTAATCCGGTTGAAGTATCAAATAACTTAAAGAGAAATGGTGGATTTATACCTGGTATTAGACCTGGTAAACCAACATCTGATTACTTAAAATTTATTGCAAATAAGTTAACATGGTTTGGTTCAGCATTCTTAGGTGTAGTAGCGATTATTCCAATACTATTCCAATTAACAGGACTTCCAATATCATTTGGTGGTACAGCTGTACTAATTATAGTTGGTGTTGCATTAGAGTTTGTAAAACAGTTAGAATCTCAAATGTTAATAAGGAACTACAAAGGATTTTTAGAGTAAAAATATTAAATATTCGTGGTAAAAATATTAGCCACGTTTATTTTTTTATAAAAAAGACAGCAAACACTATAAAACGACAGTGTTTGCTGTCTTAATATTTTTAAAAATATATTAAAAAGTATTGACATATTTTAACAAATGTGTTACAATAATTTCCATTAGAGAAATGTTTCGAAATATCAAGATGTTTAAAAATCTAATTATATAATTAGTCAAAAGTTTAAGTGAGGGTTTAAGGTG
>CALYAQ010000022.1 GCA_944393615.1 uncultured Clostridia bacterium
CTATATTTTCTTCTTAAATACTTGATTTTTATAAAATAATTTGGTAATATATTTATAACTTGAATGACTATTTAGTCATTCGTCAAGAGAGCTAACGAGTTGTAAATGTCTACGTCGTTGGCACCAAATATGCCAAGCAAAATACAGAATATTTTTAATATTCTGTATTTTTATGTATTTCTATAAAATATTTTCTAAAAAATTATTACACAAATTGTAGTAAATTGTTTATAATAATGATATAATTTTTATTAAATTATAGTACTTTTACATAAGAGTAAAGAGATGTGTCCCAAGTTACCCTATTTAGGGTTGTTAAGAACCGTCCCCAAGGAGTGATTATATGTTATTTTTCTATAATGATGAATTAAAAGATAATAATTTATATTTAAAAAATACTGCTGATAGGATTATTGAATATTTTAAGAATATTCAAATTGAATTGCGTGTAAAGCATAGTATACTTTTATCATGCATGGATAATATTTCAAACAATATAGATGAAATACAAAATGCTCAAGATATTGAAGATACTAGCATTTTGTTTTCAGTTCTTAACAGAATAAAAGAGTCATTTGATGCAATTAACTTTAATATGGAAAAAAACAGAAACTTTATAAGTTCGCTTACAACAATTAATTTTTTATTGGAAAATGATTCTATTAACGATTCTATTTTTTCATTAATCGATGAGTTTAATTTGGCTTATGACGATGAAATAAGTAAGATACAAGAGCATAATAAAATTGTTGATGATTTTATTTCTTATTATATTTCAAATAGTATGTTTAAATTTCAATTTGCTCATTCTACAAAAGAAGTTGAATTGGAAAATGTTAATAATGAAAATGCTAATAGTATAAATACTAACACTAAAACAGATTCTATAAAAATGGAATTAAATGATAATGAAAAATTGGAATTGCACGACAATAATATATTAATCATCTCTGAAAAAGATAATCTTGTGTATTTACCTTATAAATTAGATGATGTAAGAAAAATATTAGATACAAAAAATAAAGAGTATAAAGATATTGAAGACGTTATTAATAAAAATTATGTTATATCATTGGATAGATTTAAAAATCCAATGATAGCACGCTTTAGAGAAGCTTTTTCGCTTATGAGAAAGCGAGAAAAAGCCTCTATTTCTAAGTCTTTAGATTTAGCTTTGGAACTTTCTTTTAATAACTTACTAAATCCTGCTGTGATTTGTGCTTGTAAAAATTTAGAAGAACTTAATATTTATTTAGATTATCTTTCAACAAATGAACTTGAAAAATTTAAAATATTTGATGTTAGATATGATGTTTCTCCTCAAGTAGTGAAATAATATTTATTCCACTACTTGTATATCTTTTCCTAAACTCACAGTACTATTTGCATCTTTTTTTATAAATATCATGTTATAAATGGATTCTTTTTCTAGCTGTACTGGAATACTGTTTATATTTCCATTTTGCGTGATATTTGCGGTATTTATTAAAGGGTTATTTGTATCTAATGTAACTTTTGTGGTGTCATATTTAATAGTTATATTTTCATCTTTATTTATTGTTTCGATATATAAAGTAGCATATTCTTTATTAGAACTTTCTTCTAAATTAGTTATATATTTAAATTCTTCTGAGGCATAAATCTTAAAAGTAGCTAACAATTCTTTTTCGTAAGGTTCAATAGCTTTTGCAGTCACATTAATTTCTATAAAGTCCCCATTAGCTAATTGAGTTTCTGGCATTATTTTTATAGTAATTTCATCTGTTGTATTTTTTGAACCTTCCAATGTTGCTTGATTATTACCATCTAAGGAGGTAGTAATTGTTATGAATTCATTTTGACAATTTGCCGAAAACTCATAAATAGTATCTTCTTTTGTGTGTCTAAAGCTATCTTCGAAATTATTTAAGTCTATTTTTAAAATATATTCGCTATTTCCATCCCAGTCTTTATGTACATATTGAGGATTACTTTCTTTTAAAACACTACTATTAAAATAGAATTTTTCAGCAGTTTGGATATGTAGGCTAGTATTGAGTATTACATATTTTGCTAAAGAGTAACCAAATACTAATAATAATATTACAATAGCAATGATAAATATTAAATTTACTTTTTTATTTTTTCTCAACTAAAAACTACCTCCTTCCCTTTTACTTTACCATAAAATTAATTTTTTCTTCTGTATATTTTATTCCACTACCATCATATAAGCTAATTACTAATCTGTATGTACCAGCATCTAAATCTGTTTTCATATCTAGTTCATTTACTTCTTTTAAATCCTCACCTGAAATTTCTGAAACTGTTACTGTGTTTTCTATTGTAGTGTATACAAATGGTGCTGTTCTTTTTTGTAGTTCTATTTTTAAATTAGCATTGGTCAAATTGCCTGAATTTACAGTTATATTTAATTTTTTTCCAGTTCCATTAAATAATTGTAGTTTATCATTATTTTCATCATTATTTACAATATTGGCGCTTATTCCATATGTTAGCTTTTCATTTTGAAGTATATTAATCTCCTCTTCCCTAACTCCTATTTTTCTCTCTAATACTTCTCCATTTGATATATATGTAGAAATTTCAATTTTATATGTTCCTGGTATCAATCTATTGTCATTAATTACATTACTCATATCTATTTCAATATTGATTTGCTCATTTATTTCATTTCTAGTTACTTCTGCAATATCAGATATGAATGTATTTCTATCTATTAAATATTCATTACCATTTATTCTTATTAAAGTTCCTTCTGGAATTTTAATATACTGCCCTTCAGAATTTTTAAGTGCTATTTTCATGGAAATAGTTTTTCCTTCATCATTATATATTATTGTACTATCTGAAATTGCATTTAGAAAGATGTTTCCATTAATCACTATGTTGTCAGTATTTAAAAAATCATATCTGCTCATATTAATATTATATGAAACTTCTCTAATAGTATTTAGATTCATTGTATTAGTAGCCGTAAAACTAAGTTCATATATTGCGGTTCCTGCATCTGTTTCATTTAGCAAAATATTGTATGTTTTATTAGGTGTCAAATATTCTTCACACTCAGAAAAGTCAAAGATGAATTGAAATTGTTCACTAAATGTATATATGTTAGTTAAAGGATCACCCGTAGAGACCTTTGTAATATCATTTATTTCTGCATATTTTTGTGAACTATCTTCATTACTTTTAAATTCACTTAACTTAACAAATGGTGTAGATGAGGTTGCCATATAATTATAATAAGTATTGTCATTGCCATCATTAACAATCATTGTAATTTTAGTGTTTTTAGGGATGTAAATTTCTTCCTCTCCAGACCTTATTATTATACTTCTTTCTATGTTTTGGTAGCTTTCTCCAAATTCGCTTCCTCTTCTATATTGATAATTTATATTTATATTACAGCTTATACTGTCGTCTTGCATCATATTTATGTTGTTTGTCTGCCATGTTTCTGTATTCATATTATAATTTTTTCCATTTTTTAATAATACAGTTTCAGCTATGGTTTGAGATATAACAACATCGTTACTGATATAATATTTAGAATAATTTTCTTCTTTTTCAAATAATATTTTATACCTACCATCACCACTAACAAGTGCTTGTGCATCTCCAATAGTTAAGCTACCTTCTGGAACATTACCATATACTTTCATATATGGGTTATCTGAACCTCCTTGGATAACATAATTTTCTTCATACATTAAAGGATTTAATACTAATGTAGTTGACCCTGTTAGGTCTCCGCCTATTGTTAAGCAGACTTCGCTATCTAGATAAAGTTCTCCTCCACCTTCAAAGTTTCCAGATATTTCACCAGGTGCAGATATTTTTAATCCACTCCCCTGTGGTATATGAATATTCTCGGTGGATTTTATACCAATTAAATTATTATTTTCATCTCTATTTGTTAGTAGCACATAACTGTTTTCGAAATACACATTTGTTGCTCTATCTATACCATTCATAGTTTTGTATTGGTTAGTAGCATTACCAGTCCAATAATTTCTGAATGTAACATTTATATCTCCTTGTACTGCCCCTATTGTACTAGAGCCATAGTTTTCTACATAGGTATTTATTCCCTCTATTATTACAGTCGCAGTTCCTTTTACTGTTGTAAAATCCGAAGCGTCTCCATCACCATCGCTGTCTACACCTCTTCCTCCCCCATATAATAGTGATGATATTTGTATATTTGGATTACTGTTATTTCCTATTGTAACTTCTGTATTACCACTTACTACTCCCAAATCTCCTCCGCCAAAGACATTTTCTAAATTTCCAGAGTTTACAGTAACATTAGTATTTTTTTCAATGTCTCCAGAATATCCTCCACCAAATATATCTTTTGCAGTAGAATTTGAAATTGTTATATTAGTTTCTCCCAGAACAGCAGCTGCATTTCCACCTGCATATACATTTTCTTTTACTTCTGAATTTTCTATTACAACATTTGTATTGCCATTTACAACTCCTAATGAATTAATATTTGGCGAATATATTAACTTTTTATCTTCATCAATTCCGCCTTGCTCTTTTAAATATTCTTCTTTACTCCACCTAAAAGTACCATCATATTTGTAGTTTTTATATGAAGAAGATTCTGACCTTAGTGTAACACTTGATACGTTTCCACTAGAATTTCTATTTACCGTATAAGTTATTGGTGTATATGTACCAGTTACTGGGCGATAAACTGTAACTCCTCCTGGCTGAGTTACTCCATCTCCACCTCCATATACATTGCCATATATAACAGAATTTCCCATTATATTAACATAGGTATTTCCTTCAACAACTGCAACTGAACCACCGCCATATACATTTCCTTTAGAGGTGTTTCCTTGTGTTCCAATTTTGCTACCATCTATGGTTATATTTACATCATTTTGGACTATTGCAACTGACAAATATGCATATATGTAATTTCGTTGAAATGTTAGAGTGTTTGGATTATTGTTTGTCCAAGTAAAACTTTTATAAATGGCTATACAAACATAGTCTGTATCTTGTTGAATAAATGGGAAACCTGTTGCAGGTTTGTCCCAGCTCCAGTCCGTGTTATAGTCACCATTAGCCTCATCTTTTTCGTTTTTAAAGAATGAGTCATCTGGTACAAACTGGCTATCTTGCCAGCCAGTTGAAGATTGAGAAGTTCCTACAGATTGTGTAAGGCTTAACGTTTGAGCTCCACCCATTCCACTTCCGAATATATTTCCACTTACTGTAGAGTTTTCTATAGTAAGATTTACATTTCCTCCATTTCCATTAGTATCTTCTACAACATTGCCATTATATCCTCCTCCATATACATTTCCTGATATAGAGCTATCGCGAATATAAACATTTGCATCACCATATGTTGTTGCTGTGAAAGCATACCCTCCACCATATACATTTGTTATATTCGTGCATCCTATAATCGTAATATCTGTGTTACCTGTATATGAACCAGTATCTCCACCACCATATATATTTGTTACTTTTGGATTTGTTTTAGTACTTGAGCCTTTATCTCCTATTATTTTTATTTTCCTTATTCCGCTAGAATTTGATTCTACACCATTGCTAGTTGCATAAATATTAGCAGCAGTTCCACCTGTCATAGTAAAATAAAAATTTTGGTTTATAGTTACCGCAGTATCAATATAATTAGCTGTCGTTCCAAGATTAATAGCTCCAGTCACTCTTGCATTTTGCCCCATATACCAATGTAAGTCATAGTTATATGTACTCGTAAGTTGATTTGATGACCATGAAGTTTGCCATGAGTTAAAACTACCACCATTTATTACAACAGTTTGTACTGCATTTGGTCTAAAAACAAATGTGTCTGAAGTTGCTCTTCCTGTAAATTCTATAAAGCAATTTTCTCTTCCATAGAAAGCTGTTTCTGAAGCTATACTAACAGGGCTCGTTTTATTTGGTCTTTTTGAATTTGGTGATTTTAAATAGTTTACATTATCTATTCTTATTGAAGAATATGTTGTATCATAGTAGCCATACCCATTTAAATATAATGAATAATTTTCTGTTGAATCTTTCATACAACTTTTAAAACTAACACTTGGAGCACATGTTCTTGCATTATCTGTGCTTGCATATGTATTTAGTTCTCCATCGCTTTTATAATAAGTAACATATCCCCATGTATTTTGCTGTGCGGGATATTCTCCAAATATATAATTCTTATTTTTATCATAAGTTCCATTATATATGTCATATTTTGTAAAGTAATGTTCTTGTGTTGTTCCTGCCGAGTTTGTTTTTATATAGTCCAAATCTCCTGTTAGCATTATTACGTATTCATAAGCATTATATGATTTTGCATTTGAAAAATCATTTGCATAATCCATTTGGTAAATTAAATAGTATGCATAGTCCATTGTACAAACAGGATTGTTTACGTCTTTTCCGTCATTTAAAGTAACTTCATTTTGCTCATTTAATTTATAATTCCATGCCCCAGTTTTATCATATGTTTTTGTTGTTTCTAAATCTAACATCCAATAATCTGTATAATAAACATTTTCATAAGCATTTTGAGCATATATTACTTTACCCCATAATGCTTCTAATTCTACTTTTCCATCTCCATCTTTATCAAATTTTATTAATTCTTTTGCATCTACACTATCCCCTGGTTGAAACACTGTTTCAGCAGGGGTTATTCTTGTTTCATTTTTTATCTTCCACCCTGTAAATGTATATGAATAATCACCCTCTTGGAAATAAAATGTCTCATTATCTACTTTCTCAAAATAGGAATCTTGGTTTATGGAAACAGTAGTTGAAAAATCTTCTGGCAATGTTATATATCCGTTGAGCTCATTAGCATTTATAGTGGTTGTTACATTATCAAATACCCCATTTTTATCACCAGAAGAAAACTCAATTGTAATTTTATCTGGTATTATTTCTTCTCCTTTGGTTTCAGGCCACAATTTGAAAATTGCTACTATAAGAATTGTAATAATAAAAAATAATATTAACTTGATTAAAATGCTTTTTCGTTTTCCTAGTTTCATTATTATTTTCATTCCTTTCACAATCAGTTTATCTTTAATTGATAACTATTAAGCAAAATTTCTACGCAATCTATTTCTTCACTATATTTATAATTTTTTTCAGTTTCATCCCACTTTATTGTAAGTTCATATTCTTGTGCATATTTTTCTTTTCCCATGTTCACAGGCTCTGTTATATTATTGTTTAACAAGTTGTTACCTACGATTATATCATTGTCCACTTTTTTTAATTCAAAATTAAGAGGTAAATACCTTTCATATTGTATTTCTATTGTATATGCCATTTCTATATCTGATATCTTATTGTTTGTATCATAATTCGATACTTGAAATCTGTACGATTTACTTGTTCCTGGCTTTAATCCTTCTAATACAATTTCGTTTATTGTTGTTGTAACAACAGGTTTACCTATAATTGCTGTTGTTTCGCCAGCTGACGCCGTATAGAATTTTGAAAGCGAATAACAAACAACTACAATTGTTGTAAACAAAAGTAACTGAATAAATCTTATTAAATTATTTTGTTTTACTTTTCTTTTCATTGTTATTCCCCTTCTTAAATTTAAAGTGCATTTAGTGTTTTTTGTCTTTTAGTTCTTCATCAATTAATTTACTTCTTTCATATTGATTACGCAATCTTCTTCTCTCATTCTTTTTTCTTATAGAATTTGCATTGTGCATATATAGCAAGTAGAAAATTAGTATTATACAAATAATTACAACTTTATTTTTTAAAAATATCACTACATATCCTAAATATGATATTTTTCCTACGTACTTTCCCTCTATATCTTTATAATCAACTTCATTACTATCTTTAACATTATTATTATCACCTTTGGTAACATATTTTGGTTCTTCATCATCAGTTATACCAATAATTCTATGTGTTACTATAGATTCCCCTTCTCTAAATGAAATAATATCATTTTCCTCTAACTCTTTCTCATCTGCTGTTTCTACGAAAATTATATCTCCAATATTTAAAAAAGGTTCCATACTACCTGATACAATAATAAATGTTTTTATTCCGAAAAAAACTAGGAGTTTCATGTGGTTTTACCATTGCCATTATAATTAAGAAAATATTATAAAGTATAATAGGAATAATTATTATATAAATAGCGGTAGTAAATATTTTTTTGATTATATCATTTATTTTTTTCTTTTTCTTTATATTGGCATTTGTATATTGCACTATTACACGTCCTTTTCTTGAGCATATATTTGAGCCGATAAATTTATTTTGCATTTATATTCAGCATAAACTAATTTTCCTATTTCTGTGTCATTTTCATCATCTTCCCAATACCACTCTAAAGTATATATACTAGAAGAATTTTCTAAAGCATGTACATTTTCTAATCTCACTTCTTCTACATCTACCCAAGTTTCTTCATCTCCAACTACATACACATTATTAAATTTTAATCTATATTTCATATTAACATTATGTTCATTAATTTCATTCATATAAAGATTGTATTCTATTTTCTCATTCATTTCATTTTTAATTTCAAATTCATATGTTCCTTTTGAATTTGGAACTACTATTTTTTGATTATTAAAATATGGATTATTGAAAATGTCTAAATCTTCAACATTTTCCCATGATATATTATTTTGTGAAATTTCAAGTACCTTTTCTGTACCTGTGCTACTAACCTGATAACCAATTCTTCCTATTTTGAATATAATTATGCAAGAAAATAATAATAATATCATTACTAATATTATCACAATTAATACTATTTTATTATATCTCTTATTATCCTTTGTTTTTTGTTCTTCT
>CALYAQ010000023.1 GCA_944393615.1 uncultured Clostridia bacterium
ATAGTGTATCAGCTTTATGAAGAAATAAATCGAAATAAAAAATCACAAATAGAAAAAATGTTAATAGAGGAAACAAAGAAAAGGAAGGAAAATAATGAAAAAAATTAAAAAAATCATTGACACGCTAGTGTCAAATATTTTACACTTAAGCAAGCAAGCAAGCAAGCAAGCAAGCAAGCAAGCAAGCAAGCAAGCAAACATACTTATGCTTACGAAAGGGGGTGCAGTTATTTAGTAATTGCACCTCATTTTATAGAAAGGAGAGTGAAGGCTTAAGTCTTTGCTCTCTTTTTGATAGAGGTGTTCTATGCTAGGAGTTGCTTTAGAATTTAAGAATTTACCTGATACAACAACTCCTTTAAATTCTACAAATTTAAATAATATGCAGAAATTACTGGTTGATTTGATTTATCCAGTGGGTATTTATGTTGAAATATCAGACACAGAATTTGACCCAAATGCAGCATGGGGCGGTACATGGGTTTTAGAAAACGATGGAACTGTTTTAGTTTCTAAATCAAGTACTACTGGAAGTAAATTTAATGCTGATATAGGCACGATTGTTGGGGAAGAAGAAAATACATTAACAATTGATAAAATACCAAGTCATAATCATGGAATTTTATGGGGGTCAACAACCGGCGATTATTACGCGAGAGCAATTGCGTCTAATGTTAATGATACATCATCTCAAATCACTTATGATACCGTAAAAGAATCTGGTGGAGGCCAACCTCACAACAATGTACAGCCAAGTAAAATAATAAATAGATGGCATAGAACTGCATAGAGCAAAGACAAAGCCGAATATATGGCTTTAATAGAATTTGAAAATTATCCGAGTACAGATACTGCAATTAATGCAGCAAATTTGAATAATAATTTCAGCGAAATATTAAATTTAATTTATCCTATAGGTAGAGGATTTATTGATTTTACAAATACGGATTATAGTAATTATTTGGGATTTACCTGGGAAAGAGAATTAATTGGGAAAGTACCGGTGGGTATTGATTCTAATGATACCGACTTTAATACTATTGGTAAAACGGGTGGAGAGAAAACGCACATATTAACAATTCCAGAAATACCTGCTCACAGTCATGATATACGATATCAAAATATTCAAATTCAACTAGGATCAACTTATTCTAACGAATTATCTGGTAGTTCTGGTGTGAACGTTGTTTCATCCGACACAGGTAGCAATTACCCACATAATAATTTACAACCATATGAAGTTGTAGCCTTCTGGAAACGAATAGCATAGAAATAAAACTAAATAACAAATAAATTGGAAAAAATAGATTTTGAAAATTATCCAAGTACAAATAGTCCGATTAATGGAACTAATTTAAATCTGTTGCAAGAT
Organism: uncultured Clostridia bacterium; assembly: GCA_944393615.1. Lineage (GTDB taxonomy): Bacteria > Bacillota > Clostridia > TANB77 > SIG350 > CALYAQ01. The sequence continues at coordinate 1,373 of CALYAQ010000023.1, forward strand.
AATGTAGAAGATGCATTATCAGATGTTAAAGTTTTAACTTTTACTAGAGACTCATCGGCTGCCGATGGTGCTGTTTCTTATAATGGTTTTGGGTTTAAACCCAAACTGGTTATTGCGCTTATGGCAGTTGATGGACAAATTTATAACTCTAAAGGCGTAACTGATGGAACTATTACGAAAAATATATATCAAATATCTCAAGCCGCTTATAAAGTGGACAATTCGTTTATTACTTTTAGCAATTTTAGTTCCATGTCAGAAACTGCTTTTTTTCAATCATTTGATGATGATGGATTTACTTTAAGTTGGAGTAAATTTGGAAATCCTACAGCAGTTTTACAATTAATTTTTATTGCATTTAAATAAAAGGAGGTAATTAAAATAAAAGAAGAAATAGAAGATTTAAAAAGAAGAGTAACAACATTAGAAAATTATCGAGAGAAAGACAAAGATGAACTTCATCATTTAGATAGTTCTTTACAAAAGTTTATAGTTGAAATGAAGAATATATCAGAAGATTTAAAGACAATAGTAGCAAATTCAAAAGAAGCGGTGATACGTTCAACTAACGCTACACAAAAGGATATCAATTCTTTAAAAGCCGAGAATGATAAATTAGAAAAAGAAATATCTGATTTAAAGAAGGAATTTGAAAAAGAAACTGTAGTAGCAAATGCGAAGAAATGGAAGAATTTAGTTAGTTATGTTGTGTCAGCAATATTGGCAGCAGTAGTTGCTCTAGTATTCGCAAAGATTGGACTAGCATAGATTAGAAAGGCAGGTGAGAGAAATGGAACTAACAGAAATTCTAACAATTGTAACAATTGTTGTAACATGGATTTTAGGAGCTCTAGCAAAGAAATTCAGTTGGATAAGTACTAACCTTATCCCACTACAAAACATCGCTATAGGCTTAATTATTGCAATAATAGAATGGATTATAACAAAAGATTTCAGCACAGCAATTGCTTTAAGCGGTATATTGGCTGGTGGAGCTTATGACATATTCCATAATTTAGAAAAAATAGTTAAAAAGGAGAATTAAATGGAAAATACTATAACAATTTCTTTAGAAGAATACAAAGAATTATTGATGATTAAAGGTAAATATGAGGAATTAAAAAGTCAAACAACTCCTCATATTGAAATACCGAGTA
>CALYAQ010000024.1 GCA_944393615.1 uncultured Clostridia bacterium
AAGAAAGTGGAATACAAATACGATTAATAAATGAGCAGGGGCAAGTAGTAAGTAATACATTAAAGATAACCGGAGGAGTAATAGGAGAATTAGATAATATAAGCCCAACAATAACAATAGAACCAAATGGAATAGGACTAGCAAAAAATACACAAGTAACAATAACAGTAACAGATAATAACGAACTAGCAAACTATAATACGTATGAATACTATTTATCAACAAGTAGTACAACTCAAGTAGGAGGAAGTTGGACAACATATACAAATGGAACAGCCTTTACAATAGGAACAAATTTAACTGGCACATATTATTTACATGTAAAACAAATATATGATAAAGCAGGAAATACAAGTGGAAATGTAGTATCACAAAGTTATACATTTGATAATACAGCCCCATATAGTTTTACTCCAACAGTATTATCAAAAACAACAACAAGTCTAACAATAAAAGCAAATACAAGTGATAATAACGGACAGGCAGTAACATATAAATATAGCAAAGATAATGGAGAAACATGGCAAGAGAGCAATACATTTGATAATTTAACATCAGGAACAACATATAGTGTACAAGTAAAAGCAATAGATACATTAGGAAATGAATATACAAGTAATAGTATAATAGCAACAACAAATACTACATTAGCAGATTTAATAACGGGAGCAACAGAATATGGATATAGTGTAAGTGGATATACAGCCAATGGAGTAAGTGCATGGAGTGTATTTTATGAAGATTTAACAAATGGATACGTATTCTTGATATCAACAAATAACTTAGGAAATCAAAGCTTGACATTAGATGATGCAACAGGAGTAACAACAGCAAATAGTTCAAGTGTGTATAAAATATTTAAGCTAGGAGCAAGTGGATATACATTAAATGGTAGTTATAACAATTGTAAAGCAGTAGCATATTTAGTAAATGATTTTGGAGCATATGCAAGTCCAACAAATAGCAAAATAACAAGTTATGTAGTAGGAGCAATAGGAGGCCCAACCATAGAGTTATTTGTAGCAGCATATAAAGCGAAAGTAGGAACAAATATACCAATAGGAACAAGTACGTATGGATATACAGTAAATGGTACATATTTTCAAAAAATAACAAATGATGGATTTTACTCTAATAGTGGTTACTCCTATTGGTTGGCTTCTCCGTCCAACGGAGCCGCCACCGACGATGTGATTTATGTGGGCGGCGGTTATGTGGAAAACTACTACTATTACGGTTCCTATGGGCTTCGTCCAGTAGTTTGTCTAAAATCTAATTGCCCAGCATATATGAATGGTTCTACAATAGTAATAGGAAATTAATTTTTTAAAAGCACTTTATGTGTGCTTTTTATATTTGGTTTTATTTTTTTCTAAAACTGATATACTTTTGACTAAAAATGTGATAATATTTATAGACGAGGTTAAAAATGATTAAAAAGATATTAAAGAATTTAGATTATAAATTAATAATAATAGTTTTAATGTTAGCAACAATTGGCTGTGTTGCTTTATATAGTGCTGCAAGCGGAGATATACATGGAAGTGAGTTCTCAAAGCAATTAATATGGATTGGTTTAGGGTTTGCTATAATGCTAATAACTTCTATGATAAATTATGAATTATATCAAAGATATTGGATGATTTTATACGCTGTATCTATTATCCTTTTGATTGGAGTATTGTTTATGCCACCAATAAATGGGGCAACAAGTTGGTATAATCTTGAGTTTATGGCTTTTCAACCTTCTGAACTAGCTAAAATCTGTGTTATTCTTTCTTTAGCAGCAGTTATAACAAAAATAAAGGTAAATGACGAAAATGGTATAAATAGAATAAAGAATTTACTAATAATATTTATTTTAGTAATGGTGCCTGTTTTATTAATTGTAATGCAACCTGATTATGGTACAGCAATGACATTTATAGTTTTTACTTTAGTTATGTTATTTATATCTAATATTGATAAAAAATATATAATAGTAACAGCATTGGCTACTGTTGTAATATTACCGCTTCTATATATGTTTGTTTTACCACAACATGCTAAAGATAGAATACAAGTTTATTTAGACCCTAGTATTGACCCATTAGGAAAGGGATATAATATAATTCAATCTAAAATAGCAATAGGTTCTGGTCAGCTAACCGGAATGGGAATAGGCGAAGGAAATCAAACACAATTAGGTTATCTATATCCTAAAACTACCGACTTTATATTTGCAGTAATAGGAGAGGAAATGGGCTTTATTGTTGCAGGCTTAGTCATTATTTTATCAATGTGGTTGTTGCTACGATGTATATATATATCAAAAACGGCTAAAAACAACTTTGGCTCACAAGTAGCAATAGGTATTATGGCTATGTTTATGTTCTATATTATTGAAAACATTGGTATGACAATGGGGTTGTTACCTATTACGGGTGTTCCATTACCTTTTGTTAGTTATGGTGGAAGTTCAATGATTTGTAATATGATAGCAATAGGAATACTTTTAAATATTAGTGCTCAAAGAGAAAAAATTGTATTGTTAGGATGATAATAAATGTATGTAAAAGAAGTTATAATTGGAGATGTGAAAATAAAAAACAATGTGTTTTTGGCACCTATGGCAGGGGTTACTGATAGAGCTTTTAGAAAAATATGTGCTGATTTTGGTGCGGGTTTAGTATATACAGAAATGGTTAGTGCAAAAGGAATAATATATAATGATAAAAAAACTCTTGAACTTTTAAAATGTGATATACACAATATGCCAAGAGCGGTTCAAATTTTTGGTTCTGACCCTAAAGTGATATACGATGCAGTTAAGAAAATAGCAGATATAGCAGATATTATAGATATAAATATGGGGTGTCCAGTACCTAAAGTTGTGGGCAATAATGAAGGTAGTGCTTTATTAAAAGAGCCACAAAATATAGCTAAAATAGTTGAAAGTGCAGTTTTAGCAACCAAAAAACCAATTACTGTAAAAGTTCGTATTGGTTGGGATGATAATAGTATAAATGTTGTAGAAGTTGCAAAAATAATAGAGGCTAATGGTGCTAAAGCAATAACTGTACATGGTAGAACAAGGCAAGACTTTTATTCTGGAACAAGTAAAATTGAATATATAAAAAAGGTTAAAGAGAATGTAAATATACCTGTGATTGGAAATGGCGATATTGTAGATTATGAAAGTTTTAAAAATATGATTGAATATGCTAAAGTCGATGCTGTTATGATAGGTAGAGCGTCTTTGGGTAACCCCTTTATATTTAAACAAATATTAAATATGGACAAAGAAAATATACAATGTAATATTAATAACAAAGATATATTAGATGCTATATTAAAGCAATATAAAATGGAAATACAAAATAAAGGAGAATATACTGCAATAAGAGAAATGAGAAAACATATATGTTGGTATATTAAAGGTTTACCAGGAAATTCGGATATTAAAAATAAGATAAATACTTGTGAAAATGTGGAAGAAGTGTTTATGATTTTAAAAGAATATTTAAAATAGAAAGAACAAAAATGTTGGTTTAGTGAAAAAATGTCGCTTACGACCGACATTTTTTGTTAAATAATGATTTTGTGGGGGTTTGTGAAAAATTAGAAAAAATAAAAATGTAGTATTGATACGCTACACTTTTATTCATTTTCAATTTCTTTTACGTTTTTAATACCATTTGCAATATACATAAAAGGAGTATCACAAACAGCTATTAGAAGCTTAATTGCAACCATTGTTACAATAATCTCTATAATTTCATTCATAGCTAATAAACCTATAAATGCAATGGATACAAAGAGTAAAGTATCAATAGTTTGACCAATAGCAGTACTTACGTTATTGCTAAGCCATAATGTATTAAACCTCTTTTGTAAGAATTGGAAAATATGAATATCACAGGTTTGCCCAATATAATATGCAAGAAGACTTGCAAATGTTATACGTGGGACATAAGAAAATATAATTTCTAATGCGTGCTGTGATGTATCAATGGGACTTGGCGTAAATTGCAAGAATAAATACATTAAAACACAAAATACAATCATTACAAGAAAACTTAATTTAGTTGCTTTTTTGGCCCATTGTTTACCATATTTATGGTTTAATATATCACATGCTAAAAATATAGAACCATATAATATATTACCCAATGAAAGTGATAAACCAAAAAATTCACTAATTTTCATTGTTTGTATGTTGCACATAATAATTGAAATGCAAATCCATATAATTAATCCATATTTACCAAAATATTTATAACATAATAATGTTAATATAAATGTCAGTAACAAATATCCTACAGATAGTAGTAGTGTGTCCATTAATTTTACTCCAATAATTTTTTATACTAAAATAGTATACATTTTTTTTTGACAAATGTCAAATTATTGTTTACTTTTTTAAAACATATATGATAAAATTAATATATTGGAGGAGCGTAATGGAACAAATTGAAATTAAGAGTAAATGGCTAGCTTATGCTTTAGGTGCTAGAAATAATAAGATAACATTAGAAGAATTACATAATACAAGGATACTTGATTTTAGTTTATTAGAATATTTAAGAGGAAATAAAGACATATTCTTAAATCAAGTTAATGAACTTGTTCCTGATAACGAAAGGATAAATGAAACTAATACCTTTATATCTGAATTATCAAGAATAATGCAATATGAAGAATTTAATGTAGAACATATAAATTTAAGTGGACTAAATTTTAAAGAAACTAACCTAGATTGTATATATAATATGAAGCAATTACAAGGCTTAAATTTAGAAGAAAATAGTAATTGCGAAATAGATTTATCAAAATTAGAGAATATAAAGCAAATGAATTTATCACTTATAGATGTAGAAACTAAAGAAATAGATATATCAGATTATACAAAAAAGACAATGGGCTTATCATATTTACCAACACAATATGATATGTATTTAGCTTCAAAGCAAAAACATTTTAGTGATGTAGCAGTAGATGTATCAGATATAGAAACGATATCGAAATACACAAATAATATGCCAACTATTTCTATAAAAGATGTACAAGATGTAAAGAAAATAAGAAAGTTAGGATTAGATAATGTTCAAGTTTGTTTAAGAACAGGAGAGATACAAGATTTAGTCGAACTGTCACAGTTAGTTGACCATGTTAATGAACTTGTTGAAAAAAATATGGGCTTTAATCAGGTTATAGATAATGTTTCTGAATTATCAGTAGAGCAATTAAATGTAATAAATGAAAAAGTCTCGCCAAAAGCATTTTTTGATAGTATAAAAGTATTTAAATATATAGATAATTACGAACAATATGATATTAATAAATATATAAAAATAAAAGATAAAATTGAAGAATTGATAGGGGATATAGATCCTAACTTACCTGATGTAGATAAATTTGTTGCTGTACAAAATGCAATTATATATAACATATATTTTGACCAATCAGCCGAATACGAAAATGAAAATAGGCAATATTTTAAAGAACATGAATTAAGTAGCAGAAATTTAGAAGGTGGTTTATTAGAACAAAAATGTGTATGCGCTGGGTATGCAGATATATTAAGAAATATGTTGGAATGTGTTAATATAGAGTCTAATTTTGTTAAGGGTACAGCTAATAAACACGGACATGCTTGGAATCAAGTAAAGATTGATTATGATTGGTATAATACTGATTTGACTGCAGATAGGTATAATATAATACAAGGGCTAACACCATATTTTTGTTTAAAAAGCGATTTTGAATTTTATAAAGATGATATGCATACTGTTAGTGAATTTGACAAAAAAGGTTTATGCTTAAAGCAATGCGATAAATCATATAATGTTAGTGTTTTAAATAACATAATAGGTACACAACTACATGAATGTTCGCCTGAATTAATCATTGATACAGTTAATGGAATGAGAAAAGTTGACGAAACAGAGTATAATATCGCTTTTGCTCAAACAGAACAACAAGATTTACAAGTGGGAACTGTATATGAAGAAAATGGAGAAAAAAAGTCACAGCTTACTAAAATGTATATAGATAAGGAAAATATAGGAGAATTTATGCGTACATATTTTAATAAGTATGAAAAAAGTTGCAATGCAAAAAATGACAAGGACTTAACATATATATCAGCAAAAGAAGGTGTAGGGTTAATTATTGGCAGTAGTATAAGAAAAAGGTTGCATGCTGAAGGTATAATTGATTTGAGAAATGAGCAAGAAAAGGAGGAGTATTGCTCTACAAAAGGATTTCCAGTTGATATGGTACCGAATACGTCTAGAAATGTAGAAGCGGATGGAATGGAAGAAAGATAAATTTATAAAACTATTGAAAAAAGTATAAATTTATGCTATTATATATATTGGTGCGTAATTTAATTACAAGAGGTAAAACATGATTTATTCAAGTTTGTACAACCATGCACAGGAGTTTGTAAAGAATTATACAAACCACGATGTTGAGCAAGATGTAATCGATGCTGTTATTGTCGAATATGTAAATGCTTATTCAACATATACACATTCGGACAACTTCATGCATACCGAAGAATTAAGGTGCGGAGCAAAATTTTGTAACGGAGAACCTGATAATTCAAACAAATGTAAAGACTTACTAAAAGTTGTAAAAGAAAAACTTTTAGCAAGGTGCATATGTTATTGCATTAACGAACATAATGATTACAATAATTGTAGAGGTAAATGTAGTATATCAAATGAGAAGGCAAAACAAATTATAGATATGTACATTGATACATATTTAGGAGAAAGAGTATTATAATTATTACTTTTTCTTTTTTATTGGTCAATTGAAAAAGTAAATGCAATTCTGTAAGGTAAATGCAAGTTGTAAGAAAAAATGCAATAAAAAAAGCAATATTTTAACAAAAAGTATTGCTTTTTTTTGAAAATAGTGTAAAATTAAAGT
>CALYAQ010000025.1 GCA_944393615.1 uncultured Clostridia bacterium
ACTTTAATTTTACACTATTTTCAAAAAAAAGCAATACTTTTTGTTAAAATATTGCTTTTTTTATTGCATTTTTTCTTACAACTTGCATTTACCTTACAGAATTGCATTTACTTTTTCAATTGACCAAAAAGCAAAAAATAAAAAAATGTTAACTATCTTTATTTTGCTTTTGTACATAAACTTTCGGTAGAACCACTTTTTTTTACAGCCACTTTTTGTTTAAGCAAGTAAAAAATAATAAGATAATGTATCCAAATTACAAAACACATTACCTTATTTAATCGCATTATATAACTTACACATTACTACCCTCACTACAAAATTATCTTTTGCATATTAAATTAAGCTCAAACAATTCGTTTACATCGTCAATAGATATATATAAATGTCCATTGATAATTATCACTTTGTGTGAAAGCTTCTTAGATATTCCACCCACATATTTAGTCATAACCGAATATGCTCCATAACTAAAACGATATAGTTCTTCTTTATAATAAAATTCTGCACAGTCGTACTTCCAATTGCATGTTACCCCTAAATAATCACACAACTCCCTACACCAAATATAATTAGCACCGTTTCTTTTAATAGCCCTTTTGATATAAAAAATATTTGCAACACAATGCAAACTGCACCAATAACTAATATTATATATGGTATATACCTTCGTATTCTTCTATTATCTATATTTTTCAAAGTCTCCTCACTTTTTAAGTTATGCAATTATCGACTACATAATTTTAAACTCTAGAAATATTATAGCATAAAAATTGAAAAAACTATAGAAAAGCAAAAAAACACATTTAACATCAAATGTATTTTTTTTGTTCCTCATTTAATTGTATATATATATCATTCATTCTTTTATTTATATCTATTCTTTCCAACCTTTGCATTATTGCATTAAAATATTTAGGGTATGTAGTTGCTAATTTTATTAGTTTAAGTGCATCTGATATAAAATCAATTTGTTTTTCTATTGAAAAACTAGAATGAGTCATACTATCTAAATGTTTATTGTACTTATAGAATGTATCTTCAAAACATGAAATTTTTTCAGCCTTACACATTATTTTCATTGCATATAAAACATCTTCATAATATATTTCCTCTGTAAAATGTATATCGCCCAACGTCTCTTTTCTTATACATCTATAAGCAGGTCCTAACAATGTGGTATTTGCTATCATATCTTCTTTTGTAGTGCTAGGAGCCATTTTTCTAATTTCTAATTCCCCTGTTTTACTATTAGTTGTAATTAACGGTAAATATATTAAATCTTCATCTTTAATAAAATTAAATAATTTTTCTAAGCAATCATTACTATAAAGTTCATCATCACTATCTAAAAAAATCAAATATTCCCCTTTTGCATTATCTATTCCTTTGTTCCTTGCACCTCCTGCCTTCCTTCTACTTGTTTTTAAAAAAATCGCAGGATAATTTTGGGCTATTTTTATTGTATTATCTGTACATCCGTCATCAATTATAATAACTTCATATTCTTTTTTATTTAACGTTTGATTAAAAATACTTCTCAAACATTTTTCAATGTACTTTTCTGAATTATAGCATGGTATTATTATTGAAAATTTCATTTTTACTCCTCTTTATTAAAAAAGCATTCATTCATTGTATCAACAATTTCAGGCACATTATATATAAATTTTGAAAGATTTGCCTGCATTTTATTATATAGCTCTTTGTCAGTTAAAATTCTCTTTATTCCTTCAGCTATCTTAATATAGTCTTCTTTACATTTTGGTAATTCAAATAGCAAACCATTTTCTTCATTAGTTATTTGTTCAGGAACTCCATCTACATTACTTGCAACAACTGGAACACCTAGTACTTTTGATTCAGTAATTCCTAATCCCCAAGCTTCTGTTGTTGTAAATAGTAAACTTAAATCACAGCTAGCAATATATTTAAAAGGATTATTTTTAACACCTAAATGTATTATATTTTCCTCTAAACCATATTCTTTTATTCTTTGTTGTAACTCGTTATAGAAATCTTGATGTTTAGGACGCAAAAATCCTATAGAATACCAAACAAAATTAACCCCTAATTTCTTTAGCTCATTTGCTATTTCAATATTATATTCATATCCTTTCTCTTTTGTATATCTACCAACTGTTATTAAGTTATATCTTCCTTCAACTCTAGTAATTTCATCTTGAACTTCTTTAGCTTTTGATCTAATTTCTTCAAAATTAACTATTGGGTTCGCTACATATATTTTTCCTTTAGTGTTTTTATTCATTTTTTCAATGCATTTCGCAACATGATTTGAAGGTGCAAGATAAGAATTATATTTTAATAATTTATCCCCTGTATAATCTATTCTTACCGCAAAAGGGCTCATATTAGACCAATAAACATACTTTTCAGCATTAATTCTTTCGAACAGTTCTTCATCAGTATCATACATTGAACAATTAATTGCTACTTGTGCATTATATACTTCATCTTCTTTTAAATGATAAGTGTCTACATATTTATTATAGTCTTCAACTACCGACATATCTGTTTGCTCTGCATCATAGTATATAACTACACATTCTTCATTATTATAGTTATTCATAAAATACTTAAGTAATGCTAATTCACTTCCGCCTCTTGCTATTATTTTAAAATAAAAAGCTAACTTCTTCATATCATATCCTCCTTAATATTTTTCCTCTAACATTTTTTTGTACATTGCTTCATACGGTTTTGACATTTTTTTCTTTACTTCACTTGGTAAATAGGTTCTAATTTCAGCAATAATTTTACATATATCAATTGCATCTTGATACTTATCATTAACTATTTTTTCTATCAAAATACACAATGACTTTTGGCAAGCTGGTACATTCAATTCTAAACTTAATGCATAAAACCATTTCATAGATGTAAGTATTTCAACTCTTTCAGCATCAGAAAGCAATGTAGAATCAATAAACTTATATAACAAATATGTCATATTTCTTGCATAAACAAATCTATAAAAATTAAGTTGTCCCTTTAATTTGAATTTATCATATACTGCTTTATATGACACATTCATACCTTGAAAATATTTCAAAGAGCAATTAAACGATGTTGAGCATGAATTTTCGTTATATCTTTGTCTATAATAATACATTATATTATCAATATAGTATACATTATCAGCTTCTAAAAAAGCACACATTGCAAAATGCGTATCTTCGCCAGGTACATATTCTAAACATCTCATATTATGTTTTTCTATAAATTCTCTATTAAATATTTTATTGCACATTGAAGAATTCATAACGTAAAATGAGTCTACACAATCATTAATACTTAATTTAAAAGGTTTAAATCTTTCTAAATCAAATATTGGTCTATCATAAGGTGTACCGTCTTCATCTGCGTATGACCAGTTTGCTATTATAAAGTCTGCATTTTTTTGTTCAATAGCATTATACATTATTTCGCAAGCATTTAATGTAAAAAAATCATCTGCGTCAGAAAACATTAAATATTTTCCATGTGCATTGTTAATTCCAATATTCCTTGGCTTGCCTCCAACTCCACTTTTTTTATCTGTTTTAAATAAGAAAAAATTGTTATACTTTTTACAATATTCTTCTAAAATTTTATATGTATTGTCAGTTGAACAGTCATCAACAACTATTAACTCTATGTTATCAAATCCTATTGTTTGGTTAATGACTGAATTTATACAAACTTCTATATATTTTTCAACGTTATATGTTGGTATTATTACACTAATTTTGTACATATTCTCCTCCTGCATTCGTATTA